>JAFGAY010000143.1 GCA_016933425.1 Pirellulales bacterium
ATGTTTGCGTGAATAATGACCCGTTCTGCCAACGTATCTGGCCCATTTACCGGCCTCCCGTTGGTCGGCCTCGGTTCATTGGCCGTGCGAAAGCCAAATAGGAGGAACCGATGAGGAGGCTTGCTCTGTGGTTCACCGTGGCCGAGGATCGCCAGAAGCGCGATCTGGACGTCCCGCTATGGCTGGTGCAGGATCGAACGGGCCGGTTCATTCCCGTGGGTGTTGAACACGCCGCCTGTGTACGGATAACGCCGGCCGGCGACTCACCCTGCCCGATTATCGCCCAAGTGCTCGTACCGGCAACCGTCGTCGGGCAAGTCGTCCTCAACGGCCAGGAGTTGCCCGAGGGCACGCATTTTTTACGACACGCCGATCTGGTGGAATTGGGAGACGATCCCTTTTGGGTTGCGGTCGATTGCGATCCGGACGAAACGGTCTATGACTCTGCCGTCCATCCGGCCGAATGGACGTGCGGCTTGGCGGGAACCGTGCTTTGTCCGGGCGATTCCCTCGTGATTTGTCCGGGCACGGCCGTCGCGACGTGCGGCGCGTTGTATCGGCGGGACGCTTGGGAATCAGCTCGAAAAACGTTGAAATCTTTTCATTGCCCTCTTTGTGGATACACTCCGGGGCGGGGACACTGGGCGCCGCCGGCGCCGCCGTCCGCTCGATCGCTGCCACGTTTGTTCCAAGTCGTGACCAGGGCATCTCGGCGTCACGACATGGAGTCTCGCGTGAAACCTTGATCGGCGGCTTGGTTGGTTGGGCCAGCCCGGCGGCGTCCGGCCGGCACTCTTGAAATTCCTTCCAAAAAGGATTCACATCCCTCGAATGCGGTCGAGATCGTCCATCCAACATTCGATCAATGTGGCCTGGTTGGCGTTGCGATCGATTTGCTCGAGAGCGTCGAGACACCGTTCGACGCAGGCGACCAACGCAGCGTCGTCGAAAGGCAATCCCTGCATCGCCGTTTTCACGGATTGCGCCAATATTGCATCTTCCGGCGGTTCGACACCCTGGCGCGCCATGAGCCAGGCACGATGGAATTGGGCCGCGAACAGAGCCGCCAGGCGGAGCCGCTCGCGACGCGCCGACGCCTCGCGGCCCGCCTCGTCGACAAACGCGCTGACCATTCCGGCCGCGCGGAACGGGTCGAACGACCGCGAGGCGATTTGGGCTAATAGCGTCTCACGGAACGACCATAGTTCCGGCCGCGCCAAGGCGACGGCCCGCTCGGGGCTTCCCTCGGCGTGGGCGGCCATTCGCCGGGCGTCGGCCGCATTGGTCGCGTCGCCCCGAGCCAGCAGCAACTCGGCGACCAGCGAATCGGCCAGCGGCTCGAATTGGATCAATTGACACCGCGAGCGAATGGTGGGCAATTGTCGGGCCGGACTGGTGCCCACCAGAATGAGCACGGATCGCGGCGGCGGTTCCTCGAGTGTTTTCAACAGGCTATTGGCTCCCTCGGCGTTCAAATAGTCGGCATCGTCGATGATGGCGATTTTCCGCCCGCCGGCAAACGGCTTCAGCCCTATCTCGTGGCAAAGCCCCTCTCGCATCCGATGTTCCTTGTCGCCGACGAGCAGTTCCAACGGCAAGAACGACTTGTCCTTTGGCTTGGCCACATGGATCAGGTCGGGATGCGTGCCGGCGTCGACCTGGACGCACGAAGCGCACTTGCCGCATGGGTCCATGGCCGCCTCGGGCCGAGTCGGGCACAGCAGCGCCCGGGCCAATGCGACGGCGAACGACCGTTTGCCGATGCCCGAGGGACCAACGAACAAGAAGCTGCTGGCCAGCCGTCCTCGCTGCAAGGCGCGGCGGAATTGCGCCGCCACGCGGTCGTGTCCTTCGATGGATTGCCAGGTCATGGTGGTCCGTCCTTCGCGCTGAGCATCGGTTTAATCGCCTGGCGAATAGCCTGTTCCACCGCTTCAACGTCACGGTTCGCGTCGACCACGACGATTTCTCCCGGGCGGCGGCGGGCCTCGGCAAGAAATCCATCGCGAACCCGGGCGTGGAAACCATCGCCTTGTAGTTCCATCCGGTCGAGACTTCGCCGAAGCCGGGCGGCGGCCGCGTCGGCCGGCATGTCGAGCACGATGGTCAGTTCAGGCATCAGGCCGCCGGTCGCCACGCGGCCGACGTCCCAAAGCGACTCGACGTCCAGCCCTCCGGCGTGCCCCTGATAAACCACGTTGGCCAGCAGATAGCGGTCTGAAATCACCGTCTGGCCGGCGGCCAGCGCTGGACGGATGACCTGTTCGACCAGTTGTGCCCGGGCTGCCATGTACAGCAGCATTTCGCTCCGCCGGTCGATGGCCAGGTCCGTGCGGTCCAGCAGCAGTTGGCGGATGGCTTCGCCCAACGGCGTGCTTCCCGGATCGCGGCAAACGACCACGTCACGGCCATGCCCGCGCAACCAATCGGCCAGCCGGCCGATTTGCGTCGATTTTCCGGTGCCGTCGCATCCGTCGATGGAAAGGAACATCGACACTTATAATCTCCCTTGGTTCACTTTCCTATTGGCGATGAGCGATGACGTCGAACTCGTATAGTTCCTTTTTTGAATTGCGTTTACGAAGTTGCTTGATTTCAACATCCTCGAATCCTGTTTGGCGAAGCATCTCGGCAAAGATGATTTCCGCATGAACCATGCATTGATAAAATTTGGAGTTTCCTATGACATAATGCAATTCGCTTCTTGGTTTCATTACTCGGGACACAACCCGGAAGTGTTGCCACATATCATCAAAGTACTTCGCAACGTAATTGGACAACAAGGGCCCCGACTTTGCGTTGGTATTGGCAATCGCGGTAAGCGATTCGCCAAGTGTGGGAGAAAAAAAACTGCTTTCCAAGGGTATCCAGTCGCTCAGACGGCTTGTTGCAATACCCCAGGTTCCACCAATTGCTTGCCAGTCCATTTCACCCGCCTCCCTGGCTTCCTTGAGATAGCCAAGCCAGAACATGTAGGGTCGCAGTTCCCTGATGTACGACATTCGGTTGGGATAAGGGGGCGAGGTTATCAGTAAATCGAAAGATTCGTCCGGCAAATTGGAGAGATGTCGGGCATCGCACTCCATGACCTGTCCCATCCCCGCTGGGTTGTCGGCCGCGGATGAAAGAACTTGCCTCGTGTTTTCCAAGAATGCCCCTTCGATTCCCGTTGTATTCCAAAACAAACGCTGAGTGGTTTTGGTTTTCTTATGAAATGAAACGGACTGATGCCCAAACGAAGCATTGGACAACTCGATAAGCGTCCGACAAAAAGCGATCAGCAGCAAATCGCGCGACTGGCCATGTATATGATCGATGTTGTCAATGCCAGCTTTTATGCGACAAAGGTATTTCAGACTATCGGGATCCCACCAGCGCTCAATGAAAGAAATCGGCGGCGGAGTCACGGGCAAAACTCCTTCTTTTCCGTACTCGATGGATTCCGCTAATTGCGCCGTCTTCCGTAAGACCTCTTCCGCGTATGAGGCCAGCTTTGTGTTTCCCAGCCAAACCAAGAACGGATTGATGTCGCAAGAACACGCCGAGTGCCCATGTGATGCCGCCGAAAGCGTCGTGGTAGCCGTGCCGGAAAACGGATCGAGAACTCGCAATTTACCTTCTCTTGCGGCAAGTATCTCTTTCACCAACTTCACGGAGTACGCGGGCGTGAGCCTTAGCCAACCATGCCTGGCTTCGGACATATTGTGCTTGAACGTCAAGTCCGCGCGCTGACGCGTATGGGAAAGACTCGCCATTGATTCGGTTCACCTGGTTGAGAGGAGCGTTTTCAACACCGCGGCCACTTCATCCCTCAACTTCCTTGAATTCCGAGTGAAAAAGGCGGCCAGATCATATCCGACAATCTTCCGCATGAACTCGTAGGTAGAATCCACGGTGGACCGGGCGGCAACATCGCCAGTCAGAATCGACCAGCGCTCCAGACGATAGCGGTGAAGAATGTCGCTATCCATTTGGCTCGACATGATCAGAGCACAAGGAAGGTATGCTTTCGAATAGGCTGTTGCCGCATTAGCGATGTCGGCATTCTGTCTTTTCGAGTCCTTGCTTTTGTATCCCTGTCGAACTTCAAAAACGATGCCTTGGAGCCCGTCAATAATGGTACTCTCGACTCCCAATTCCTTGCACACTTTATGGAGCCAGCGTTCCACCCTCAAGCGTTTGCGCGCGTCTGAAACATGCTCAAATTTTATTCGCCCATCGAGTGACAGCCTGCGATTCTTTTTGTTCGCGCCAATGATGGAATAGGACCACCTTGATTGCTCCTCGGTCAATCCGAATTGATCCTGTAAGATGGTGCGAAAAAGCAATTCGCTGCCGATGCCAATTTGACGGTAAACACTGGTCATTCCGCCGGCTGCCTTATGCGCGGCATACATCAGTGGATTGTCCAAACCAAACCATGAGTAGAAGGGATCCGCTCGGTATAATCTCTGAAAATCCACAAGCGACAAACCACCCTTGCCTCCTTGTCCAAGTTTGGGTCTGTATGACGCGCACACTCGAAGTGGATTCAAAACAATATCGAGATAACGAGTATCCACTGACTCCATGGCAATTCCGATTGCAAAAAGCAATCCGTGAGAAAGATGGTGCTCTATTGCCCGTATTGTAGCCGTTTCAGGAACTTCGGCAAGGACCCATTCACCCCCATCTTCCATCACTCCAAGGTCTCATCCTCCGGCCGGCCGTGGTATAGTTGGGCCATTCGCCGGGCGTGGCCGGCGACGATTCGGCGCAGTTCGGGCGGGCGGATCACTTCGGCCTGGTCGCCGTAGCCGAGCACCCACCAGGAAATCTCCTTCACGCCCGAGACGGTCACATGGAAATCGAGCGTGCCGTCGGCGTTGAATTCGAGCCGTTGCGATTTGTGCCACGTGACTTCGGCCACATTTTGGGCGACGAGTTTGCTAAATCGGACGACGACGTCCTGGTCGGGGCCCGGCTCGGGAATCAAGTGCCACGCGTTGCGCAGGTAGCGGTCGACCGAAAATCCTCGCGGCACGGTAAAACTATCGTCGAGCGGCTCCAGGTCGCGTATCCGCCCGAGGTTGAACGTTCGCGCGCCTCGGTGCAGCGAACTTCGGCCGATCACGTACCAGCTCCGGCGGCTGAACAGAAGCCTGTAGGGGCTCAGCCGTGTGCAAAATTCGCCCTCCTCGGTCGGAGCCACATAGCGAATCCTCACGCAGCGCCGGCGGCGGACCGCCTCGACCAGATGTTCGTAGACCGGTTCCTGGCCAAGCAGCGGATTGGTCGGCGGCATCTTGATCTGAATCGAATCGACCGTGGCGTGCACTTCCTCGCGCAGCCGAACCGGCAAGGCGCTTTCGAGCTTCAGCGACGCGCTTTGCGCCGCGGCCAGAAACGGCATTTGCGTCCGGCCGCCCATTTCGTGGCAAAGCACGATCAGCGAGAGCGCCTCGTCCGCCGTGAAGTTGAACGGCGGCAGAAACTGCGTGCCGGGCAGACGGTAGTGCTGCTCGCGCTCGTCGTAGAGAACCGGCAGCCCGCTTTCGCGCAACAGTTCCAGATCGCGAAAGATGGTCCGCCGGCTGACCTCGCACTCTTGGGCCAGCCGCTGGGCGTTACATCCTCTTCCAGCCTGAAGCAGCGCCAGAACCTTGACCAGACGTTGAATACGCGTGAGATTCATGCCAGTTCGTCTTCGTCGTCTGGGGTTGCGTGCTCGTCGGACGAACGCTCTTCCACTGGCCGGCCGCCGCCTCGACGGTCGGATTCGCCTCGGCCCGCTCGATCGACGGCCCAGCCTGGACGGCATGGCTGGCAAGCTGGACCTCGCCGCTGTTGCGGACCGCCGCGACCGCCGGCATCGGCGCCGGTTGCTCCGAGCCATCGCCGCGCGTCGCCGTCGATTCCGTCTGGCTCAGCGTCGGTCCCGTCGCCGTCGGCCGCGCCGACCGGGAACTTTCATAGAGCTCGATCTGGGGCAACGTTTCGGGCGCCGGCACGAGGATTTCCTCGGGCTGGGCCTGCGTCGACTCGATCTGCTCCAACTGCTCGAACGGCATCGACGGCTGCGCGTGCTGCATGTAGGGGCCCCGGCTCAGGACCTTCGGGCGCGTGAAGCCGTAGTTCAGGTACAAGCCGGCGTCGCGGGCCTGGGCGCGTCGTTTGGCGTCGAAGTAGGCCTTTCCGACCCAGGGGCCTTCGGCCAGCCAGATGCCATTATACTCCAACAACGAGCCCTTTCGGAAGTGGACGCCCAGGATGGCCAAATTGTAGTCGACCAGCGAGCGGTAGTAGGCCACTTCGGCTTCGGCCGCGCGGCGCTGCGCGTCCAAAAGCACGTTCAAGGTGATCGTGCCCGTCTCGTAGGCCGCTTGGATGGCGGCGACTTCGTGTCGGGCCGCGACGTAGTACTCGTAGTTGGTGCGGATCAGCTTGATGTTTCGCTCCAGGTCGCGGATCGAGGCGGCCAACTGATGGGAAACCTCGAGTTCTTGTTCTCGCAGCAAGGATTTCTCGCGGGCGATGTTCAACTGGGCATAGCGCACGCCGGCCAACTGCTTGCGGAATCCGATCGGCAGACTGAATTCGAAGCCGAACTGCCAATCCTGATAATCGCCGCTGGTGAGATTTTCCATGGCCTGGTCGAAAGGAATGCCCGTCCGGTCGGCATGCCAGTAGTCGTTGCCCAAGCCTCGCCAGCGATACTGACCCACCGCGTCCAATCGTGGCAGGAGGAAGTTCTTGGCGGTGATCAACTCCATTTCTCGTTCCTTGACTCGCCATTTTTGGCGGCGCAAGTCGACGTTTCGCGCCATGGCCTCGCACATGGTCTCGCGCCAGTCGAAGCTCACTTTGGCGGGTGTCGGTTCGTCGGCCGGCCGGATCTGGCGGCCGTCGGCCACGGCCAGGCCCAGCATGTATCGGAGTTGGGCTTCATTGGCGAAGACGTCGCTCAGGCTTCTTTCGACTTGGGCGACAAAGAGCCAGTATTGTTCGCGTGCCTGGGCTTCCTCGGCTGCTTCGCCGCCGCGGGCTCCTTCTTTTTGCAAGTTGTAGATTCTTCGCCACGTTTGCAACGCGGCGTCGCGGCCCGCCACCACCGCGTCGAGTTCGCGGTAGCTCAGATAGAGCCGCCAGTAGGCCACTTCGACGTCGGAAGCCATGTTGCGCACCGCCGCCTCGAAGTCGGTCAACGCGATGTCGTTTTCGATTCGCGCGATGATCACACCGTTGTTGTAGCCGGGAATCGCTCCGGGACCGGCGATGCGGTTGAACTGGACGCCGGCGCCCTGGAACAACGGCTGGCGGAACTCGGCCGTCACGTCGACGTTCCAGTCGCTTTGCCACCGCCGGCCGAAACCGCCCCCGACGGGACTCGCCTTGTCGTTGTCGTAGGCCACGTTGTAGCCGATGCCCGTGGTGCCGCCCGTCGCGTTGGTCTTCGACAATTGCGACTGGAACGTGCCCAGGTCATGGTTTTCGACGGAAGCGAAAATAACGCTCGACACGCGGTTCAGCGGCCGGTCGATTTTTTCCCAGAACATGCTGGTCGAAAACTGGGCGTCGAACGCCGACAGGGCCGCCTCCGTGCCGAAGCGAGGATTGCTCTCTTGAAGGGCCGGATCGTAAACCGTCGGAACCGAAAGGCTCGACGGCGAACCGGTCCGCGTGAGCACGTCGGACGGGAAGGCCGCGCCACCCAACGTCCGCAGCACCTTGCTGTTGGCCAGGGCCGTCTGCATGGCTTCTTCGAGCGACAGATCCCATATTTCGGCCGCCTGGGGATTACCCAACGTCAGCGGCGCCGAGGATTGCATTACCTCGTCCAGCGGGTGAACGTCGATGTCGGGCACCTCCAGCTCGGTGGCGATTCCCTTATAGTGGGATAAATCGCCGTCGTCGCCCAAATAGAACGGCTGCTGGGGAGTGCATCCGGTGGCCGCGGCCAACGCAAGGCACAGAAGAATCCAAACGAAGGGGGATCGCCGACTCATGGGTTCACTTTCCTGTCACGTCTGGTTGCCACGATGATCCGCGCAATGGGACCATCGCACGCTGGCAGATCGGGATCAGTATGTTTCCCCCCGGGCCGACGAGACCCGCGCGCTGACGGCGCGAGCCTAAACTCTAGGCGTTCGGCAGAGTCGTTATCGGCCATGCAATCCTCAAACTTTCACGAATCCACATGACCGAAAAAAATTACCAGGCAGCCAACGCCTATTCGCGTTCCCTATATTAACAATTCTGGACATATTGGAGAAAATGGGGTACTCGCGTCATCCCGTAGGTCAGGCTGTGCCTGACAGCCAATTGCCTCATCTCACAAAAAACGACACCGTAGGCCGGGTCGTGACCCGGTGATAGCGTCCTCAACATGTAGGTCGAGACCCGGCAATTCCACCTTTGACGCCGGGTCACGACCCGGCCTGCAGGTTGACAGGCCAGTGCTGTGTTGCCGAACTTCTCGCCTTGACCCAAAAGGCCTTTCTTGCGAGACTTCGACGCTCGTTCGGCAGGACAATCTGTGGAGGTGGAGGTCGTCACGATGCGAGGTTATCTGGATCAAACGCTCGTTGTGGTTCTATTGGGACTCGGTTTGACATTGCCCATGGGCTGCGGTGGCCCGGCGTCGAGCCCTCAAAACACGGAGTCGTCCAACCAATCTCCCAACGAGGAGGCCAAGCTCACCGGGCCCGCCGCCACGGTCCATGCTTTTCTCGAAGGCGCTCGGCGAGGCGACAACGAGGTTTGTGCGTCCATGCTGACCAATTTGGCCCGAACCAAGATGGCCGAGGCACAGCTTCCCTTTGCGCCTCCGGCAAGCGACACGGCCCGATTCGAGTTGGGCGAGGTGCAAATACCGAACGATCAGCTTGCCCGGGTCGCGTGCCGTTGGATCGAGACTGACCCGACCACGAAGCAAACGCAGGCTCAAGACGCGACTTACCTGCTTCGCAACGAGGCCGAGGGATGGCGGATCGCCGGCGTGGCGCGAGTTGTTTTAGAGAACGAGCCGCCGCTGCTTCTGAATTATGAAGATCCCGAGGACATGGTCCGGCAGGCGGAAATGCTTCAAGCCGAGATTGCCCGGCGAGCCCAAGCCGCCGGTTCACCCGCCCCAGCCCAATCGCCGGAAGCGCCGTCGCAGCGTTAGCGGGTTTCCAGGCATTATTTCCCGATTTCATGATTTTCCGTAGGTCAGGGTGTGCCTGACAAATTGCACACCAAATTCTGTCAGGCACAGCCTGACCTACGGAAACTGGGCGTGTACTTCCAGGGGCTTGACGCGTGTGGGTCGTTCGTTATTGCTGTCCGTGAGTATTACGGAACAGCCAGAAGCATTTCAGCGACCCATTCCTCTTATTTTATGCCATCTGCCGATTTTCACAGGTCGTTGGCGCGCAAGTTAAAACCCAAGCTGTCTAGATTACGGAGTCGTTTTTTATACTCCCTTTTTCGACAAAACGCCCCGAAGGGATTGATTTATAAGGTCTTATTTATTAACGACTTATGTCTTTTTGGCCGTTTTTTAACCTCATGATGCGTGGTTTTTTTGCACTTTGGCTGGACAACGATGTCTTTTGTGGGCTACGTTTGACTGAACAAATGACGTAGAATCTCTAGAATCCCACCGGTTGGCTGGCACATATTTCCTTGCCTCCCCCGCTTGACACACGAACCAGCCATGTTAGCTTAACGGTCTAAGCTGTGCACTCAATACCACACGTCCTAAGCCGCAAAGCTTAAACAGGGCAGCTTGCGCGTAGTGGTCGTCGTGGCACAGCTACGAAAGGCTTTCCTTCCTTGCACCGTCGGAAGGGCAGCGAATAACGCATATTTGGGCGGTGCAACGAAGAGTTTCTCAACGCTACGGTACTTGTTTCTGGAGGATTTACGAATGAATCGTACGCATCTGATTGCCATCGTCCTTTTCGTGGCGGTGGTGGGTCTCGTCGTTCTCGGCGGGCCCCTTGACGCGAAGGCATGCCGGAGATGTGCGCCCGTTACGTGTGCGCCGGCCACCTGCGCGCCGGCAACCTGTGCCCCGGCCACCTGCGCTCCGGCGACCTGCGAGCCGGCGACCTGTGAACCGGCGACCTGCGCCCCGAAGACCTGCTGTCATCGTCGCTGCCGCGTTCGGACTTGCCGTCCGAAGACGTGCTGCCCGAAGACCTGCTGCGCTCCGGCCACTTGTGAGCCCGCCACGTGCGCTCCGGCCACGTGCGAACCGGCCACTTGCGCCCCGAAGACCTGCTGCCATCGTCGCTGCCGCGTTCGGACTTGCCGTCCGAAGACGTGCTGCCCGAAGACCTGCTGCCCCCCGGCCACGTGCGCTCCGGCCACGTGCGCTCCCGCGGAAGCAGCGGCCCCCGAAAAGGCCCCCGAGGCCTAGTGGCCGCGGATTGGTTTCCGAAACGCGGTTCGTCGCAAGACGAGCAGCCTTCGGAACCTTCGACACAAAAAAATAATCCGATGGGTGTTGGGGACGTGCCCTGTAAGCCCCAACCCCCGGTTGGACCCAAGACAAAGCCGGGTCTCGCTTGAGAGATCCGGCTTTGTCGTTTCTTGCCGCTTTTCTGGCGGATGTTGCTCCGTGGTTTCTTCTAACTGGGATTGGGGCTTTTTGTCCTGTGTGTTATACATCCGGTTGATGGGGGGGGGTTGCGTGGCACGGGATCGAAGTCGCCGATGCCCGGTTCACGCGAGAGCCCCTTCCCTCCATTGCCGGAGGGTTCCCCAGGAAGCCCAAGTTCACGGAATATGCCTCATGGATGCATGGCAGACCCAGGTTGTCACGTCGCCCGACACACGTCCGGCGACCACGGTCAAACTGACCGTGCTTTTGCCCGCCTACAACGAAGAAGAGGCCCTCGCCGGGGTGCTCGAGGAGATTGTCGCGTCGTTGGACCGGGACGGCGGGCCGACGTTCGAGATTCTGGTGGTCGACGACGCTTCGACCGACCGGACGGCCGAGGTGGTGGAGGCGTTTGCCCGAACGTGCTGGCAGTGTTCGGTCCGCGTGTACCGTCGCCAGGTTCGCGGCGGCGCCGGCGCGGCGCGCAAGGACGGCATCCGCCGCGCGGCGGGCGAGATTGTCGTGATGCTCGACGCCGACGGAACCTATCCGGCCGGGGCGATTAACGACCTGCTCCCCTATTTTCCGGCCTACGATCAGGTTAACGGCGCCCGAACGAGCGAGCAGGGAACGCTGCCGTGGCTGCGCCGTCCGGCCAAGTGGTTTATTCGCAAGCTGGCTTGTTATCTGACAGGCCACCGCATTCCCGACTTGAACACGGGCCTGAAGGCGTTTCGGCGCGACGCGATGTTGCCTTGGCTCTGGGTCGTGCCCGACGGGTTTAGCTGTGTGACGACGATGACGCTGGCGTTTTTGTGCAACGGCCTGGCGGTGAAATACGTTCCGATCGACTATCGTCGGCGGATCGGCCGGAGCAAATTCCACCCGATCAAGGACACGCTGTCGTACTTGAGGACGGTGTTGCGGATGGTGTTGTATTTCCGTCCGTTGAAGGTGTTTTTGCCCGCCGCCGCGGGACTCATCGGCCTGGGCGTGTTGAAAAGCGTGGTCAGTTTTCGGGTGACCGGCAGCATGCAGGAATCGGACATCGTCGTGATGACGGCCGGTTTCATGACCTGCATGTTGGGGCTGTTGGCCGAGGTGATCGTGGCCCAGCATCGGCGTTGATTGACTTGGAAAGGGAGCCGCGTCATGGCACAAGTTGGTTCAACCTTGTCGGCGGGGCTCTTTTTGCCGGGCACGAGCGTGCCGGCCCAACCCCACGTTCGTTGGCCCCAAGCGGCCGGCGCAAGCGCGACGGATCAGGAAAGGACGCGATCCCGGGACCCGCTGCTCCGCCGGGCCTATCTCGACGCGGCGCTGCCGGCCGTCGCGCGGCTGATCGGCGCGATCGACCGCAATCCCTATCGGCCGACCCACGGCTGCATGGACCGCGAATACTGGCACTATCGCACGAGCGGTTTTGCCTCGGGCATGTATCAGGAAGGCGCGCTGGCCCTGGCCATTGTCTGGGCGACGCGGCTGCCGGGCAACCCCTATTTTGGCAATCGGCGAATCGCCGAGCTGGCCGCGGCGGCCATTCGCTTCGCCGCGCGGAGTTCCCACGCCGATGGCTCGTGCGACGACTACTATCCGTTCGAGCGGGCCCTGGGCGCGGCCGTTTTTTCGCTCGCCGGGTGCGCGGCCGCGTATCGGCTGCTCGGGCTGGACGACGCCGGGCTGCTCGATTGGTTTCGCCGCCGCGCGCGGTGGATCGCGGCCCACGGCGAGTCGGGCCGGCTGGCCAACCATCACGCCTTGGCCGCGCTCGCGCTGCTGCGCGTGGCCCAGGCGACCGGCGAGGACGAATTCCGACGCGCGGCCGACGCGAAAATCGAACAGGTGCTCGCCTGGCAGGACGAGGAGGGATGGTTCGACGAATACGGGGGCGCCGACCTGGGCTATCAGACCGTGACGATCGACTTTCTGGCCAAAATTCGCCGCGCGACCGGCGACCCGCGGCTCGACGAACCCTTGCGGCGCGCGGTCGAATTCGCCCGGGCGTTCCTCCACCCGGACGGCAGCCACGGCGGCGTTTACGGCAGCCGGGGCACGTCGCATTTTTATCCCCACGGGTTCGAGCTATTGGCCGGCGAGAATTGGGCGGCCGCCGAACTGGCCGACGGGTTTTTGAAAAACCTGGTTCATCGGACCGAGGCCCGGCTGGACGACGATCGGCTCTTCATCCATCGCACGGCCAACTTGCTGGAAGCCTATCAAGACTGGTCGCCGACTGCCGCGCCATCGCCGGGCGGCGCTGAAGGCTCGTCCCGCGACGCCGGGTCTTCCTCGGTCGCCGTTGGCTCGACGCGCGACTTTCCGCGAGCGGGCCTGGTGGTTCGCCAATCAGTCGGGGCGCATACGGTCGTTTCCACGGCCCGAGGCGGCGTGTTCAAACACTTCGCCGCATCCATTCTCCAGGCAACCGACGCCGGTTTGATTGTCGAGACGGCCGACGGCCGGGTGGCCGTGTCGCAGATGCACGATCCATCGCGCGGCGTCGAGCAAACCGGCGAGTCGCTCACCGTTGCCGGCCCGCTGCATTGGGCCCGGTTCGAGACCATGTCGCCGGCCAAGCAAATCGTGCTTCACGCCGTCATGGGCACGGTGGGCCGCTGGTGCCGCACGCTCATGCGAAAGCTGTTGCAGCAGCGTCTGATTACCACCCGCCGCCCAGCCCCCATCCGGCACACGCGGCGATTTGAGTGGAACTCGAGCATGGCGCCCGAACGATTGCCCGAGGAACATTTCACCCTGCGCGTCACCGACGCGATCGAACTCCTCGATCCTCGTCTGAATCTCAAGCGGATGAGCTTTGGCACGGACCACGAATCGGCCTACGTCGCGGCCACCGGCGGCTACGACCCCGGCGTCCTGGAACCATGGACCGACCTGGCCGAACACGTCGACCGGCTCAACCGCGATCGCCGGGTGGCGATCGTTCGCCAGTGGTAGCGCCTGGTGGCGAGATTTGGCGTCAGGCACAGCCTGACCTACGTGGTTGGGCCGCGTGGTTACGAATTTCGCAACTCTTTCACGCCCAGGGGGTCGGTCGGATCCCAGACGAGTAGCTGGTCGATGATCTGTCGGGCCAGGTCTCGTTGATCGAGGTTCAGAAGCGCCTCGGCCAGGCCGCGACCGGCTTCGTGCAGGTCGCGGTTGCCGGTCAGGGCGTAGGGGAGCGTGCCGTCGTGCTTGGCTCGGGTCGCGGCGTCGAGGCCCAGTTGATAGGCGTACGCGAAATGGGCCCGGGCCAGTTCCCAGTTTTTGTCGCCGGCGGCGATTTGGCCCAGGAGCTTGTGTCCTTCCAACAGCACGGAACAGCCGCCCACCAACCACCGCAGCTCGTCCTCGGCGACGTCGATTTCGCCGGCGGCCAGCATCGCGCGGACCTCTTCCAGGTCGTCGGCCCGGCGTGCGACCGAACGCGGATGGACCAGCTCACGCGCGCTGGTCGAGCCGGCGCGGCGAATCGCGATCTGCTTCGCCGACGGGGGCGTTTTTTTTCGCGGAGGCTTGCGTTTGGGGTTCAAGTCGCGGCGTCCCGGGCACGGATGAAGAACTGACGGATGAA
>JAFGAY010000144.1 GCA_016933425.1 Pirellulales bacterium
GCCTCGTGCGGCGGATGTGAAATATCGACGCTGGCCATCAACGAGAAGATTCTCCAGGTGGCCGAGGCGTTCGACATCGTCTTCTGGCCCTGCATCTGCGACGGCAAGGTCCACGACGTCGAAAAAATGGACGACGGGCACATCGACGTCTGCCTGTTCAATGGCGGCATCCGCACCAGCGAGCAGGAATACATGGCCCAATTGCTCCGCAAGAAGTCGAAAGTGCTCGTGGCGTTCGGCTCGTGCGCCCAAGAGGGGTGCATTCCCGGGCTGGGCAATCTGCACACGCGGCAAGAGTGCTTCGACACGGCCTATCAAGAAACGGCGTCGACCGAGAATCCCCAGAAGGTGCGTCCCCAGCACGAAACGCAAGTGCCCGAGGGCAAACTGTATCTGCCGGTTTTTTACGACACGCTTCGGACGTTGGGCCAGACGGTGCCGGTCGATTATTACCTGCCCGGCTGCCCGCCCGAGGCCGACCGGATCTGGGATGCGATTGTCGCCATTCTGGAAGGCAAGCTGCCCGCCCCCGGTTCGGTCATCGGCAGCGACACGACCGTCTGCGACGAGTGTCCCCGAACGCGAACGGAAAAAAAGATCAAGAAGTTCAAGCGGACGTGGGAAGTCATCCCCGATCCGGACGTCTGCTTGCTGGAACAAGGGTTGATTTGTTGCGGGCTGGCCACGCGGGCCGGCTGCGGCGCCCGGTGTCCCCAGGTCAATTCGCCGTGCATCGGCTGCTATGGCCCTAATAACGGCGTCGTGGACCACGGGGCCCGATTGATGAGCGCGTTGGCATCGGTCATCGACTCGGAGGACCCGGAGGAAATCGACCGGATCATCGAGGAGGGCATCCCCGACCCGATCGGCAGTTTTTATCGCTTTGGGCTGGCCAACAGCCTGCTGCGTCGCAAGAATCTTGAAGTGAAAAAATAGCGTTTCGACCGCCGTCGGCGGCCTATGGAGCATTTTTCCCGTTCAACCTTTTTCTAAGCGGGTGTCCAGGAATTATTTCCCGATTTCATGATTTTCCGTAGGTCAGGCTGTGCCTGACAGAATTTGGTGTGCAATTTGTCAGGCACAGCCTGACCTACGGAAACTCAAATGTTATTTTGGACGCCCACTAAGCGTTGCTTAGGAGATTCGGATAATGAAGCGAATTTCAGTTGACCCCATCACGCGGCTGGAAGGGCACGGCAAGATCGACATTTTTCTGGACGATCAGGGCGAAGTGGCGAACGCGTATCTGCAGATTCCGGAACTGCGGGGTTTTGAACGGTTTTGCGTGGGCCGGCTTGCCGAGGATATGCCCAACCTGACCAACCGCATCTGCGGTGTGTGTCCCGAGGCGCATCACATGGCCGCGAGCAAGGCCTTGGACGGCGTGTTTGGAGTGGATCCGCCGCCAACCGCCAAAAAACTTCGAGAGATGTTCTACAGCATCTTCTTCGCAACCGACCACACCACGCATTTCTACGCCTTGGGCGGTCCCGATTTCGTCGTCGGGCCCACCGCGCCCGCCGCCGAGCGAAACGTCTTGGGCGTAATCGCCAAAGTCGGCTTGGAAGTCGGCGGCAAGGTGCTCAAGATGCGGGCCGACGGCCATAACCTGATTAAAATGATCGGCGGCCGGGCCGTGCATCCCAACTGGGGACTCCCCGGCGGCGTAAGCTGCGGCATCGACGAGGAAAAACGGAAGGAAATCGAGGCCCGGGGACGCGAGGCCATCGAATTCGCCAAATTTTCGCTCCAGGTCTTTAACGACATCGTGCTGGCCAACAGCGATTACGTCGACCTGATCACCGGCGACGTCTACACGCACAAAACCTACAACATGGGCATGGTCGACGCGAACAATCGCGTCAATTTCTACGACGGCAAGATTCGCGTCGTCGGACCCGACGGAAAAGAACACGCCAAGTACGACGCCAAGAACTACCGCGACTACATCGCGGAGCGGGTCGAACCGTGGTCCTATCTGAAGTTCCCCTATTTGAAGAAAGTCGGGTGGAAAGGTTTTGTCGACGGAGTGGATTCGGGCGTTTACAAGGCGACGCCCCTGTCGCGGTTGAACGCGGCCGACGGCATGGCCACCCCGCTGGCCCAGGCCGAGTACGAGAAGTTCTACGAAGTGCTCGGCGGCAAGCCGGTCCACCACACGCTGGCCACCCACTGGGCACGGCTCATCGAACTGCTCTACGCCACCGAACGCTGGGTGGAGCTGGCCACGGATCCCGAAATCACCGGCAAGGACTATCGAGTGCTGCCGACGCAAACCCCCAATGAGGGGGTAGGCTGCGTCGAAGCGCCTCGCGGCACCTTGACCCACCACTACTGGACCGACGAAAGAGGAATCTTAACCCGGGTAAACCTGGTGGTCGGCACGACGAACAACAACGCCCCCATCTGCATGTCGGTCAAAAAGGCGGCCCAGGGGCTGATCCACAAGGGAAAAGTCAGCGAGGGCCTGCTCAATATGGTCGAAATGGCGTTTCGTGCCTACGATCCGTGCTTTGGCTGCGCCACGCACAGCCTGATGGGCCAAATGCCCCTGGTCGTGAACCTTCGCGCCACGGACGGCCAAATCGTCGAGACGTTTTCCCAATACGCGGGCTAACGTTCCTTGTCGACGCATTTTGCCTCATTTACCACCAGGCTCGTGGTGCATGGGTTAATACCCGCTTCTCGAAAAGATGAAGTATGCTATCCTAGAACGTACTTGAACATGTGTGAGGCGCTTTGGCCATCCGGCGCCAGGATGAGGGTGGTTTGGTCGGGTAGTTGCCAAACCGAATTCCACCGGGACAAGCCCGGTGGGGAGGATGGTTGCCCGAATGATTATCAAAACACGTCTTTCTTAAAGGACCGTCATCGGCCAACGCTTACCATACGAGGTGATACCCATGATTTCTCCCGAAACGCTGCGTCGGTATCCTCATTTCGCCGATATGAGCGAGGATGTTTTGAAATCGCTTGCCATGATTGCCAGCGAGCAGACCTTTCCGGCGGGGCAGCAGCTCTTTTACGAGGGCGACACGGCCAAAAACCTCCACGTGATTCTCTCGGGCGAGGTTGATATTCGTTACCTGATGGGTTCGGGCGAAGCGCGTACGGTCGACACGCTGATTGCAGGCGATCTGCTCTGCTGGTCGGCTCTGGTCGAACCCTACAAGACGACCGCCATTGGCACGGCCACCAAAGACACTCGAGTTGTTTCGCTCGACGGCGCAAAGCTCCGCGAGTTTTGCAAGGCTCATCCCGAGGTGGGCTATGCCTTCATGACCCAGGTCGCCAAGCTGCTGGCCAACCGGCTCGACAATGCCCGCGTCCAACTAGCGGCCGTCGATTGACGGCCGCCGGCGACCTGGCGTTCGCCGCCGTTCACGGGCGAGCGAATTGCACCGTCCAGGGGACGGAGGCGTTCTCCGGGGTTTCGAGGATCAGCCGAAAAAGACCATCGGCGCCGTCGATCGGTTCGATCCGTGCCTTTGCGCCTTCCGCCTGTGCTGAAACCGGTCGATAGCCGTTGGCTGCAAGGATGACCTCATACGCCTCGCCGCCGATGACGTTCGACGTGGCGCGAAGCGCGTTCCCCTGGTCATTCCAATTCGGCCGGCCGGGCATATCGACGTAGCCTTGCATCAGGTGGCGATTTGTCGAGAGAAACTGAGGCCGTGGTTCGACGCGATGGACCGACATCATTCGGGCCTCGCCGGGTCGGAGCGTTTGCCGAATCGCGTCCTTGCCGGAAATCTGGCCGACAAAGGCATCGTTCCAGAAGTCGTAGGCATAGTACTGCGCGCCGGGGTCGAGCCCCATCGCCCCGCCCGCCCGCTCGCCGCTCAGGGGAACGACAATCTCGGCCTTTTCGTTTCCGTCCGTGTTGAACAAGGTGAGTTGATGCCAGTCGGGATTCACCGCGAAATCGTAAACTCGCGGCGGGCCGGGATTCACGAAAGCATCCAACGGCCGGGCACTTTTCGGTTCGCCGTGAAAGGGAAACGTCCGCTGAACGTCGTACATGGCCTCGGCCGAGAAATCGCGAAACGAATTGGCCAGCAGAAGCCGGCTTGCCGTTACGTACGACATGGTCAATGTCATGCGCCGGCCGTCCCGGTCGGTACTTTTCGGCAAGTAACGCTTCCAGGCATTCAATAAGTTTTTACTGTCCATGTCGTAGGCGAAAAAGACGCGATTCTTGTACCATCGCAGCCCGCTCCGGGCAATCAAGCCGGGTGAAATGTCGGCCGTGTCGCCCGAGGTCCGCTGGGAGTCGATCAGCCCGACGGCCATGTCGGAGCCGGGATTTTCGATGGGCCGCTCGTGGATCCACGATCGCGGGCCCAGTCCCGACTTTGCCAGTTGGAACATGAGCCGATAGACCGAGGCGGCCGTCGCGCGGTCGTCGTGAAACCCGCCCGGGGCCAGGTTGAAACACCAGAATTCATCGCAATAGTCGAACATTGCGCCGTTGACGTTGCCGCGCATGGGCGCGTAGACGCCGGCCATGTAACGCTGGGTTTCGGGCTTGGTGTAGTCGAGCGTGCGATGGCCGGAAAGGAGCAGTTCGGGATGATCGCGGCGAAAATCGGCCGAGACTCGATCGGATTGGAAATAGGTGAAAGCCAGGCCGCCGCGATCATGCAGAGCTTGGCCCCATTTTTTCGACGTTTCGTAGGGCGGAGTATAAAATCCTTGTTCTTGCCAGTGCCGGTCGTCCCACCAGCCTTGTGGATTGTTGGCGGTGTAATTGTCGGGAACGAGGCGAATGGCGACGGTCGAATAGTTCAAAAATCCGGTCGTTCGGATGAAATCCATTTCCTCGACGTGGCCTTTGGTCGTTGCGATGGCGTAGCGGCTTTTTTCGGGGTGGTTTTGCGCGCCGCGCACGAACGTGACGCCGGCGTACCACGAGCAAATCGTCGGAAACGTGTAGGGATTGGGCTTGGCCTGATGAGCCGCGCGGACCGCCAGCCCGTATTGTTCGGCCGCGGCAAAGGGGTCGTCGGTCGAAAAATCGACGTAGAACCGGTCCTCGGGCAAATAGCGCGTGCCCGCGTCGACGCGGCGGCCCACGGGATCCCGCGCCTCGGCGTGGAGGTAGAGTTCCGTTTCCGATGAATCCGCGAACGCGGACGGTCGAGCGAGAATATTATGGTCCAGGTCCGTCGAGACCTCGGCGATCCAGACTTCGCTGACCACCGCATTCGATCCTTGGGCGCGCGCCTCGTCGAAGGCGAAAATAATTTTCATTTTGCCCGAGGCGTGAAGGGATTTCGGGACGGCAAATGTTTTTTCGACGGGCAATTGCTCGCGGATCATCGCGTAGGCGGGGAGCAGGGTTTTTTCGAGCAACGGCGTCTTGCCGGACCCATCTCCGGCCGCAAGGTACACCGATTCGATCCGGCCGTCGTTGTTGTAATCCCACCACGAGAAGCCGATCGAATAGGATTTATTTGGGTCGAGGCCGGTCGCTTCGATTTCGACCTGTTTATTGTCGAAAGCGACTGTATTGTAGCAAGGCGCCGCGAAGACGCTGGCGAAATCGAACGGCTTGCCCCTCGACGTGCGAAGTTCGACGCCGGGCGCCGTTCCCGCTGCGGTCTGCGGTCCGCAATCGAGATAAGCAGACAGATTTCCACCGGCCGCGGCGAATTGCCGGGCCAAATCTCTCCGCCGCTGGGCGTTTCGCGAGGGGACGTCGGCATTGGGCCATACGCCGGCCGATTTCATCCATTCGTGATAGCTCAGACCGCCGAGGACGACGCTGCGCCGTTGGTCGCCGTCGCGGAATGTGGCCAAAACATTGTTGGAACCGAGCCGGGCCAAACCGGGCTCGACCGACGTATGGCGCCCTCCACCCTCCGCGTTGAGCGTGCGCGGCTCGGTGAATTGGGATGCGCCGGGAAACGCTTGGGCAAACGCGATCGGGTGAAATTCGTTGAGCCGCAACGAGTCGCGCGTCGCGTTTTCGATTCCCGAACGCAGAACGACAAAACTTTTTTGGTCGTACAGTGTGATTTCCAGCAGAAGCGTCGGCTGGTCCTTGCCGGCGCACTCGATCAACAAGGCCTGGCCCTTGCCCAGCGAATCTTCGATGGACCGGCTTGTCGCGCGGCGAGTCATGCCTTTTTGGCTGGAATCCCACGGGCCGACCTGAAAACGAGCGTTGCGAAAACCACGGCTTGCGTCCCGGAGATCCACCGCATCGTACGTTCCCCGGGCAAGATCAAACTCGACCCGAATCAGCGAATTGTCAATCGTCGCCTTGCCGTCGGTTTGGGTGACGGGCACCCCTTCCGCCGCCAGGGTTCCCGTAATGATCAAGGAACTTATAAGACAAGATAGTGCAAAAATTCGGTGCATGTCGGGGACCTCGGTAGTGTATCCATGGGGTAATTGATGGGGTAATTGCGATTGCATGATATTCTACCATGAGCCCTTGGTGCAAACCACCACACAATCGGAACAAAACAGGGACTCGATCCAACGCACAACCCGGCGTATCTCCTTTCGCGATCTAGCCTTTCATCGGCGATGCTGCTCGTAGACATCGTAGAGATCAAACAAGGCTTCGCGGAGATCCTGGCCGTGGCGGCGGACGCAATCATCGATTTCATTGTCGGGGATTGTATCCGGACGGCCGGCGAGCAGGGCGTCGACGACGCGCCGCGCGAGCCGTGCGTCGACTTGCGTGTGAAAAAGATCGGGCAGGCCGACCGAGCGGTGCGAGGTGACCAACAGCCCGACGCCGCATCGTCGGCATCGGCGTTGCACCGACCATCGCCGCCACCACGGCAGTTGTTCGTAGCCGTCGATTACCAGGATCGGAGTTCCGCCGCCGGCGGGTTCAACAGTGCCTGCCGGGCCGCCGCTTTTCTTTGAATGATCCGCGTGCTGGTAGGCCGAGTCATGACCCGGCGATGGTGAAGCATCGCGCCGGATCGCGACCCGGCCCACGTTGACGTCGACGGGCAATCGCCGCTGGCCGTCGTGCAACTCGACAAGAACTACGTGTTTGCTCGACGCTTCGATCGCGGGGAACAATGCGGCTAGCAACGTCGATTTGCCGGAGCCGTGAGGGCCGACGATTTGGCCTCGCCATTGGTTATCGGCCAAGCGTCGGACGAGGATCGAAGCATCCACGTCCGGCGGGAAGAAAAAGGGTATCGCCCCGGGCCGAACGCATCGCGTCGAAAACGGATTAGCGTCGTTGGGAAAAGATGAAGGGGACATTCCGCATTTGCATGAAAGGGCGACGTGTTTCGAGCATCCAAAAGATGGGTGGAATTTCCGTAGCATTTTAGCCGGCTGAAGCGCTGCAATAATTCATGCCGAGCGTGAACACCCGCTGGCCGACGACCTGTTTGCCTTTGCGGGGAAATACCCGCACGCGAACACACCAGCGGATTTTCAATAGGGCGCCGTCGTAGCTTAGCGGGCTGTTGGGCAACACGACGCTGAAACGTCCCGGCCGGCTGGGATCGATCCAATCGCCGTCGTCGGCCGAAAGTCGCTGGAACTCATGGACGGCCATGTCCTCGTCGCCTTTTCCTTCGGTGAACCAGAGGACGGAAATCTCGACGGCGCGGATCTGGCCGAACGTGAACGATTCGAGCCGATACTCGCCCGAGAGTATGTCGCCCGGCAAGTACACGCGCCCGTTGCCGTCGAATCGAATGACCACCATCGGTTCGTTCACCGCGCCGCCTCCTCCGGTTTGCCCGGATAGATTACCACGGGAAACGCCCTTTGGTAGTCTGGCCATCCGGCCACCTTGCCGTCGACGACGAGGCTCCACTCGAGCGAGTTGTTGGCCGACTTGAACGAGTGCATGGTTTCCGGCGGCAACTCCAAGTCGCATCGCGCTTCGAGCGGTTCATGGCTGTTGATCTCGAAATGGTCGCGTTGAAAAAGACTTTTCTGGCAGACGCAGCGTGATTCCGTTCGAGTATCGGTTCCCTGGCGATAGCGGACCTCCTCGGTGGCGACCAGCGAAAGTTTGATCGATTTGAAACGCAACCGGCCGGCCTGGGACAGGAATACTTCGTATTTTCCGCTGGGATGCAGCGGGTGGTCGGAGATTTCCAGCAGCGTTGGGCCAATGCCCGTCGCGATGAGCAACTGGCGAAACGACGCGTAAATTAGACCCAATCCGGCCAGGGCCAGCGGCGCGACGACGGCCGTTTCAAGCCAGTTCGGCTTGCCCGACACAAACCGATGAACCACGTCGACGACGAGAACGGCGGCCACCGCGTTCCAGCAGAGACACACGCCCACGACGAGGACAAGCCGCGTTGCGTCCGATCGCCGCGTCGGCAAGCGAAATTGGAGCGTTGTGCCGGGGCTGTTGGTAATGTCGCCCGGCGAGGGAATTGCGGGAAACGCGGACCGGCCATTGGCCTCGGCGTGGCCCGGCCGCAGCCGAATCGGACTGGCGCCGGTCGCCGAGCGGCGTTCGGCCGACTTGCCCCAGTGCCACGCGCGGTAGACAAACCCGACGCCGCCGATCAAGAGGAACGAACCGGGCACGATCAACAGCAGCCAGGTCCATGCGCTGTAGCCGCGCACGAGGGCGACTTTTTCCGGATCGAGAGGATCGTACCAGCAGCGATATTGGCCGCCCACGTCGAATTGGTCGAGCGCGGCGAGTTGGGCGTCGCGGTCGTTCGAATAGGTGCCGCAAATGTCGTAGCCCGTCGACTGGCGCGGCATTCCGTCGACGCGATATTCGATGGTGATCTCGGGGCGGTAGAGCAGGCCGTCATCGCCTCGAGTTTCGGCCAGCGTTTTCGCGCGGACGACGCAGGTGGTTTCGACAAACTCATTGTTCGCGCGCCATTGCGGAATGATCAGCGCGGCGAGGATGGCGACCAGACCGACGCATCCGATCAGAAAGAACAGACCGAAAAAAACAGCCTCGCCCAGCCCGGCGATGGCGCCGGAGCCCGTGCGGCGGTCTCCGCGTTTTTTTTCGTAGATTCGGAAGGTGCGACTCAATCTGCCGTCTCCACCGAGTTTCGCCGATGAGTCGGCCGTAAGCGGCGCGTCATTCTTGCCGGCGCGACACCCGGAAAAAGTCGATTCCTTCCAGCGCTTTATAGACTTCCTCGAGCGTCTTCTCGCCGAAATTGGAGATGCCGAGCAAGTCGTCCCGGCTACAATTCAGCAGGTCCTGGACCGTGAAGATGCCTCGCTCTTCCAAGCAGTTGGTCGTGCGCACCGACAATCCGATCTCGGCCGTGCTCATTTCCAGCTTGGTTCGTAGATCCTTCGCCTCGTCGCCCTTGGTATTGATGGGAATGCGTGTGACCGCCATGAGGGTTCCCTCCCGACATTAGAGAATTGCGTTCCATGCCCTGGGGACCGAACCCCCGCCGGGGCCCGTCCGGGCTTCGACGACGCCACAGTATAGCAGATTTCCGATTGCGCCAAGTAGGGGGGCATAGCCAATTTACAGTCGAATGCCGGCGAACCCACGATAGTAGGGCTCCGTATCCGGGAGGAGCCCGCTGCCGGCCTGCTCCCGCCGCCGGGACTTTGGGCGTATACTGGTTGTTCGTAGTTCGTAGTTCGTAGTCCGTTGCTCGTAGTCCGTAGTTCGTAGTCCGTAGTTCGTGGGATGGGGTTTGTGAAGTGAGGCCCGCCAAAAGTACTAATCTCTAATCCCTTATCCGTTCTATTGAACCATCTGCTCGATAGCCTGACTCCCGCCCAGTGCGATGCCGTGCGGCACGTTGAAGGCCCGTTGCTTGTCCTGGCTGGTCCGGGAAGCGGAAAAACCCGGGTTGTTACTCATCGGGTTGCATATTTGCTGTCGGAGGGTATTCGGGCGCGCGAAATTCTGGCCCTGACGTTCACCAACAAGGCAGCCGACGAAATGAAGGCCCGGCTTGCCCAGCTTGTGCCCAGCGAATCGGTCTGGATGAGCACGTTCCACCGCTTTTGTGCTCGGCTGTTAAGGCAATATGCGCCAATTGTCGGCATTAAGGAAAATTACACAATTTACGATACGGACGATAGTCACAGAACCCTGCGAAGAGTTCTTGCCCAGCAGCAAATCGACCGATCGACGGCCGCCCCCGAGAGCGTTGCGGCGGCCATCAGTTGGGCTAAGAACCATTTGATTCGGCCCGAGGAGTACCAGGGTCGTTTGGGTCATCCGCTGGGAGTGATCGTCGAACAGGCCTACCCGGCCTATCAGGAATTGCTCGCCCGGTGCAATGCGGTCGACTTCGACGATCTTTTATTGCACACGGCGACTCTGTTGCGCGACAATCCCGAAATTCGCCGCCAGCTCGACGACCGCTATCGATTCATCCTCGTCGACGAATACCAGGACACCAACCTGGCGCAATACGCGATCGTTCGGGCGTTGTCGATCGACCATCCCAACCTGGCCGTGACCGGCGACCCGGACCAGTCGATCTACGGTTGGCGGGGGGCCAATTTGCGGAACATTCTTGATTTCGACCGCGATTTTCCGAACGTCCGCGTCGTGCGGCTCGAGCGCAACTACCGGAGCACGAAGCGGATTCTCGAGGTGGCCGCCGAGCTGATCTCGCACAACCTGCGGCGCAAGCCGAAGGACCTCTACACCGAGAACGACGAGGGCCCGGCGGTGCGCCTGGTCCGCTATGAAACCCATCGCGACGAGGCGGCCGACGTCGCCGACCAGATCGCCGAGGCGATCCGCGTCGGCCGCCGCCGGGCGCGCGACTTCGCCGTTTTCTATCGCGTCAACGCCCTGTCGGTCACGTTTGAGCGGGCGCTGCGCGAGCGAAACATTCCGTTCCAGATGGTCCACGGGCTGGAGTTTTTCGCACGGAAGGAAATCAAGGACGTCGTGGCCTATCTCCAATTGATTGCCAATCCGGCGAACGACATGGCTTTGTTGCGGGTCATCAACACGCCGGCTCGCGGCATCGGCAAGACAACGCTCGAACGGCTGGCCGACCATGCGCGGTCGCGCGGCGCGACGTTGCTGGAAGCGGCCCGCGACGCCGGCGCGATCGGCTCGCTTTCGCGTCGGGCGGCGAAGCTGGTTGGCGAGTTTGTCGCTTTGTTCGACCGGATTGCACCGCTGGCCGACGCGCCGATCGAGGAGCTTTTGGGCCATGTGCTGGCGGAGTCGGGCTGCCGTGCCCAATGGGAGCAGTCCGACATGGAGGAGGACCAGCAGCGGTTGGCCAACATCGACGAATTGCTCACGGTGGGGCGCGAGTTCGACGAGCGCTACGCGGGCGACGGCGCGCCGCTCGAAGCGTTTCTCGAGGAAACGGCCCTGGTCAACGACACGGACGATTGGGAAACCGAGATTGACCGCGTGACGTTGATGACCCTGCACGCCTCGAAGGGACTCGAATTTCCCGTCGTCTATCTCGTGGCGGCCGAGGAAGGACTGCTTCCCCACGAGCGAAGCCGCGAGCGGCCCGACCAGCTCGAGGAAGAACGCCGGCTGATGTTTGTCGGCATTACCCGGGCGGAGCAGGAACTGCAAATAAGCCTGGCCCGCGACCGCGACTACCGGGGACGGCGCGGCATGACGGTGCCGAGTTCGTTCCTGATGGAACTGCCGCGCGACCGGATGGAGATTCTTGGTTTCGACGAAACGGTGCCGCTGTTGCTGGGCGAGTGGGACGAGTGTCGCCGCGAGCCGGCCTTTGCGCCGCCGCGAATGGCCGGCGGTCTAGGACTGACGACCGCCGCCGAACTGGCCGGCCAGGGCACTCCCAAGTCCGTGTCGCCCGACGCCTTTCATCAAGACATGCTCGTGCGCCACCCGAAATACGGTCTTGGCCGCATCGTCGCGTTGAGTGGGTCGGGCGACGACCGCAAAGCCACGGTCGACTTCACGTCGTCGGCGGTGGGCCGAAAGAAGTTCGTGCTAAAATCCAGCCCCCTGCGGCCGCTTAAGCGATAGCCCGGCAAGTCGGAACGAGACTTGAGGAACGGCAACGCTTCAGCCGCCTGAAGTCGTTCGACGAACAAAACGTTAGCCGCCACCTTGATCCACTCCGCGTGCATAATCCGGGTTAGCGTCCGTCGGGGGCAGTAACCCGGCGTCGGTGGGCTCCCGGGGATCTTCCAGTATATCGCTTGAAAAGTCTGCACATGGTTTCGACGTGGTCGAATCCGGTGCGATCGGCGATCGCGCGGAGCGAAAGCTCCGTATATCGCAAGAGTTCCTCGACGCGTTCGATGCGTGCCCGGGCAAGTTCCACGCTGGGCGTTCGGCCCACCGAGCGAAGGAATCGGCGTTCCAGCGTGCTTCGAGATACTCCCAGGTGTCTGAGGACGTCGGTTGTGCAAATCGGTTTGTCATGATTTTGGCGGATAAATCGCATGGCATTGGCCACCAAGGAATCGGCCACCGCCAGCACGGCGGTCGACTCTCGAGCGACCACGCCCGAAGGCTCTATCAAAATCGAGTTCTTTCGCGTCGGGCGGCCTTCGATCATCCGGTCCAATAGCGCGGCGGCTTCGTAACCGACGTGTTGCGCGCTGGGATCAACGCTGGAAAGGGGAGGATCGCACAAGTCGCACTGGACCGCGTCGTTGTCGACCCCCATGACCGCCACGTCGTCGGGTACCCGAATGTCGTGCTCCGCGCATACCTCCAAGACCTGCAAGGCTCGCATGTCGTTGCAAGCCATCAATCCAATCGGTTTGGGCAAGGATTTCAGCCAGGCCGCCAGATGCCCGGCTTGGCGCAAGGACCGCATTTCCACGACGGAAAGATGCATGTTGGTGCGGTGACGGATCGCTTGGTAAACGTGGATCTCGAAACCCAGCTCGGCCAGATAACTCTCAAAATGCCTCGACCGCGCATCGGAAAAAAAGACGCCTGGAAATCCACAGTAAGCGAATCGCCGGAGATCTCGCTGACGAAGATGGTCGGCGGCCATTCGGGCAATGGCCGCTTGATCGACCTCGACTGAAGGGATGCCCGGCAGACGATGCAAACCGAATAGATCAACGACGGGCACTCCAAGCCGGCGGACTTGGGCGACCTGCTTCGACGTTTCGATGCGAGCGATGATTCCATCGGCGCGCCAGTCCGCCAGCCGGGCCGGCGCCGGATCGCCGATGGATCGCTCTTCATGGTAAAAGGACCAAGGCCCATGCACGCGGGCATAGGACGCGATGCCGCGCAACAGATCACGTCCATAGGCCCGGGAAGACTCGATCAGCAAAGCCACGCGGCGACGTTTTGGCATCCAACAATACCCCAATGCCTATGGAGCGAGTAAGTTTTCAACGTCCAGTGCCATTCTACGCCAAAAGA
>JAFGAY010000019.1 GCA_016933425.1 Pirellulales bacterium
CATCCGCCGATAGCACGAAAAGGTCAACTCATGCAGATGCCCGGCCTCGTGAAAATGCCGTACCGTCTTCCGATGCGCCATGCCCCACCTTTACCTCCAACAAAATGGAACGTCGTCAACCCAGCCACGGCACTGGCAAAGCCAGTGGCACACTGCATTCAGCCTCTTCCGTCAGTGCCACCCTGCCGCCACCTCTCGACTCTACCCTTTGTGTGCTGGATATCGCACTTTGGCAATGCTCGCTGCAGCATCTTCACACCCTCTCCCGTAACTCTCGTCTCAGATAGATCCAAAAATAGTAATTTTTTTAGTTCCTTGAGGTGCATCAAGCCGGCATCAGTAATCCTGGTTCCCTTAAGGTCCAAATTGTATAGCTCAGTCAGATCACTAATGTGGCTTAGCCCAGCGTCACCAACGTCAGTGTACGCAAGGTTTAGTAAAGACAACTGCTTCAGTTCCTTGAGATGTACCAATCCAGCATCAGTAATACTAGTTTCCCCAAGGTCCAGTTTACATAGATACGGCAGCACAGATAAATGTTTCAGCCCAATGTCACTTATTTTGGTATTGGAGAGCACCAACAGGTATAGTCCTTTCATCTCTTTGAGGTGTTCAAGACCAGCATCGCCGACATTCGTATTGTTCAAGCCTAACTCAAAAAGCTGATTCAATCCTTGAATGCACGCTAGGTCTGCATCGCCCACATCCGTACTGTCGAGTCGCAGGCACTCAAGTTGTTTTAATACTTGAAGACGAGATAAATCGACATTGCGAACTGATTTGTGAGTGAATTTCACAACGTACACTGTGACGAACGAGCGGTCTCCCAGTAGTTTTCCGAGTGCTGTCTGCTCATACTTCACTTTCCCGCCCGCCTTTAAGATAGGAACCGTTGCATCCCACTGCCTCCGTTGCACCTTGCGCATTATCAGAAAGCCGCTCAGCCCCACTGCAACAAAAAGCGTTAGCACGAAGAGCGATCGCAGCCTGAACTGATAAAATCGCAGTCTGGGGTAATTGTTTTTGGCAAAAGGCGTAGGATCTTTATCCATTGATGGCATGTGCAACGACCATACGGCAGGGAAAGAAAAGGGGATAAGTCCAATTAATTGAGGAAAGAAAACTTCTTATCCTTTTATTCCCTTTCGTAACTCTAGCGCATCTGTGGCTTGGGTGTCATGCCCACGCTTGCCGTGGGCATGTTTTTTTTGCGAAAACCAGGGCGTGGCCACACAAGCGTGGCCACGGCACCCGCTCTTTCCAGCGTTTTGTTTCTTCGCGCGGTCAGAATCCGCGTGCCGCTTTGACGTCGTCGAAGTCGCGGAGATGGTAGTCGATCTGGACGTAATCCAGCACGCGGCATAGTGCCCGCAGGGCGACGCCCATGCCGTCGGGGCCGCTGAAGCCGCCGAATTGGCCGCCGCCTTTCAAGTGTGGTTCCAGGTCGAGAAACACGCCGGGCACGCCGCGCCGGCGGAGCTTGCGATCGAGTTTCGGCAGCAGGCGGCGGAACTCGCGCAGGAGTTGTTCATGGGCGCTGTCGCCCGCGTCGGCCGGAACGAAGTTGGCCAGCATGTCCTCGTCGACCGGCCCGCCGCGTTGGACGGGTTTTGGGTGGTGATAGTCCTTGATGTGCAGCCAGCCCAGGCCCGGCTCCATCGCGAGGAACTCGTCGAGCACGTCGTCGGCTGAAAATCCTTGGACGACCAGATTCGCCGCATCGAACACGAGCACCATGGCCGGGTGGTTCACCTGGCGATGGATCTCGGCCAGCAGGTGGCCGCTCGAACCGACCAGATTCGTCTCGACCTCGAGCCCAAAGGTCAAATCGGACCGGTGCATCGCCTCGGCGATCTGGCCCAACTGGTCGACGGCCTGGGGCAGATGGTCGCGCGGGTCGTCGCCTCGCGGCGGGTAGAACGAAAACCCGCGGATCAACTTGCACTCCAGCGCGTGGGCCAACTCGCACGCTTTGTGGACGTCCTGGGCCAGATACTTTTCGAAAGGCACGTACTGATTTTTGGTGCCGTCGTCGATGTCCAGCAGTTTCACCTTGCCGATGGGCGAACCGATCGACGAAACGTTCAGCCCGTATTCGTTTTCCAGCGCGCGGACCTTTTGGATTTCCGTCTTGCTTAATTGCATGACGTTTTTCGGGCCGCTGCCGGCGTCGATAAACCGGATGCTGTAATATTGCAATCCCAAGGCGGCAAACGCAGCGAACTGTTGCTCGGCCGATTTCTGGGCCTGCTGGGTCGGATGGGCCGCTTCGTCGGCGAAGCCCGAAAGAATCACGCGGGGATGGTCGGCCATGGTCGAGAAATCCATACTCCGTGGGTCAAGAACGCGGTCCGCCGGCGGCGCGCCGCCGGCCCAACCGCTATTGTGTGGTTGACGCGGCTATGCCGCAAGGGTGGAGAGTTAAAGAGTGAAGAGTAAAGAGTGAAGAGTAAAGAGTGAAGAGTGAAGAGTAAAGGGTGAAGGGTGAAGGGTGAAGGGTGAAGGGGTGGGGGAGGGGGAATGGGGGGGTGGGTTCTTTGCGGGGGGCTTCTTGTGGCTTTCCGGGGCCTTGGTATAATCGGCCAAATAAGGGGCGGACCGCTTGGCCCGCTCTTTGGCACAAATCGAATGCTCGCCGGCATCCGTAGCGGCACTGTCGGCCGTCCAAGGGCACTCCGACAAGGGCGTCAACCCGAAATACCGGGTTGCCCGGGTGGAGTGTTTTTTTATTGCGCACGCGCGCGAAAGGAAGGCCTGCCATGGGCGCACCGATGAGCCAGGATCTCACGCCACGCGAGGTCCCCCCAGTCGAAACCCCGTATCGACGCATCCAGACTCCTATTCCCGTGCCGGAGTCGATTCCCATCCTCGAACAGCTTCGTCGCTATGAGCCGCGCTCGATGAGCGGCCAGCCGCCGATCGTCTGGGATCGAGCCGACGACTGCCAGGTCTTCGACGCCTGGGGCAACGCCTGGCTCGACTGGTCCAGCGGCGTGCTGGTGGCCAACGCCGGCCACAACCACCCCAAGATCGCCCGGGCCATGATCGACCAGATCGAAAGCGGCCTGGTCCATAACTACTGCTTTCCCTCGGCGTTGCGAGGGCGGCTCGCCGAGAAGCTCGCGAATCTGGCGCCCGAGGGACTCGACAAAGTCTTTCTGTTGACCACCGGGGCGGAGGCGGTTGAGTGCGCCATGAAGCTGGCCCGCACCCAGGGGCGCCGGCTCGGCGGCGACGATCGGATTACGATCGTCACGTTTGAGAACGCCTTTCACGGCCGGACGCTGGGCGCGCAGATGGCCGGCGGCATTCCGAGCCTCAAGGAATGGATTGTCAATCTCGACCCGGCCATCGTCCAGGTTCCTTTTCCCGACGGTTTTCGCGGAGGGGCCGACGCGAGCTTCGACGTCTTTCTCCGATCGCTCGACGAGCAGCACGTTGCGCCGGGCCAGGTTGCCGGCGTGATGAGCGAAACCTACCAGGGCGGCAACGCCAGCTTCGCTCCGCCCGAGTACATGCAAAAACTCCGCGCCTGGTGCGACCGCCACGGGGTCGTGCTCATTCTGGACGAGGTTCAGGCGGGCTTTGGGCGCACCGGCGCGTTCTGGGGCTTCGAGCACTACGGCATCGTGCCCGACCTGATTTGCTGCGGCAAGGGAATCAGCAGTGGAATGCCCCTGTCGGCCGTGATTGGCCGGGCCGAGCTGATGGACCTGTATCCGCCCGGCTCGATGACCTCGACCCACACGGGCAATCCGGTTTGCGCGGCGGCGGCGCTGGCCAATCTCGACGTGATTGCCGAGGAAGACCTGGTCGAAAACGCCCGCGAGATGGGCCAGATCCTGCAATCGGAACTCCGCCGGATCGGGGCTGCCTGGCCCCAGCACGTCGGCGCGGTGCATGGCAAGGGTCTGGTCGCCGCGCTCCACATGGTCAAGCCCGGCGGCGCCGAGCCCGACGCGGAGATGGCCGCGCGAATCGTGATGCGTTCGGTCGAAAAAGGTCTTATGATGTTCGCGCCGGTCGGCTATGCCGGTGCATCGGTCAAGATTTCACCGCCGCTGACGGTGGCCGAGGAGCCGTTGCGTGAAGGCATTGCCGTGCTGGAAGAAGTCATGAAGGAGTTGATCGGATGAATCGCGACGCGATGGACGTGCTGGTGATCGGCGGCGGAATGATTACTCACGATCAGATTCTCCCCTCGCTCTATCACTTGCAGCGCCGGGGCCGGCTGGGCCCGATCGAGGTTTGCGCCTTGGGTTCGGGGCCGCTTCGGGCGCTGGCTGCCGCGCCGGCGCTGGCCGAGGCCTTTCCCGGCCAGACGTTCGAGCCGTTTCCGTCGCTCGACGCACCCGAGTCGGAAACGTTTCCCGATCTCTATCGTGAACGAATTGCCGCGATGGCCCCGCGCAACCTGGTCGTGGCGGCCGTGCCCGACCACGTGCACGACTCGGTGATTCGCTTTGCCTTGGAACACGACCAGCATGTGCTTACCGTGAAGCCGCTTGTGCTGCGCTACGAACACGCGGAGGTCATCGAGAAGATGGCGCGGGACCGCGGGCTGTTTGTCGGCATCGAATATCACAAGCGCTTCGATCGCCGTTCGCTCGAGGCGCGGCGCCAGTATCGGGCCGGCCGGCTGGGTGAATTCCGCTGCGGCGAGGCCCGAATGATCGAACCCTACTATTACCGCCACTCGAACTTCCAGAACTGGTTCACTCGGGAAAACACCGATCCGTTCACCTACGTCGGCTGCCACTACGTCGACCTGGTTTATTTCATCACGGGCCTGCGCCCGGTCGAGGTCTCGGTCCGCGGCGTCGAGGGTGCTTTCCCGAACGGAAACGTCGGCTATCTTTGGGCGTCCGGCATGGTCGTCTGGGAAAACGGCGCGGTGCTCAACGTACTGGCCGGCTTGGGCTATCCCGACGAAGGGCCCGGCACAAACGACCAGGGGATTTGTCTCTACGGCGAGGGCCCGGCCAACGGCACGATTCTGAAGCACGACGACCAGTTTCGCGGCTGCGGCTACGGCTACTCGGACCGCGCGGCCGGCGCGGCCTTCCGCCATGTCAATCCCGACTACTTCCGCCTGGTTCCCTGGCAAGGCGACGGTCTGCGGCCGATCGGCTACGGCTACGATTCGATCGAGGGGCTCGTCGACGCGGCGGCGGCAGTCAACGAGGCCGGCGACTCACTGGCCCAGCGACAATCGGTTCTCGACGAATTCGACCGTCGTGGGCTCGTGGCCACGCCGGCCAACAGCTCGATCAACGAACTGGTCATCGAGGCGGCGCGGTTGTCGATCCTCGCCGACGGCGCGACTGCGGTAATCGAGCGAAGTCCGGCGCCCCGAGTGCGGCTTCGATAATCTTTATGCTGTGTGGCACGCCCTTCGCGGGCTCAGGTCGTGCCACCTTGCCGGCGGTTTGCGGACACGACGGGAAACCCAACTATCCTTTTCAAAACCTGTTCATGGAACATTGATAACGGCCGTGCGATACAAGCGGGTGTCCAGGAATTACTTCCCGATTTCATGATTTTCCGTAGGTCAGGCTGTGCCTGACATGCTTGTTGTCAGGCACAGCCTGACCTACGGAAAATCAAATGTTTCTTCTTGGACACCCACCAAGATCGGCAGAATCCCTTCGCTCGTTTTCTTTTCTCCAGGCGGTGCAACCGGCCTCGGCCTCGCCCGCATCTTCGCCAAACGTGTTACCGGCCGCGCGGGATCGGCGGCCTGTTTTCCGCGACGTCCGGAGTCAGATCGAAAAGTGCCCGCCGAAAAACCGATAGGGATAAAGAGCGCCTATGTCGGCGTGTCGAGTTTTTGGGGCACTCGAAACGGTTTTGGTCGAGCGTGGAGAATGGTTATGGGCCGAAAAGCCCGATTTGCATTGGCTTTCGCGGTGCTGCTGGTCGGGGCGGCGGTGGCCATGCTCTGTCGCCATTCCACTCCGCCGGCGAAGCCCGCGCCGTCGACGAGCCACCGCCAGCCGGTGCTCCGTTCGTGGAACCCCGGGGATTTGGCGTCGCCACCGGCGGCCGAGGTTGTCCACGTGTTGCCCGAGCGTACCCCCCGGGCAATGATTCGCGCGTCGCTCGAACAGAGCGAACTTCCCCCGCGACTTGCCGCGGCCTATTTGCCGGGCGACGATGCTTCCGCATCGAGAGTGATCGAGCTTCCCGACTATCGTTTGCCGCGTCCCGACGATAGCCGACCGGCGGTGCGCATCCACAAGGTGGCCGAGGGCGACACGTTGGGATTGTTGGCCGAGCGTTATTTGGGGAGCGCCGATCGTGCGGTGGAGATTTTTTCCGCCAACCGGGAAGTCCTGCCGGTGCCCGACGCGCTGCCCATCGGCGTGGAACTGAAGATTCCCCCGCGGACGCCGCTTGCGGCGAGCCGTGAAAAAATGCTGCCCGAGCGCCCCCTGGTTCCGCTCCACCGATAGGCCCATCCTCCTCGATTCCAGCCTGTCGCCTTTCGATTTTAATTTTCCGGCAGCGTGGTCCGCTTCTTCCAAGGAATGGACTGGTCGACCAGGCGGACCTTGATGAACCAGGCGATCCATTCGGGAACGGGCACCTGGAGTTCGGGCGCGTCGAGAATCTTCGTTCCCTGCAAGCTGGTGGGCAGCGGCTTGAATAGCAACGTCCGTTCGGCCGGATTCTTGTCGTCGGCGCTCGGATGGAATCGCTTCAACATAATATAAAGACGTTCGGCCTCGCTCATTGCCCGCTTGTCTTCCTGGCCCACGAAGATCAACGTCGAGATTTTTTTCAGGACATCCGGTCGTTCCAAAGCCGGTCGCATCTGCAACGAGCGAAACGCCCACGGGGGCGAGATGAGCACGACGGCCTTGACGTCCTTGCCTTGCTTGACGTTTACCAGGTCGGGCCAGCTCCAATCGAGCCGGGCGTAGTCGAGGGCCGCCACCGCTCCCATTTCCGCCCCCACCAGGCAGAGCTTCTCTATGTTTAGCTTGCCCGCGTTGTTCTTGTCGACCAGAAACTTCTTGCACGCTTCAAGATCCATCTCGACCATCGGCGCGAATGCCGCCGAGGGCATCGATCGCGCATCCAACGGCCGCGCTGCGCCGCGGACCTGCGTGCTGTCGCCGTGTCCGCGCAGGTCGGGCACAAGCACCGCGTGGCCTTCCTTTTGCAGAAACAGGGCCAGCCGGGCATAGTCCTTGCGACTTCCCTTGTACATGTGCAACAAGACGACTGGAACCGAGTCCTTGCCCCGCGTGCCTGGATAGAACGTTCCCTTGAGCAGAACGTCGTCGGTCGTGGGCAACTCGACGTTTTCTTCCGGGGGCAGCGGCTCCTCCGCCGACTTCGCCGCGCCGGGGGCTGCCGCGTTTTTGGCGTTCGACTGCGGCCGCGCCGGCGTTGACCAGCCCAACCACGCGATTGCCAGCACGACAAACGTCAGCCAACCAGCCAATGAGGGACGAAATTGTCGTCGGAGCGTCATGACGAACCTCGAAGAGAGTGTGAATCGAATGGGGCTGGGCCGCCGTATTGCCCTACCCCAATATTAGGTCGGCGCGCGGCGACCGTCAATTCACGAAAGGGGGGTGGCCATCTTCCAAAGTCATAATCCGTCAGCCGGTTTCTTGTATTCGGCGAGCGGATCGTTGGCCGCTGCTAGTCGAATGCCTGGGAGTCTGGTGCGAACTTTTCGCGGTGGTCGTAGGCGTAGAAATGCCGCGAGATTTCGTCGGCCACGACGCCGACAAACTGCTGGCGGAACTGGGATTCCTGTTTTTCCGACGTGGGCACGCCCGTGTTCGGCGGCCAGACGCACGCATGGGGCGATTTCTGGAAGACGATCCGGCCGGTCTGGCAATCGATGACTTTGATTTCGTAGTTGGCCTTGCCGCGGAAGAGCGTCTGGCCCTGATAGATGCTGAAATCGAGCAGGTCGATGCCGATGACCAGGTCGGCGTCGAAGGCGCGGCCGATCTCGCTGTACTGGTCCGAGTTGTTGTTGTCGAGCCATTCGTCCGTCTTTTGGCTATCGACCACGTCGATCTTCGAGACGTTCTTGCGCAACAGATTCACGACGCCGCGCGAGATCATCTTCGAGGCGTTCATGTTGCTGTATTGCAACTCGACCAACGGCCGGCAAACCACCACCACCCGCTTTTTCTTCAACCCCTTGAATTCGGCCTGCGTGTCGCCGTAGCCCAGCAGATAGGCCGCCGTCAACAGCGGGCCGGTGCAACCGGCCGCCGCCACCAGCAGGACCAGCGCCGCGCACCATCCAACGGAACGAAAAGGGAGGGTTTTCATCTTGAATTCCTCTCGTCACTTCATCGTTGACACAGCCGGACGATCCAGTCGATCAACATGATCACGGCGATGGCCGCCGTGAGAACCGCGACCTGCGGACCGCTGGGCGCCCAAGCGTGCCAACGGCCCCGTGCGGAGCACCACAGCAGCCAGGGCCCCGCCACGGCGAACAATCCGGCCAGGATGGTTCCCCCGACGTTGGCCCGAAACGCTTCCGCCAAACGGCCTCGCACGACGTAAGCAAACGCGGTGGTCGATCCGCAACTGGGACAAGGCAGCCCAAAAAGCACCTCGAACGAACAAGGCGGCAAACCCAATTGTTGATGGGTCCCGTGCCCGCGCCCGTCCGGCCGCAAAAACGCGGCCACAACCAGTGGGCACAGCAACAACAGGCCCAACAACGCGGCGGCGCGCCGGGGTCGCCCAAAAAGTCGCCATTTCGAGGATGTTTCTTGGTCCGTCACGCAATCCGACTCAGTAAGGCGCGGAGAATAGCGAGAAGCCCCGCGAGGGGCAAGAGCGATTCTAACCGATTCGCCGG
>JAFGAY010000145.1 GCA_016933425.1 Pirellulales bacterium
CCGGTTTCGCTGCGGACGATGATGGTTCGTTTGCCGCGGCGTTTTTCGCCGAGCAGTTCGACGGAACCGTCGATCTCGGCGATGACGGCCGGTTCCTTTGGTTTTCGGGCCTCGAAGATTTCAGTGACCCGGGGCAGGCCGCCGGTGATGTCCTGAGTGCCGGCCACGTCGCGTGGCGTTTTGGCCAGAAGCGTTCCGGGGCCGATGTGGTCGCCCTCGTTGACCTCGATGTGGGCCTTTTCGGGCAGGTAGTAGAAGTCGAGAATCTTGCCGGTTTCGTCCTCGAGCACGATTTGCGGGTGGAGATCGCCCTTGTGCTCCATGACCAGGCGGCGGACGTGGCCGCCGGGGTCCTTTTCGATGCGCATCGTCTCGCCTTCGATGATGTCTTCATACCGGCAGCGTCCGCCCACCTCGGCCAGGATCGGGATGCTGTGCGGGTCCCAGCGGCAAAGCGAGGCGCCGGGGCCGACTTCTTGGTTTTCCTCGACCAGCAATTGCGCGCCGGCGGGAATTTCGTATTGCTCGAGTTCGCGTCCACGCGTATCGAGGATCACGATTTCGCCGTTGCGCGTCAGGACGATTTGTTCGCCGGCGTCGTTGCGCACCACTTTGAGCCTGGTAAACTGGACTACGCCGCCTTTCTTGGCGCGGATTTCCGATTCCTCGACGGCTCGGGCCGCGATGCCGCCGATGTGAAACGTCCGCATCGTCAACTGGGTGCCCGGCTCGCCGATGCTCTGCGCGGCGATGATGCCGACGGCCATGCCCTGCTCGACCAGCGAGCCGGTCGACAGATCCATCCCGTAGCACAACGCGCAAACGCCCAGCGACGAATCGCACGTCATCGGGCTTCGCACCTGGATTTTCTCGAGGCCGAGTTCCTCGATTTTTCGGGCGATTGATCGGGTGATGAGTTCGCCTTCACGAACGATCACTTCGTCGGTGATGGGGTTGACGATGTTGGCCCGGCTGACCCGGCCGTAAACCGAATCGGCCAGTCCGACTTCGACTTTCTCGCCGCGATAGATGACGCCCTTGGTAATGCCCTGGGTCGTGCCGCAGTCGTGCGTCGTCACGACGACGTTTTGGGCGACGTCGGCCAGTTTGCGCGTCAGGTATCCCGAGTCGGCCGTTTTCAGGGCCGTGTCGGCCAGACCCTTTCGGGCGCCGTGGGTCGAGCTGAAGTACTCGAGCACGTTGAGCCCCTCGCGGAAATTGGCCTTAATGGGCGTTTCGATGATTTTGCCCGACGGCTTGGCCATCAACCCGCGCATGCCGGCCAACTGGCGGATTTGTTCGACGCCGCCTCGGGCGCCGGAGTGAGCCATGAGGAAGATCGGGTTGACGTAGCCGGGCGCGCGGCGGTCGTTTTCCAGCACCGTCATCATTTCGGCGGTGATTTGTTCGCGGGCGTGGGTCCACGCGTCGAGCACCTGGTTGTAGCGTTCGCCGTCGGCGATAACGCCCTTCTGATAGTGCTTCATGATTCGCATCACGGCCTTTTCGGTGGCGGCGATGATCTTCGACTTCATCGGCGGCGTGATGAGATCGTCGGTTGCGAACGACAATCCGCTCCGGGTGCTTTCGCGGAATCCGAGCTGGTTCATGTCGTCCAACAAGTCGATCGTTGCCCGGCGGCCGAGAATCGCGTAGCAGTCCGAAATCACGCCGGCCAGCTCGCGGTTGCGCATCGGCAAGTTGTAGAAGGGCATGCCCTCGGGCAGCATGTCGTTGAACAGCACGCGGCCGACGGTCGTCCGCAGCAGCTCGCCCGGCTTGTGCTCCCGGTGGCTTTTCACGGTTTGATCGGCGGGCAACCGGACCTTAATCTCGGCGTGCGTGTCGACAATGCCCAAGGAATAAGCCAATTCGACCTCCTCGAGCGAGGAGAACGACATCCCGTCGCCGCGACGGTCGGACAGCGCTTGGGTCAGATAGTAACAGCCCATCACGACGTCTTGCGACGGACTGATGATCGGCGAACCGTTGGCTGGGCTGAAAATGTTGTTTGTCGACATCAACAGCGTGTGGGCCTCGACCTGGGCTTCCAGCGACAGGGGCAAATGGACGGCCATCTGGTCGCCGTCGAAGTCGGCGTTGAAACCCTTGCAGACCAGCGGGTGCAGTTTGATGGCGTTCCCCTCGACCAGCACCGGCTCGAATGCCTGAATGCCCATCCGGTGAAGCGTCGGAGCGCGATTCAGGAGGACCGGGCGGTTGTAGATCACCTCTTCGAGGATATCCCAGACCTCCTCGTCCTTGCGCTCGAGCATCTTTTTGGCGCTTTTGATCGTATCGGCGTGGCCCAGCTCCTTTAGCCGCCGGATGATAAAGGGTTGGTACAGCTCGAGCGCGATCTTCTTCGGCAGCCCGCACTGGTGCAACCGGAGCGTCGGTCCGACGACGATGACGCTTCGGGCCGAATAGTCGACGCGCTTGCCCAGCAGGTTTTCGCGGAACCGGCCCTGTTTGCCCTTGATCATGTCGGTCAGGGATTTCAGCGGGCGATTGCTGCTGCCGAGCACGGGCCGCTTGCAGCGGTTGTTGTCGAACAGGGCGTCGACCGATTGCTGGAGCATCCGCTTCTCGTTGCGGATGATGACTTCCGGCGCGTTCAGGTCGACCAGCTTCTTGAGCCGGTTATTGCGGTTGATGATTCGGCGGTACAGGTCGTTCAAGTCGCTCGTGGCGAAATTGCCCGAGTCGAGCAGAACCAGCGGGCGCAAGTCGGGGGGAATGACGGGAATAAC
>JAFGAY010000146.1 GCA_016933425.1 Pirellulales bacterium
GCCAACGACGAAATGCCCGTCAAATCGCACATCGTCATCCGGTTGGTTTCCATGTGATAATAGCCAACTATCGACGCGGCCGACGGGCCAAGTTCCCTTCGAGCATGACGAAGATAGGAATTCCGATCGCCAAACACAACGGCCACCAACGGAAACTCCGGCTCGGGCAGCCGGAATCCCTGGTTTCGCCAGTAATTGGCGAATCCGCGATAAAGACGCTCGAAAAGAGCGCCGCACCATCGGGCATAAGCCTGCGAGCCGTTGTAAAGGACCACGTAATGGGCCGTTTTGTGGGCTTCGAATCCCGGCGGAAACTCAGCCAGCAGTTTCTCGGCCAACTCGTCGCGCGATAACGGCGCGAAGGGACGATCGTCGCTGGTCCGCGAGACAATTTGCTTCACCTCGACTCGCCACAACACGCCGTCGCGACCCAACAGCAACAAGCCGCCGTCGGACGCCTCGACCACGATTCGACCCTCGACCTCGCGCCGCGCGCCGGCCTGGTCGATAACAACGCGGTCCATCGCTCCAGCCGCGTTGATGATCGCTAGCCAGGCGACAATAGTCGAGGCCACGACGGAATAGAAAACAAATACGACCGGTCTCGTGCAAGCCATGGATGGGTTCTTGCCAGGCGAGGGAAGGTTGGGCGGGAACGTCGCCCGTGGGGGGCGTCTGAAGACGCATTGTCAGGCACAGCCTGACCTACGGGGCACTCTTTAGTATAACCACCATGGAAACCAGGTGCACTAACTGCCCGACTGGGTGGAAGGTAGAGCTTGTAACCCTTCCAGAGCGGGGGCTTGCCTGGCGTCGCACTTTGCCGCGTGTCGCGTGTTGTCAGTTATCATCGCCGCCGACGAGTTTTTGTTCGACTTTGTCGGCCTGCCAGGCAATCGCCGACAGAAGGCGGCTAGTGTCCATGGCGTCGAGGGTTTCGGCCATTTGATTGGCCTGGACAACCACCATTTCGACGCCGTCGATCTGGCGAACGGCGAACGCACCGTGAAGCATCTCGTCGTTGTAGCGCAACAAAGCCATGGCGTTGCCCGACAGAGCCGGCCCGCAGATCGACCAGTACTTGACGATCGAGTGACCGGTCGCGTCGGTCCGGCCGAATTCAATGGTGACCAGTTGCTTGCGGAGCGTGCCGATCGGAACGGTGACTTTCCAGGTGTCGCCCGATTCTTCGAGTGTATGGCCGGCGGCGACCACCACGGCGCGGACGACGGCCTTGGGATCGGTCACGGCGGCGGTCAGATTGTCGAAGTCGGGACCGCCGGCCGCGGCGCCCATCGCTCCGGCCACCCCCACGGCCGCCGCCGGCGAACTTTGCCGGCTGTCGACGGGCGATTGAGGAGCCGTCGCGGCGGGCGTCGCGCCTTGTTGCATGGATTGCTGGATCATGCCGGGCATCATCATGCCGAAGCCCGCGCCAAGCCCCATGCCCATCGCCCCGCCGGCCGGCCCGCCGCCTCCGCCTTGTTCGGCCAGCCGGGCCATGCTATTGGCGGCCTGGAACTTCATGAAAGCGTTCAGGTCGCCGACCGCGCCCATGGCGCTTCGAGCGTCGATGGCCTTTTGAACTTCCTCGGGCGGGGTTATCGCGTTGATGAAAAAGTCGACCAACTCGAGACCGTACTTGGCGAATTCCTCGGCCACGCGGACTCGGGTCGCGCCGGCGATTTCGTCATACTTGGCCGGCAAGTCGAGAATGCATGCACCCAACGTCCCCAGCAAATCGGTCAGCCGCGCAACGATGAGGTCCTTGAGAAACGACGAAACCTCTTCGGTCGTGTACTTGCCTTGCGTGCCGACCAGCGTGTTGACCAGCAGCGGACTGTCGACCACGCGGAACGAAAATTTTCCAAAACTCCGAAGGCGGACCATGCCAAAATCGGCGTCGCGGAAAGTGATCGGCTGCCGGGTGCCCCATTTCTGGTCAATAAACGTCTGCCGGCCAATAAAGTAGACCTGGCACTGGAAAGGCGATTTTTCCCAGGGTATGGTCAATATCCGCGTGATCAACGGAACGTTGGCCGTCGTCAACGTGTGACGGCCCGCACCGAACGTGTCGAGGGCCTTCCCGTCGCGGAAAAAAATCGCCTCCTGAGTTTCCTGAACGATCAGTTGCGCCCCAATCTTAATATCGGCCGATCCCCCGGGAGGAATCCGCTGGACGATCGACTGGCCCGTTTCATCGAAGAATTGAAGGACTTCCATTCGCATGGCAGGGTAGGGATTAGGGATTAGAGGGCCAAGTTACTCCAAGCCTTTGAGAATTTCGGCTCGGGACGACCATTGGGATTCGACGTTGTCGATTTGGTTGAGCAGCTCGGGCAGGGCCGCGGCCAACTCCTTGCCACGCGCCGGCAGGGCTTCGATCGCCTCGGCCAACGACTGGACGTCGTCCATCACGGCCACGTCGAGTTCATAAACCCGATCCAACACGGCCTCGTCGACACGCACCAGATCGAAGAATCCCGAGTAACCCTCCATGGCGCTGCGCAACTGCCAGATGAACTTGTCCAACCGGCTCCGCAGACGGTCCACCTGCGGTAAAAGTTCGATCTGGCCCGCGTCAACCAGCGGTCGGACCGCGTCGTCAATGGCCCGCTTCGACCGCTGAAGCCGATCCGCCAACCATTGGCGCTGGAGTTCGTCGCTCTCGCGGCGATATTCCTTTTCAAGGTAGCCCCGAAAACCCGGTATGTGGCGCAAAACGCGCTCGATGACGTTCCGGTTCTCGGCGTGTTCACGTGGTTCGGGCATGGACAAAGCTCCCGCGCATTTGACGTGGAACTAGAACCGCCGGTTGGCTCCCGTGGTCCAACCATGCATTCGTGGGGAGCGAGAAAACATTGAGGAGCCGCTTCAACGAATATTTTGCATCATAGCGAACCCCACGCCTGACGGAAGTGGAAAATAGACCGAATGTGCAATAAATAACACTACAGAGGGGCTCAGTCGTCCTCTTCCTCGACGTCTTCCTTGCCCAGGGCCTCTTGATGGAAGACCGTATGGCAATCATCGCAACTTTTTGCCAATTTTTCCATCGCCGCGGGTACGGCCGCTTTGTCGGTCCGCCGGGCGGCGGCATTGGCCTCGGCGGCCGCGTCGCGCATGTGGAAACAATAATCATACCACTTCTCGGCCAGCTCGGGCTTCTCGGTGTCGTCGCTATGATAGAGGGCCGCCTGGCCAATCACGGCGATGACCGCCGCGCGGCCCGCCGCTTTCGGTCCGTCGCGCTTCGGCCGACGAAGCTTGATGTTGCGCTTCAACTGGGTGTTGATCGGGGGCACGGCCAGCATGAGCTGCTTGAGCGAGGCGACTTTTTCCCATTTTATATTGCTAGCATCAGCCGTTTTCGCGGTGGCTGCCTTTTTGACGTTCTCGACGGCGACCTTGGCGGTCGCATAATCCTTGGCGGCGGCCAGTTGTTGGGTCGCCTGGATGATCTCCGACGCTGCGGCCTTGTATGCGTTGTCCGTGTCGTGCAGGCCGAGAGCCAACGCAATAACCGCCAGGGTGTCCGTATCCTTGGCAATCCGCTCGATAAAGTCCTTGTAGTCGTCCTCGGTTTCGACCGCCTGCTCGAGACGTTTCAGGTAATATTTGACCTGGCCCACCAGATCCTCGGCCGGGGCAAATTGCGAGACGGGCGGCGCCGCCGGCGGCTCGGCCTCTGCGGCCGCGGCCACCGAAACGAATGCGACAACCACCAAAACCAAAGCCGTCAAAACGACGATCCGAGTGGTCGATTGCGTCACAATCATCAGCCTACTCCTTCTCTTAATTGAAAATGTGCCCATCGGCGAAAAATATCAAAGGGACGGATTCTCCAAAGGCCGCAGCTTCACCAGATTGTGCAAGCTTACTGGCATTGACGACCAAGCCGGACGACAAATCATCGCATAAATTGGTTCAGGGGGGCTGTTCCACGGCGATTGCGTGGGGAGGGTGCTCTCACGCCCGGCATGATTCCTAATCTTGCAGCGCGCGGACCGTTTGTCAAGCCGGATTCCACCACAATGGGGAGTCCAACCGACATACCCTCCTACACTCCATCCCATCGGCGTTCGCGTTTCTCTTCGCGCAATACACCCCACGCATCACCCGGGTTTGAAAACGCACGTTGAATTGCCGTTCCTTCTGCCGGCGCTTCATTGAGGTGTTGACCTTGGGACGCTAAATTGGGGCTATGACCAATGCAACGTACAAGGACGCGGGCGTCGATCTGGAAGCCTATCGCGAGGCGATGGCCCGACTTCCCCGGCTGATTCATCGGACGCAGACCCCCCGAGTTCTCCGTTTGGACGGGGGATTCGCCGGGCTGTGTCGTTTAGATTTCGCCAATCGGCTCTTCGCGCGGAATTACGAGGAACCGGTGCTCGTGGCCTGCACCGACGGCGTGGGAACGAAACTCAAAATCGCCGGCATGATGGGCCGCCACGACACGATCGGAATCGACCTGGTCGCGATGAGCGTGAACGACTGCATCTGCTGCGGGGCCGAACCGCTGTTTTTCCTCGACTACGTGGCCATGGCAAAGGACGACCCGCCGCTTTTAGAGATGATCGTTCGCGGAATCACCGAGGGTTGCCTGGCGTGCGACTGCGCGTTGTTGGGCGGCGAAACGGCCATCATGCCCGACCTCTACGCCGAAGGCGACTACGACCTGGCCGGCTTCTGCTGCGGCGTGGTTGATCGCAAAAACCTGATTACCGGAACGGCCGTCGCGCCCGACGACGTGGTCATTGGCGTAGCGTCGAGCGGAATCCATTCAAACGGTTTCAGCCTCGTTCGCAAAGTAGTTTTCGACCTCGCGCGACTGACCGTCAACGATCCGGTCGAGGAGTTAGGACAAACCGTGGGCCAGGCCCTCCTGACCCCCACGACCATTTACGCCAAGGCCGTGCGCGACGTGCTAGGCCACTACCGCGTGAAAAACGTGGTCCACGCAATTGCCCACATCACCGGCGGAGGATTGTGCGAAAATCTTGCCCGGGTCATGCCCGAGGGAGTCCGCGTCCTGATCGACCGCGGCAGTTGGCCCGTGCCGCCGGTGTTCGCGTGGCTCCAACGGCTGGGCCGGATCGATCAGGCGGAAATGGACCAGGTTTTCAACATGGGCGTCGGACTGGTTCTGGTCGTGAGCCCCTTTTACGCCGAAAGCATTCGACAGCAACTCAACCATCACGGACTGCAAAATTGGATCATCGGCCGGGCCGAGGCGGGGGAAAAAAGCGTGGGCTGGTCGATGAAAACGGGAAAACACGGTTAAACCACTTTGCCTGATACGGCAACGGACGCCCCGGACATCCGCGAATGCCCTGACGCAACTTCAGGTGCGTCCTCGATCCACCGCCAAACACCAATAAAACCGCAGAAAAGAAAATCAAACGCACTCGCGGAACCCGTGTCGTCTGCCGGTCTATTCGCCGCCGTGCGTTTTCCCTTGTGCCTGGACGCATTAAGCGAGGTTGCCATGGTATTGTCGGGACACGAGATTATCGCGCGATTGGGTAAGGACATCGTCATCGACCCGTTCGACGAGTCGAGCGTCAATCCCAATAGCTACAACCTGCGCCTACACGACGAATTGATGGTGTACGAAGAGGTACAGCTCGACATGCGCCGGCCAAATCGCGTGCGTCGCATCCCCATCCCCGCGAAGGGCCTCGTGCTGCAGCCGAATCAACTCTATCTGGGACGCACGATCGAACGAACCGAGACGCACAATCTCGTGCCCATGATCGAGGGACGTTCGTCGGTCGGCCGCCTCGGGCTCTTCGTCCACGTCACGGCCGGTTTCGGCGACGTGGGCTTCCGCGGCTTCTGGACGCTCGAAATGTTCGCCATCCAGCCGGTGCGAATTTATCCAGGCGTGCCCATCTGCCAAATCTTCTACCACGAAATTCAGGGCGACATTTCAGAGTACGCCAGCGCCAAATATCAAAACAACCACGATATCCAGCCAAGCCTGCTGTTCACCGAACTGAATCCCAACGGCGAAAGAGACCCCCAGTTGCATTTCCCGTTCGGCTTCGAACGGCCCGGGTAGTGACGTGCTCTGAAATGGAGAGCGATTCCGACGCCAATTACATCACGGCGAAGTAGTTTTCGACGGCATGGTCGAAATACTCCTCGGTGATTTCCAGCGGCCGATTGTAGTAAGTGCAAAAGTTCCGGATCTGCAACAACAAGTCTCGGGGTTGGCAAAACCGGAACGGTCGGCCGCTCTTCTTGAAATGAGACTGAATGAGATAGCGGATGGGCTCGGGCCGATAATCGAAACCCATTTTCGGCGCGAGCATCTCAAACAGTCGGCAAAATTCTTCCTCGCTCGGGTCCGCAATCTCGATTTTATAGGGAATGCGCCGCAGAAACGCCTCGTCGACCAGGTCGCGCGGCTCCAGATTCGTGGAAAAAATAATCAATTGATCGAAGGGAACATTGATCTTCTTGCCGTTTTGCAGCGCAAGAAAATCGTAACGCCGCTCCAACGGCACAATCCAACGGTTGAGCAACTCGACGATGCTCATTCGCTGCCGGCCGAAATCGTCGATCACCAGCACGCCGCAGTTGCTTTTCATCTGCAAAGGCGCTTCGCTGATTCCCGTCACTCGATTCAAGCTGACTTCAAGCGATTCCATCGTTAGCTCGCCCCCCGCCACGATCGTCGGCCGGCGAATCCGCACCCAGCGATGATCGATTTTATGCTGCTTCAATAGACTGCTCGAGGGAGGCAGCGGTATTTCGTCATGATTCACCGGATCGAACAAACGAATGATTTCTCCGTCGACCGTGATGGCCCGAGGAATCCAAATCGTTTTTCCAAAGGCCGCCGTGACGCGCTCGGCTATACTGCTTTTGCCGTTGCCGGGAGGACCAAAAAGGAACAAGCCGCGGCTCGAATTGATCGCCGGCCCAAGCCGATCGAGCATCGCACGGTTGAGCACCAAATCGGCAAACGCGCGGTGAAGATCCTCCGCCGTTGGATGCTGGCGATTGAGCGATTGGGCCTGGACGCTGGCGATGTAATCCTCCAAGCCGACGGGCGCCGAACCGAAATACGTGCAATGCACCGCGAAGCGACGCGCCCGCTCCCGCCCCATCTCGGTCAACTGATAATCGTAATCGTTCATCGGCGCCGATCCGCGATGAACGACCAGTTGATCCGTTTTCATGTGCCACAGAAGCGCGTCGACCAGAACAAACGGAATCCGTACTTGATCGGCCACGTTGCGACCCGTCGCGTTTCCCCGGGCAAGCAGATACTTCAGTATCAAGGTCTCGACGTCGCCTTCGGTCAAACCGGCGGCCTCGAGCGAAGCCGGTTCGATGGGAATAAAATCGTTCTTAAGACGCTCGTCTTCGCTCGAGTCTCCGTTGGCCTCCGGAGCCGGGGCGCACTTCTTAGCCTCTTTCTCGGCCGCCATCTGCCGAAGACGCTCCAGCATCGAGTCAACCGCTTGGTCCGCCTCGCCGCCCGAGACCCGCGACGCGGCATCCTCTTGCGTGTCGTCCTCCGGCTCGGTTGCCGCCAACGACGACCACGGCTCGGACCCGTCGGGAGTCTTCTCGCCGCGGGCCAATCGTGAAAGTAAGTCCTGGTCTGCCCGGTCAGTCATGGTGTTTTTCAAATTCGGCGGGAACAGGGGAAGCCGATCCGGCCACATGAACCGGAGCGCGAAAAAAATTGCCGCTCAACATGCCGCCGGCAACCAACGGTATTTGGACCACATCAAAAACTTACGTCTAGTCCGCCACATGGTCAAACCACGCGGAATTATTGAGCCTCGGGCAATTCATGTCCCCAAGCCGGGCCATGCCGCCGCTGGGCCCCCAATCCGCGTTGCGGCCCAACCATCCAGGCACTACCCGCATCGCCAAAAAAAGAACAAAAAAACCGGTTTTAACGATTGTTCAGGTCAGGCCAAGACTGATCGCCCACGCGCCTATCACTTCCCGCCAAAGCCATTCTTCCCTATACTACCGAATAGAAAGATCCCGTAGGTCCCGTAGTCCCGTAGGTCAGGCACCCCGTGCCTGACAACAAACCGCCTGACAACAAACCGCCTGACAACAAACCGCCTGACAACAAAACAACAACAAAACATGTCAGGCACGGAGTGCCTGACCTACGAAAATACATGAAATCGCGAAGTAATTCCTAGAAACCCGCTAATAAGACGCCTTGTCCACGCAAGCATGGACATGACGCCAGTTCCTGCATCCAATCGTGACGCAAATCTAGACCCGTATTACGGCGAGAAGTTTGTTAAAAGACAAGCATCCACAGGAGTCGAGTGTGTTTGTTGGAGCGTCCAAGTCAGTCGCTTCGAGTTGTCGCATCGGGGCCGTGTCTTATCTCAACTCGAAGCCCCTCGTGGCCGAACTGCCCCGACTAGCGCCCGAGGCAACCATCACGGTCGATCTGCCGAGCCGATTGGCCGACGCGCTGGCGGCCGGCCAACTCGACGTGGCGCTGGTTCCCTCCATCGAATTCTTCGACCGGCCCGGCTATGGAATCGTCTCCGACGCCTGCGTCTCGTGCGAGGGCCCGGTGCGAAGCGTAAAACTCTTCAGCCGCGTTCCGCCGCCCGCGATTCGGACGGTGAGCCTCGACGAAGGCTCGCGCACCAGCGCGACTCTGGTGAAAATCCTGCTCCAGGATCAATTCGGCCTCGTGCCCGAATATGACATCCTGCCCATTGGCTCCACACTCGACCAATGCGGCAGCGACGCGATTTTGCTGATCGGCGATCGGGCGATGCGGCCGGCCCCTGGCAAGTTTCACACGGTTTGGGACCTCGGCGAACAATGGGCGCGCTGGACCGGATTGCCGTTTGTGTTTGCTACCTGGGTCGCGCGGCCGGGAACCGATCGGCCCCGGCTCTGCGCGTTGCTGGCCGCCGCACGCGACGCCGGCGTCCGGCGAATCGACGAAATCGCAAGAAACGAAGCTCCCCAAGTCGGCCTTGCCGAGGAATCGTGCCTGAGCTACCTGCGCGACGCGCTCACCTTTCAACTCGCAAGCCGCCAGCGCGAGGGTCTCGCCCGATTCCACCAACTGGCAAAACGTTTCGGCCTGGTCGACAGCCCGGGAACGAAAGCCGTAGGTCAGGCTGTGCCTGACAATAGAGATTAGGGCGTGCTGCCTGGAGGGACGTGCTCCGTCACGTCCGTTTTCCCGACGGTATACGGCCACGACGGACCGTGGCCCTCCACGGGGCAGTGATTTATTTGTTCCCAGGCACGGCCTGACCCACGGGACCATTCATGGTCGCAAGCGAAAATCTGAACGAACTGCTCGAACGCACCGTGGCCGGCCGGCGGCTTGCGCCCGACGATGCCCTGCGGCTGCTGAAAAGCTGCGATCTGGCGTTGCTCGGCGGCGCGGCCGACGCCGTAACGCGGCGACTCCACCCCGAGCCCTACCGCACCTACAACATCGACCGAAACATCAACTACACCAACATCTGCACCACCGGATGCCGGTTTTGCGCGTTTTCACGCCGGCCGGGCGATCCGGCAGGCTACGTCCTCGGCCGGGAAGATCTCTTTCGGAAGATCGAGGAAACCATTGCCCTGGGCGGCGACCAGATTCTCTTGCAGGGAGGCATGAATCCCGACCTGCCGCTGGTGTGGCACGAGTGCCTCGTACGCGATATCCGCGAAACGTTCCCAAAAATCAACGTCCACGGATTCAGCCCGCCGGAAATCGACTTTTTCGCGCGACAATCGGGACTCTCAATTCGCGAGGTTCTCAAACGTCTTCGGGCGGCCGGGCTGGGAAGCCTGCCGGGCGGGGGCGCCGAAATACTCGTCGATCGCGTTCGGCAGCAAATCAGCCCGTTGAAAACCTCGGCCCAGCGCTGGCTGGACGTTGCCCGCGCGTGGCACGAACTGGGTGGACGCGGCTCGGCCACGATGATGTTTGGCCACGTCGAAACGCTTGCCGATCGCGTCGAACATCTGACGAAACTCCGCGAATTACAGGACCAAACCGGCGGATTTACCGCTTTTATCGCCTGGACCTTCCAAAGCGGAAATACCAAGATGGGCGATACTGCCAAGGTGGGGTCGTTCGATTACCTCAAAACGCTCGCCGTCGCCAGACTCTTCCTTGACAATTTTACCAATCTTCAATCAAGCTGGGTTACACAGGGACTCCGCGTCGGACAACTGGCCCTCCGCTTCGGAGCCAACGACCTGGGCAGCCTGATGATCGAGGAAAACGTCGTCGCGGCCGCCGGCACCCGATTTCACGCCAGCGTCGAACAACTTCGCCAAGCCATTCGCCAGACCGGATACACCCCACAACGAAGAAACGTATTCTATGAAGGGATTGGGGATTAGGGCGTGAGGGTGCAACTTGTTTTTATAATAGGCTTTATTGCGATAAATGCTCAATGAACTCGCCATCCGACGCTAATCCCTAATCCCTAATCCCCAATCCCTAATCCCTAATCCCCCATGCCCTGCCCGCCATGATCGAAGTTGAAGCCCTCACGAAACACTATCGCGACCTTCGCCGCGGTCGCCTCGTCGCGCTCGATGGAATCAGCTTCCGCGCGCGGCCGGCGCAAATCTTCGGGCTCCTCGGACCCAACGGGGCGGGCAAAACCACCACGCTGCGCATTCTCAGCACCGTCCTCCAGCCAACCAGCGGCCGGGCCGCCGTGAACGGATACGACGTGCTCACCCAAGCCGACCAGGTCCGTCGACAGATCGGTTTCATGTCGGCCAATACGGCCGTCTACGACCGAATGACCGCCTGGGAAACCGTCGAGTATTTCGGCCGTCTCCACGGACTCGGCGGAAAACCGCTCCGCGACCGCATGGAATCCATCTTCGATCGGCTCCAGATGAACGACTTCCGCGACCTGTTGGGCGCGAAAATGTCGACCGGCATGAAACAGAAAGTCTCCGTCGCCCGGTCAATCGTCCACGACCCGCCGGTACTCATTTTCGACGAAGCTACCTCGGGCCTCGACGTCCTGGCCGCCCGGGCACTGCTCAACTCGGTGGCCGAACTCCGCGACCAGGGCAAGTGCATCATCTACTCGACCCACATCATGCGCGAGGCGGAAAAACTGTGCGACCGTGTGGCGATTGTCCATCGGGGCAAGCTGCTGGCCGAGGGGGCGCTCGACGAAGTTCGCCAACGCCATGGCGAATCGGACCTCGAGGAGCTATTCTTCCAATTAATCCACAACCATGAAGCGACGGTGGAAGCGACCGCATGAAATGGTCTAACGTCAAGCTGATTCTGGCCCGCGAAATCCGCGATCAACTGCGCGACCGCCGCACTCTGTTCATGATCGTCGTGCTGCCGTTGCTGCTGTACCCGCTGCTGGGAATGAGCTTCTTCCAAATCTCGCAGTTCACCCAAAAACACATCGCCAATGTGCTGGTGATCGGCGCAAGGGCGCTGCCCGACGACCCGCCGCTGATCGAAAACAACCGCTTCGCCGCCGATTTGTTCACGTCGCCCGACCGGGCGCAACTGGTCGCTCTCGAATTCGCCTCCGACGAGTTGCCGCGCGGCCAAACGATCGAGGACGTCTTGCGCCGGGCGCGCGAGCAGGTCGAGGCCGCCCAGTACGACGCGGCCATCTACTTTCCCCCGGATTTCGCCGAACGGCTCGAACGATTCCGCCAGGCCAGCACGGCCGCAAACGAACCCAGCACCGATGCGGCCGAACCAACCGCGCCGTCGACCGGAAAGCCAACCCTTAAGTCATTGCCCGAAATCCCACGGCCCGAGATTATCTACACGACCGCCAACGAGCGGTCGCAGATCGCTTTTGCCCATTTGTTCACCATCCTGCGACGCTGGAACGAGGAAGTGGGACGCGCCAATTTGTCGGCCGTCGGTTTGCCGCCGGCCGCGGCACGGCCTTTCGAGGTCCACTCGGCCGATCTGGCCAAGGAGTCGGGCCAGGCGGGCGGCGGCTACTGGGCTCGATTGCTCCCCGTTATGCTCGTCCTTTGGGCGTTGACCGGCGCGTTCTATCCGGCCGTCGATCTGTGCGCCGGCGAAAAGGAACGCGGCACCCTCGAAACCCTGCTCAGCAGTCCCGCCCGGCGAAGCGAAATCGTCGTCGGCAAGCTGGCTACGATCATCCTCTTCAGCATGACCACGGCCGTGTTGAACCTCGCGGCCATGGGCTTTACCGGCTGGCTCGTTCTCCACAATCTGCCCAATGCGGTCGCCGCTCCCTCGGTGCTGTCGATCGTGTGGCTGCTGGTCGCGTTGGTGCCCATCTCCGCGCTCTTCAGCGCGTTGTGCCTGGCCGTGGCCGCGCTGGCTCGCAGCACCAAGGAAGGCCAATACTACTTGATGCCGCTGATGCTCGTCTGCATGCCGCTGGCCATTCTGCCCATGACGCCCGGAATCACGCTGAACCTCGGCAACAGCCTGGTCCCCGTGGCCAACGTCGTTTTGCTGCTCCGGACGCTGTTGGAAGGCGATTTCTGGACGGCGCTGCGCTACTGCGTCCCCGTGATCGGCATGACCCTGGTCTGCTGCCTGCTGGCCATTCGCTGGGCCGTCGACCAGTTCAACCAGGAAACCGTCTTGTTCCGCGAAAGCGAACGGCTCGACGTGGGACTGTGGCTCCATCATCTGTTCCACGAGCGGCAGCCGACGCCCAACGTGGCCATGGCCCTCTCGGCCGGCCTTCTGATCCTCGTCATCAAGTTCTTCATGAGCCTGGCGATGCCAATTCCCGAAGGATTCTGGGACCTGGCAAAGATCGCACTGGTGACCCAACTGGCGATGATCGCCGCCCCGGCCCTCATCATGACCTTCATGCTCACACGCAGCCCGGGCCGAACGCTGCTGCTGGATCGGGCGTCGTGGCGCCATGTGCCGATGGCGCTGCCGGCGGCCGTCGCGTTGGCCGTGGCAATCCATCCGGTCGCCATCGCCCTCGACGCGGCCCTCGTGAAACTCTATCCGATGCCCGAGGGCGCCGAGATCCTGGCAAACCTCCTCGGAGCGGCGCCCAGTTTCCTGATTCTCTTGCTGGTGATCGCCGTGGTCCCGCCGGTCTGCGAGGAAATCGCGTTCCGCGGTTTCATCCTCTCGGGCTTGCGTCACTCGGGCCGAAAATGGCGAGCCATCGTCATTGCGGCCGTGTTTTTCGGAATGACCCATGGCATCTTCCAACAGCAGATCAACGCGGCGTTGCTTGGCGTGGTGATCGGCTACATCGCCGTGCAAAGCGGCAGCCTGGTGCCGTGCATCGCCTACCACATGGTCCACAACGCCCTGGCGTTGGCGGCAACAAGGATAACGCCCGAATTGCTGGACCGCTGGCCGCTTCTGGATTGGATGGTCGGCGGCGGCGAGGGAGCCGTGCTCTACAATTGGAGTGTGGTTATCACCGGCGGTATGGCGGCCGCCATGATCCTCACCTGGTTCTCGCGGCTACCCTATCAGAAAACCAAGGAAGAACGCCTCCACGACGCCATCCGACGAGGCATCGAAGCCGACGACGAACCCCTGGCGACAACCGCCATGTGAGGCGTGCCACCCAAATCAATTTCAAAACACATTCTACGACTCCGTCACACCGCGTTAATAGCCGCGGGCGGAAGCCCGCCGTAGGACTTGGGGACCGGTGAAATATTCACTCCGCGCGCGCTGGATCCTGCCGGTGGCCGGCCCGCCGATCGACGGCGGCTGCGTCACAATCCAGGATGACCGCATTCTCTCCGTCGGCCGAGAAATCGCTTCCCCCAAGTGTCACGACCTGGGCGACGTTGCCTTGCTGCCGGGGCTGATCAACGCGCACACGCACCTCGACCTGAGCGACGTCGACGCACCGCTGGGCCGGCCCGGCATGGAAATGGTCGACTGGCTCGGCCACGTGATTCAGCACCGTTTCGCCCATCCCGCCACGCCGGCGACCGTCGAAAAAGGCCTTTACGAAACGGCCCGCCTGGGAACCACCACGCTGGCCGACGTCGCCCAAGACGCCCCGCCGGCCGAAATGGTCGAATCACTCGGCGTGGAGCTTTGGAGTTTCCTGGAATTGATCGGACCAACGGCCAACCGGATCACTCCCCAACTCGAACGCGCCGAATCGCATCTGGCGGCCGGGGCCCGCTCGAAATCATGGCACGCCGGACTCAGCCCCCACGCTCCCTATAGCGTTCTTCCCGATCTGCTGGTCCGCGCCGCGGCCTTGTCGGCCGAGCGCCACGCGCCGCTGGCCATGCACCTGGCCGAATCGCGCGAGGAGCTGGAATTCGTCCGCCACGGCCAAGGACCGTTTCGCCGGATGCTCGAAAACCTGGATGCGTGCGACGACGGCATCGCGTCCGGCGGACTCTCGATGCTCGACTATCTGCGGACGCTGGCCGGGGCCTATCGAGCCTTGGTCATCCACGGAAACTACCTGGCCGACGAGGACATCGCTTTCCTGGCCGGCCGCGCCGACCGAATGGCCGTGGTCTACTGCCCCCGCACCCACGCCTTTTTCGGCCACGATCCCTACCCCTTGGAAAAAATGCTCGCAGCCGGAACGACCATCGCCCTGGGAACCGACTCCCGTGCCAGTTCGCCCGATTTGGGCCTGCTGGGCGAAATCCGCGAGGCACTACGCCGCCATCCGACCGTCGCCCCCGAGACGATCGTCCGCCTGGCCACGCTCGGCGGAGCGGCCGCCTTGGGCCAAAAGCACCGATTAGGTACGATAGAGCCCGGTCGCCGGGCCGACCTGGTCGCCGTCGCGTTGCCGACGCAAAGCCGCACCCCGGCCGATCCCTACCGCCTCTTGCTCGAATCCGACGCCCCGGTCGCCGCCGCCTGGCGCCGCGGCCGGCCGACGGTTTTTTGAACCCCGTAGGCCGGATCGTTTTTGGCTTTCACGGAAAATGACCCATCCCGATTTCCACGACTGTTGGTTTCTCACCGGCCCCACGGCGTCGGGCAAAACGGTCGTGGGTCTCGCCTTGGCGCGGCGAATCGGGGCCGAGATCGTCTCGATGGATTCCATGGCCCTGTATCGAGGCATGGACATCGGCACGGCCAAGCCGACGCCCGACGAACGCCGCGAAGTGCCCCACCACCTGGTCGACGTCCTCGATCCCCACGAGGAGTTCAGCCTCGCCCAATACGTCGACGCCGCGGCCGAGGCAGCCCGAGACATACGCCGGCGAGGTCGCGCCGTGCTGTTTGTCGGCGGAACACCGCTGTATTTGAAGGCCCTGTTGCGGGGTATTTTCGACGGGCCCGCGGCCGATTGGCCCCTGCGACGCCGCCTACTGGACGAGGCCGCGAGCAATGGACCCAACATGCTCCACCAGCGACTGGCCCAAGTCGATCCCCAGGCGGCCGAACGACTCCACCCGAACGACCTGCGACGGATCATCCGCGCGATCGAGGTCCACAAAAAAACGGGCCAGCCCATCAGCCGGCTCCAAGAACAGTTCGACCACGCCCACCCGGCCAACCAGTGCCGTGTGTTTGTGCTTTCGTGGCCGAGGGAAACCCTCTACGAGCGGATCAACGGCCGGGTCTGTCAGATGTTCGACGCCGGCCTCGTCGACGAGGTACGTCGGCTGCTGGCCAATCCCCGGGGCTTGAGCCGAACGGCAAGCCAGGCGATGGGGTATCGCGAGGTCATTGAATTCCTCCAGAGAGGGGGCCATGTTGCCAAAACCATCGAACTCGTCCAAGTCCACACACGACAGTTTGCCAAACGACAGGGAACCTGGTTTCGCGGACTGTCGGAATGCCGTTTCGTGGCGGCCGACGAACCAATAGACGTTGTCGAGAAAATAAAGGATTGGGGATCAAAGATGGGGGAATAACCAGCGATTCCGGTCCGCCGAGCGGGCACAAAAAAGGTATGCTGGAAAGATAATCCCACATCGCGCCGGTCCAGCCGCGGCCAATGGCCCCGGCGGCGCTTCGCGCCATGTGTCTACCACGATAAAATAAACAACTTTGTGTCAACGTCGGACGCGAGTAAATGACAACCATGAATCCAACGTCCCTGCGGACCCACTCTTGTGGCGAATTGAACGAAACCAACATCGGACAAGAGGTGACTCTGTGCGGTTGGGTTGATACGTTGCGCGACCATAGCGGAGTGTTGTTTGTCGACCTGCGCGACCGCTACGGCCGCACCCAGTTGGTCTTTGGTCCCGAGAGCGGCCCGGAGTCGCTCGGCAAGGCCCGATCGCTGCGCAGCGAATACGTCGTCCAAGCGATCGGCAAGGTCGCCCCGCGCCCCGAGGGCACAACCAACCCCAAACTGGCGACCGGCCAGATCGAGATTCGCGTTAGTCGCCTCGTGGTTTTGAACCCGAGCTTGACGCCGCCGTTTCAGCCGGGCCAGAAGGAATTGCCCGGCGAGGATCTGAGGCTCAAATATCGCTATCTCGATCTTCGCCGCGCCGAAATGCAAAAAACACTAATGCTACGCCATCGCATGACCAAAATCATGCGCGATTACTTCGACGAATTGGGGTTCGTCGATATCGAAACGCCCGTGCTCGGACGGAGTACGCCCGAGGGCGCCCGCGATTATCTGGTTCCCAGCCGGGTGCAGCCGGGCACGTTCTACGCATTGCCCCAGTCGCCCCAACTTTACAAACAAATCCTCATGATCGCCGGCTACGATCGCTACGTGCAAATCGCCCGATGTTTTCGCGACGAGGATCTTCGGGCCGACCGCCAGCCGGAATTCACCCAGTTGGACCTCGAAATGGCGTTTGTCGACGTCGACGACGTCGTCGGCGTCGTCGATGGGCTCGTGGCGCGGCTGGCCCGCGAACTTTTGAGCCGAGACCTGCCCCTGCCCTTGCCGCGCATGACCTACGACGAGGCCATGGAACGCTTCGGCCACGACGCGCCCGACCAACGGTTCGGCATGGAACTGATCGACCTGGCCGAAGTGGCCGCGCGGTGCGAGTTCCGCGTGTTCCGCTCGATCGCCGACGCCGGCGGCCGTGTCCGCGGCATCAACGCCAAGGGAGCGGCCGGCCGCTACTCGCGCAAGGGAATCGACGAACTCACGGCCTACGTCCAACAGGATTTCGGAGCCAAGGGACTCGTTTGGTTCAAAGTCGAACCCGACGGAACCCTTGCCTCGCCAACAGCCAAGAATTTCGACGCCCCGCTTCTGGCCGAGATCGGCCGGCGCATGGACGCCGCCCCCGGCGACCTCCTGCTGATCGTCGCCGACTCCTTCGAGGTGACCTGCAAGGCGCTCAACGGACTGCGCAAACGCCTGGCGGCCGAATTGAAACTCTACGACCCCGGCGACATGCACTTTTCCTGGGTCGTCGAGTTTCCCATGTTCGCTCCCGACGAGGAAGACGGCGGCTGGGCGGCCATGCACCATCCGTTCACCTCGCCCCGCGCCGAGGACGTCGACCGGCTCGAATCCGAACCGGCCAAGTGCCGCGCAAAGGCTTACGACCTGGTCATCAACGGCTGCGAGGCGGGCGGCGGAACCATCCGAATCCACGACCAGAAGCTCCAACATCGCGTCTTCCGACTCCTGGGAATCGACGAAGAAACGGCCCGCGTCAGATTCGGATTCCTGTTGGACGCGCTCCAATTCGGGGCGCCGCCCCACGGAGGTATCGCCCTGGGAATCGACCGTATGGTCATGCTCTTCTCGCGAATGTCCAACATCCGCGACTGCATCGCCTTTCCAAAAACCCAACGAGCCACCGACCTCATGACAGGCGCTCCCGGCGAGGTCGACCCAAAACAATTGCGCGAACTAGGCATCACGCCCAACCGGCAATAAACGGACGCCGACTTGCAGGATGTTTTTTCTCATCACGAAAGCACGAAATATCGAAAACACGAAAAAATTATTGCTGAGTAAATTTCTCCCGGTTTCGCGTTTTCGTTCTTTCGTGTTTTCGTGATATATAGAAACTTATCGTGGCATGATTGTGCAACTGCCTTGGTTTTCCTGCTTCGTGCATGCCGTGTCAGTATGGCTGAAACGTCTGTTTCAGAATGGGCCCGTCAAAAAGGAGTTGACCGATGCGCTGCTGGATAACAATCGGGACGGTTGTGGTTGCGTTCGCGTTGGCGCTCGCCGCCGCCGGATGTAAACAACAAAAGAAAGAGCCGGCGGCAAAGCCACCCGACGCGGCGCCGACGGCCAATTCGCCATCGCCCAAAACGCCCGTGCCCGCGCCGGAACAAACTTCGACCCCGCAAATCACGCCTGTCGCTCCCGACCCGCCGCCGGCGCCGACCATGCCCCAGGTCCTGCTGACCGAAGCGCTGGCGGACACGTGCCGAGTGAAGGTGGGCGACGCGCTGCCGCGGGGCACTCTCGCCGAACAAAACGGCCGGGTCGTCGAGGTCTATTCGACGTTGGGCCCCCGGCTCACCGTCTTCTATTTCTGGAAAGGCGATAGCCTCTCGGCTTTGCAGGGACTGGAACAAATCGACAAAAACGTCGCCGGTCCCCACGCCCGTCGCGGCGTTGCCGTCGTTGCCGTCAACGAAGGCGACCCGCCGCGCGATGTGGCCGAAAAACTCAAATCGGTCGGTACACGCCTGCCGTCCCTGTTGGATCCCGGTAGAACGTATTTCACCGAGCTGGCCACCACGGGCCTGCCGAGAGTGTACCTGGTTGATTCCCAAGGCAAAATCCTCTGGTTCGACACCGAATACTCGCGCGGAACGGAGCGTACCCTCTTGCAGGCAATCGACTACGTTCTCGCCCAACCGTGAATTCAACCTCAAGAAGCCCCAACCGGGTTTCCTCCCGTCCCCGCCGGGCTCGCCCCGGTGGAAATAGATTTGGCAACGACAACTCGCCTCTCCCGGCCCCGTGCCGGTGAATCACGGTTCGTCAATGACTAATCCGCCCCTCGACATTGTGCTGGTCGAACCCGAGATCGCACACAACACGGGCAGCGTTGGGCGGACGTGCGTCGCGCTGGGGGCCAAACTCTGGCTCGTTCGTCCCTTGGGCTTCCAACTCGACGACCGGCGGCTGCGCCGAGCGGGCCTCGACTACTGGAAATCGCTCGACTGGCAAACCGTCGACGACTGGGACGAACTCACCCGGCGGCTGCCGGATCGGCGATTTTGGCTTCTCACCAAACGGGCCAAAATCGTGTATACTAAGGCCGCTTTCGCCCCGGGCGACGTCCTGGTCTTCGGCAGCGAATCGCGAGGACTTCCCCGGTCGCTAACCGAAAAACACAAAGCCGATTGCCTCAAAATCCCCATGCGCCCCGAGGCCCGAAGCCTCAACCTGGCCGTAAGCGCGGCCGTCGTCGCCTACGAAGCCCGACGCCAGATAGAATCCGTGAGCCGTGGGCTGTGAGCCGTGGGCTGTGAGCCGTGGGCTGTGGGCTGTGAAGGATAACATTCCAACAAGTATCTTGTCCATCTTGTAAATCCTGTCGATTTCCAACAATTCCTGTCGATTCCCCTTTCAATAAAATCCTGTCGATTCGGACCCCATCCCATGACCGCCAAACCGGCCGACGAGATCGCGCGGTTGCGCGACGAAATTCGCCGTCACGATCGGAAGTACTACGTCGAGGCGGCCCCGGAGATCAGCGACCTCGAGTACGACCGGCTCGTCGACCGGCTCAAAAAGCTCGAAACGGACCATCCCGAACTGGTCACGGCCGACAGCCCCACCCAGCGCGTCGGCGACGCGCCGGTCGAAGGCCTCAGCCAGGTCGAGCATCGCCTGCCCATGCTCTCGATCGAGAATACCTACAGCCTCGACGAGTTGCGCCAATACGCCGCGCGAACCGAAAAACTGTTGCCCGCCGAGTCAATCGACTGGGTCGTCGAACTGAAAATCGACGGCGTCGCCGTCTCGCTTCTGTACGAACGGGGCGTTCTCGTCCGCGGCCTGACCCGAGGCAACGGCCGCGTGGGCGACGACATCACCCACAACGTCCGCACCGTGGTCGACGCGCCGCTTCGGCTGTCGGGCCGCGACGTGCCGCCCGTGCTCGAAGTGCGCGGCGAAATCTACATGACCAACGCCGACCTGGTCGCGCTCAACGAAACCCAGCGGCGGCAAGGCCTGCCGCCGTTTGCCAATACCCGCAACGTCACGGCCGGCAGCATCCGGTTGCTCGACCCGAGGATCTGCGCCCAGCGGCGACTGCGCCTCTTCTGCCACGGGGTGGGCTACGTCGAGGGGCTCCGCGCGACGACCCACATGGAATTTCTCGACGAACTGCGCCGGTACGGCTTGCCGCCGACGCCCCGGGTCGCCTGTTTCCATTCGTTCGGCGCGGCGGTCGACCACTGCGAACAAATGATCGCCGAGCTGCACGAGTTGGATTTCGAAATCGACGGCCTCGTCCTCAAGGTCAACCGCTTCGACCAACGCGAGCGGCTCGGCAGCACGTCGAAAAGCCCCCGCTGGATGATCGCCTATAAATTCGAGAAATACGAGGCAACCACGCGGCTCCGCGCGATTCGGGTGCAGGTCGGCAAGACGGGCGCGATCACGCCGGTCGCCGACCTCGAACCGGTCGAGCTGGCCGGCACGACCGTCAGCCGCGCGAGCCTCCACAACGCCGACGAAATCGAACGCAAGGACGTCCGGCCCGGCGACGTCGTGGTGGTCGAAAAGGCGGGCAAAATCATCCCCCACGTCGTCCGCGTCGAAAAACACCTGCGCGAAGGCCGGCCGCGCAAGTTCGCGTTTCCGACCGAATGTCCCGAATGCGGCCGCGCCCTGGTCCGCGACGAAGGAGGCGTCTACATCCGCTGTCCCAACCCCGAGTGCCCCGCGCAGCTCAAGGAACGCATTCGGTTCTTCGCCGGCCGCAACGCCATGGACGTCGAAGGTCTCGGCGACAAGCTGGTCGACCAGTTGGTCGGGCAAAAACTCGTCCGCGGCTACGGCGACCTCTACCGGCTCGGGCTCGACGAGCTGGCCGGACTCGAACGGATGGGCAAAAAATCGGCCCAAAACCTCTTGGCCGGCATCCGCGCAAGCAAAACCCGAGGACTCGCGCGCCTGCTGGCCGCGTTGTCCATCCGCCACGTCGGCACGCGCGTCGCCTCGGTGTTGGCGGGCCATTTCGGGTCGATCGACGCCCTGACCGAGGCCACCGTCGACCAGCTAAGCGGTGTCAACGAAATCGGCCCGATCATCGCCCAGAGCGTCCACGACTACCTGCACGGCGACTACGGCCGGCGGACGATCGACGAGCTGCGCGGCCTGGGCGTCGTCATGAGCGAAGCACAAACCGACGAGGAAACCTCCGACGTCCTGGCCGGCAAGACCCTCGTGGTAACAGGCACGCTGAAAAAATACACCCGCGACGAAATCGAGGAGCTAATCACCCGCCACGGCGGCCGAGCCGCCTCGAGCGTCTCAAAAAACACCGACTACGTCGTCGCCGGCGAAAAAGCGGGAAGCAAACTCGACAAGGCCCGCGAGCTGGGGGTCACGGTGTTGACGGAAGAACAATTCGAAAACCTATTGACGCATTAACCCCGTAGGTCAGGCACCCCGTGCCTGACAAACCAACCCCCGTAGGTCAGGCACCCCGTGCCTGACATCCATGACTATATTGCCATTACTAATACGTTGATAAAAATGTCTGATTACCGACGTTGCTTTGTCGCGGGCGGGACATTCTTCTTCACACTCGTGACCGAACGTCGGGCTCGCCTCTTCACCTCGTCCGCCGCCCGCCGTTTACTGGGCAATGTCATGCGAGAATGCTTTCTTCGGTATCCGGTCGAACCGGTCGCTACGGTCTTGCTTCCGGAACATCTCCATACACTCTGGACGCTTCCCCCGGGCGATGATGACTTTTCGATGAGATGGCGATGGATCAAAAGGGAATTCACACGTGGCTGGCTGGCGCGCGGCGGAGAAGAACAGCCACAAAACACCTCGCGATCCGTCGAACGCCGCCGTGGCGTTTGGCAACGCCGCTTTTGGGAGCACATGATTCGCAATGAATCAGACATGGAGGCCCATTTCGACTATATCCACTACAATCCCGTTAAGCACCATCTGGTGTCGCGACCGCGCGATTGGAAATGGTCCACATTTCATCGCTGGGTCCGCGATGGGCACTATACAATCGGCTGGGGAGGGGATACAACACGGATTATTCTGCCCGGTAACGCCGGCGAATAACCGTAGGTCAGGCACCCCCGTGCCTGACAAACCAACCCCCGTAGGTCAGGCACCCCGTGCCTGACATCTACAACTATATTGCGTTATACATACGTCAAGCACAGGATGCCTGACCTACTGCTGAAGGCGAGGGCTTCACCTCTTCCCGTCGGAAAAACAATCCACTGGGATTGTCAGGCACGGGATGCCTGACCTACGAGCTCATCCCACTGTTGGTTCGCTCTGATATCGAGAAACAAGACTGCTCATGAAACAC
>JAFGAY010000147.1 GCA_016933425.1 Pirellulales bacterium
ATCAGTCGTTACGTTGCTCAGGTCGAAAAAGACGTCGAAGAACGAGTCGGGCGGAACAGGATCGAATTCGATGGTCGAGCCGGGCGACTGCTCGGCCCCGAAGACGGGCCCAACGCCCGTGCCCGACAGGGCTACGAATGCCGGGTCATAACCTATGGCGCCGACCTCGCCCGTCCCGTCGAACGTGCCTCGCGACGTGGGCGAGAATGTGTAGGTGAGGCCGCTCTGGTAGTCGGGCGACAACCAACACCAGCCGCTGGACGGGCCGAAAGGCGACGGCGACGCCGAATACCACCCGTCGGTTTCCTCGCCGTATGTAAGCTGGGCATATACGTAAGCCGACGCCGTGGTGCCGACGCGGTTCGGGCCGAAATCGACCTGGCTCGGATCCACCGTGATGCCGGAAGGCATCATGCCGATTTGCATATCAATGGGGAACATCCAACCATCGTAATCGCCGATCATGCAGTGGAAAAATGTGGACATCCCAGCCGGAAGGACCACTTGGAGGAAATCCAGATTGTTTGACCATGAGGAAGGGGTCATGGCCATCCTTCCGCCACCGAACATGCCCAAGCTAAAGGAATACGGCGGATCGGGAGGAAATCCGAAGATATTTTCCCGCCAGTTGGTCTCATCAATCGGCATCATCTGAACCATAATTTGGCTCTCGAGCAACAAGAGATGGGTGTCGTAGGGCCAATGCTCGGGGGGAAGTCCATCATCGAGAAAGACGCTTGGCAACACGGTCGAGCCAAAGCAAGCGTTCACCTGATGAACATCCCCATCGATGTAGATGTCTTCAAACGCCACGATCGGCGAACTATCACTCCTCAAGTGAATAGTGTAGCTTTCCAGACCCGGCCAGACTTCGCCGTTGTAGGAGACCGTCGGGATGACAAACGCTTGTGCATCAACGACACTATAAAAAGCCACGGCGAGACAAGACACGATTCCCACAAAACTGCCAAAAATGCGGACTCTCATGAGCGGATCCCCTTGTGCCCAGATGAAGACAGCCATTGCACGACGCGGACAAACCACGGTCCGAGAATGGATCGGCATGGTGGATCGCAGTATACCGCTGGCAAGGGGAATCGTCAAGAATGCGGCCGGCGGGACGCAGTGACCGATTTTGGTGGTAGATGGCGTTTTTTGCAGGGCGGGATAGTTGCCAAACCTGATTCCACCAGGGCAAGCCCGGCGGGACTCCGCCGGTCGGCCATTCCTCCGTGATCCTCTGCGACCTCCGTGGTGAAATGCTTTCCCTCTATTTCAACATCTCGCGGAATCGGGCGAAGAGGTAGCCGCTGTCGTGCGGGCCGGCGGACGCTTCGGGGTGGTATTGCACGCTGAAGGCCGGGTGCTCGCGGTGGCGGACGCCTTCGATCGTGTCGTCGTTCAGGTTCGTGTGGGTCACTTCGAGTTCGTCGGGCAGACCCTCGGGCGCGACGGCGAAGCCGTGGTTTTGGGTGGTGATTTCGACCTTGCCCGTCGCGTGGTCCATGACCGGCTGGTTGGCCCCGCGGTGGCCGAATTTCAGCTTGAACGTCTTCGCCCCGCAGGCCAGCGACAGCAACTGGTGGCCCAGGCAGATGCCGAAGATGGGCCGCTTGCCCAGCAAATGGCGGATCGTGTCCTGGGCGTAGGCCAACGGTTCGGGATCGCCGGGGCCGTTGGAGAGAAACACGCCGTCGGGCTCGAGCCGGAGCACGTCGTCGGCCGTGGCCGTGCCCGGCAGAACGGTGACCCGACACCCCATGTCGAACAGATGTCGCGCGATGTTCCACTTCATGCCGTAGTCGAGCGCGACAACGCGGGGCGCGTCGGCCGGCCGGGGCTTGGCCGACGTTTGGACCAACCTTGCCCAGGGGCTCAGCGGCTCGTTCCACTCGAACGGCCCCTCGGGAATTACCTCGCGGACCAGGTCGCGGCCGACCAGTCCGGGACACGCCCGGGCCTTGGCCACGAGGCTTTCGTCGTCCAGATCGACGGTCGACAGCACGCCCTTCATAGCCCCGTCGACGCGGAGCTTGCGCACCAGCGCCCGGGTATCGATTCCCTCCATGCCGACCAGTCCGTGGCGGGCGAGGTAGCCGTCCAGGTCGCCCTCGGCTCGGAAGTTGCTCACCCGCCGGCTTCGCTGGCGGACGATGAAGCCCGAGAGAAACGGCCGCCGGCTTTCGACGTCCTCGGCGTTGACGCCGTAGTTGCCGATTTCGGGATAGGTCATTGTGACGATTTGGCCCCGGTAGCTGGGGTCGGTGAGGATCTCTTGATAGCCGGTCATGCTCGTGTTGAAACAGACCTCGCCGTCCACCTCGCCCGAGGCCCCAAAGGCCCGGCCGGTAAACACGGTCCCATCTTCCAGGGCAAGTTTTGCGATTTGCGTCATCAGGATTCAAATGTCAATAAAGAAAGTAGCAATAATCGCCCGATAGCATTGTACACGGCTACGGGTCTATGAGTCTTGCGTGTTGCGCGCGAAATTCTGGTAGCCGAACCTTGAGAACTCTTGCTTCGGCGAGCAAGAGTTCTTTTTTTATGGGGATTAGGGATTAGGGATTGGGGATTAGAGCGTGTGGGCCGGGCGTTCCGAAGGTTCCAATCCCTAATCCCCAATCCCTAATCCCTTCCTAGGCATCGTCCAATTTGTCGGACGGCCTGGCGGAGGCGGTTTTCGTTTTCGACCAGCGCCAGGCGGAGGTAGCCTTCGCCGGCCGGTCCGAATCCGGCGCCCGGGCTTGCGGCCACGTCCCCCTCGGCCAGCAGTTTCATGGCCAATTGGAAGGAGCCAAGCCGGCTGGCCCAGGGTTCGGGAATTTTTGCCCAGACAAACATGGTGGCCCGGGGCGGCTCGACCGGCCAACCCAGCCGCGCCAATCCCGAGCAAAGCACGTCGCGCCGCCGCTGGTAGACGGCCGACTGAGCCTCGACCGCCGCGTCGGCATGGCGCAGGGCCATGATCGAGGCAATTTGGATAGGCTGGAAGATCCCGTAGTCATAGTAGGTCTTGATCGTGGCCAGGGCTCGGATCATCTCGGCGTTGCCCGAGCAAAACCCGACCCGCCAACCGGCCATGTTGTATCCCTTGCTCATCGTGGTCAGCTCGACGCCGACGTCCAGCGCCCCGGGCACGGTCAGGAAGCTGGGTGCCCGATAGCCGTCGAACGCCACGTCGGCGTAGGCCAGGTCGCTGATGACCATGAAGCCGTATTGTTTGGCCAGTTTTACTAGATCAACGTAAAATTCGGGCTCGACCGTGGTCGTGGTCGGATTGTGGGGAAAGTTGACAACGACCACTTTGGGCGTGGGGCAGAGATGTTGGCACGTATAGGCTACGTTGGCCAGAAATTGCTCGGGGTGGGTCACTTCCAGCAAGATAGCCCCGGCCGCCGCCAGGGCGACCGCGTAGAGATGGGCCGGATAGGACGGCGCCGGCACGACGGCCGTGTCGCCGGGTCCCATTAGTGCCAGGCAAAGGTGGCTAAAACCTTCCTTCGAGCCCAGGCAGACGATGGTTTCGTTTTCCGGATCGAGCCGGACGCCGTGATGCTTGAAATAGCGGCTGGCCACTTCCCGGCGGAGATTCAACAGGCCGCGGCTGTGGCTGTAGCCGTGGTTTTTCGGATCTTGGGCGGCCTGGGTTAGCTTGTGGATTATCCGGTCCTCGGGTGGGTCGGAAGGGTTGCCCATTCCCAGATCGATCACGTCCGCGCCGGCCTGGCGTTTTTCGTGCAGGAGCTGGTTGATCCGCGCAAACAAGTAGGGAGGCAGCCGCCGCAGCCGGTCGGCCACGCGGATCGTGAAAGGCAAACCATGTTCCGAAACGCCCTCGGGCAGGGTTTCGTCGCTCATTGGCAAGCCTGGTGGTTCGAGGTTCAAACGGCCCAATTGCCTTATGATACCGATAGTTGCGACAAGCGAGAATGGACCCCTCGCCGTAAGGTGACCACTATTCACGAGCGACTGGATCGGTTATGATGGAGATTCGCAGGCTTACGCCCCCCAGTGGCGGGCTGGAAACAGTCCCCTCGCGGGTTTGCGCGGCGGCCTCGCCTCGGATGTCCCCTGGGGACATGGACTTGCTCGGGCAACGGAATCAAAAACCCTTTCGGGGGGATGGCTATGGCACGCAAGGTTGTTAATCGAAAAGAGCTGCGCGAGCAGGCCGAGGCCGCGGAACAAGCGGGAACCGCGACCAAAAAAAAGACGCCTAGCAAGCCCGTCAAACGCAAAAGCCGGAGCAAGACGGCAAAAGAAGTCCGGCTGAAAGCGTTTTGGGGCGTTTTCAACCAGTCGTTGCGTCGCGTGGCCATTTTCGAGTATGCCGATCGTAAATCGGCCGATGTCAAGGCCGAGGAATTGAGCGGGTCGCAGAAGACGCCGCATTTCGTGAAGCTGGTCAAGGAAGTCATCGAGGAATAAACGCCCTAGCCGGCGCGCCATCAAACCGTATTCGCTCGACGGTCTCTCGGAAGTCACATCAAAGGTCATCCAAGAGCTTTTCCGCCCATGGCCAAGGTAGTAGACGTTTATCGTGACTGGTTGGGAATTCAGGACGCCGCTCGGCCGCTGAATCATTACCAGCTTCTGCGGCTGACCAAATTCGAGGACAGCGGCTCCACGATCCGCAAGCACTACCAGAAAATGACGTCCCACGTGCGCCGGTACGCGGCCAGCGACATGACCGGCCGGGCCCAGTCGCTTCTGAACGAACTGACGGCGGCCATGCTCTGCCTGACCGACGCTCAGCGCAAGCGGGAATACGACGCCAAACTGGGGCGGGCCGACAAGGAAGGCGGCCTGAAACAACGCGATTTCGAGGACGTTTTGCTGGCCAACAAGGTGGTCGATCAGGCCCAACTGGCCAAGGCCCGAAAATACGCCGATGCCGTCAATCTGGAAATGCGCGACGCCGTCTTGCAGCAGAAACTCGCGCCGCCGGACATCGTCATGCGGGCCTATGCCGAGTCGATCGGGCTGCCGTACGTCGATCTCGACAACCTGGGCGTTTCCCAGGATCTGGTCGAACTGATCCCGGCCAACGTCGGCCGGCAGCATTCGTGCGTGCCGATCATGGTCGATCCGGCCCAAGTGCTCATCGCGTCGCCCAATCCCTTGACGCCGGACGTCGAGGAGGAGCTTCGCCTGCGTTTGAACAAGCAGGTTCGGACGGTGCTGTGCACGCCGGCCGCGATCAACACGGTGGTCGCCCAACATTACTCGGCCGAGGCGGCCGCCGCCGCGGCGCCGCAAAAGCCCGGCGCTCCCAAGCCCAAGCCGGCGCCCGAACCAAAAACGCACGGTGAAAAAATAAAACAACGCATCATGGTCAGCGTCGTCGCGTTCAACGTGACGGTCATCTTGATCATGATCCTGTTCTTTTTGATCCGCGGGGCGCTCTATCGGATCGGGTGGTGGCCGGACATGGTCGTCGCGGTCGTGCTCGGCGCGGTCGCCGCCATCGTCACCCACTCGCTCGCGCCCAAATACATCCGATAACGCGGATCGTTCGAGTTGTTCCCGCGCCGGCGTCCCAATCGGACATGCACGGCGGGCGCCCCGCGGTGGTTTTACTCGATTCCCACGTGCCCATGGCGAGCATGGCCTTGACGTCCCGCCGCCTGTTCCGAGACGACGCATGGTGAAAACGGTCGCCTATTGCCATCCGCTGGTTCCTTGCGAGTGGATTGAATCGCATGGTCTGCGTTCCCGGTGGATCGTCCCCCGCGACGCCGAGGCATCGGCCGGGGCCGGTTCGTTGACCGGCATGTGCCCTTACGCGCGGGCAGTGGTCGACTCGCTAGCGTCGTCCGACGAGCCTTCGCTTGCCGTGCTGACGACCGCGTGCGACCAGATGCGCCGCGGGGCGGGGCTGCTGGCCGAGGACCGGCCCGATGACGTTTTTCTGCTCCACGTTCCTAAAACACGAGGTACGCCGGGCTCTCGGGCCTACTACGGCGACGAATTGCGGCGGCTCGGGCGGTGGCTTGTCGCGGGCGGAGGCAATGCGTCCACCGCCGATCGCCTGGCCGAAATCATGGCGCGCCGCGCCGCGGCTCGCGATGCTTTTCGCCGGGGTGAAACGCCGGTCGAAACGCCGTCGTGGTGCAACCCCATCGCGGCGGCGTTGGCCGCCGAAATGAATGCGAACGACAGCCAGGGCGCCGCGCTGGGACTGGTTGGCGGGCCGTTGCGCCAGCGCGACCTGGCCGTGGCCCGATGGATTCGCGCGGCCGGCGGGCGAATCGCGCTCGACGCGACTTGCGGCGGTTATCGCACGCTGGCCGGCCCGATCGACCCGGCCGCCGTCGCCCGCGATCCGTTCGAGGAACTGGTGCGCATTTACTTCGACCACATTCCAACGATTTTCGAGCGGCCCGGCGACCGGTTATACGCTTGGCTCGCCGGACAGGTCGCCGCGCGGCAAGTTCGCGGGCTGCTTTGCTTGCGCCACGTTTGGTGCGATCTCTGGCACGCGGCCTTGCCACGGTTGAAAGAGACGGCCGGCGTGCCTATCCTGGAATTAGACCTGGGCGACGAAGACCACGGCGGCGAAAGCCGGCTGCGCGGACGGCTGGAAGCCATGATCGAATCGCTTTCCCATCCTGAACCACGCTAATGCACTCACGCGGACCGCGATTGACGACATGACCGACCCGGCCGAAAAAATCACGCTCGACGAGTGGGACCATCGCTATCGCGAACTCTGCTGTCGCGGGCTGCGCGAGCCGGACTACGGCGGGTCGCTGCGCCGCCACGCCGAGGCGGGAGGCGACCGGCGGCTGTTGCGTCTGCGAATGGACAACTCGGCCGCTGCGCTGCGGCTGTGGAACCTGTTGCTTTCGGAGGAAGATCGGCTCCATCGCGCCCGGGCCGAGGGCAAATACCTGGTCGGCGCGATGAAGGACCTGGGCACCGTGCCCGTGATGGCCTATGCGCTGGACAACACGATCGCGTTCTATCCCGACGGCGCGTGGTGGACGCCCTGCCTGATGGAACACAGCGAAGGTCTGTTGGCCCTGGCCGACCGGCTGGGCGTGGACGATTCGTTTTGCCCGGTTCGGGCCATGGTCGCCGCGCTGGTCGACCAGAAGCATTTTCCGGTGCCCGACACGCTCGTGTGCAGCGTCGGGGCGACGTGCGACGACATGGCGGCCATTGCCCAGCGGATCGACGAGTTGGGTTTTCCGGTTTTTTGGTGGGAGATTCCCCATCGCCGCGCGGCCGAGCCCGACGAACCGGCGGTCGAACTGCCCGACGGATTCCGCGCGCCGGCCGCCCAGGTCGAGTTCGTCGCCGGCGGGCTGGACCGCGTGCGGCGGCATTTGGAAGCGGAAACGGGCCAATCGCTCGACGATGCACGGCTGGCGGCCGGCATTGGCCGCGCGAACCACGTCCGCCGGCTTCTCGCGCGGCTGCGGCATTTCGCCTACCTGGGCGACCCAAGCCCCATGCCGGCGCTCGAAATGATGATTGCCGAGATACTTTCGATTCATTTCTGCTCGAATTGGACCGAGACGGTGGCCGTGCTCGAAGACCTGCTGGCCGAGGTGCGCCGGCGGTTGGTCGCCGGCGGCGGCCACGGCGCGCCCGGCACGATCCGGATTTATTGGGTTAATCCGCCGGCCGATCTTCGGGCGATGAACCTCCTCGAGGAGTGCGGCGGGCGGATTTGCGGAACCGACTACATGATCGCCCACGCGCTCGATCCGATTCCCGAGGACGTGCCGCCGCTGGAAGCCCTGGCCCGGGCGGCGCTGGCCGATCCGCTGGTCGGCTCGACGGCCGATCGGGCCGCGCGGATTTGTCGCGAAGCCGAGGCGTCCGAGGCCGAGGCGGTCGTCGTCTCGCGCATCCCCGGCGCGAGCCACTGCGCGAGCGAGGCGCTGTTGGTCGGGCAAAACGTCGGCCGCCGGTTGGGGCTGCCCGTCCTCGATCTTGAAGTCCCGCCCGTGCTCGACGCCATGGAGCCGACCGTCCGCGCGCGGCTCGAAGCACTCGTGGAAACGGCCGTCAACAGGAGACACGCATGATTTCGGCAGGCATCGACGTCGGCTCGCGCACCGTTAAAGTGGTTCTCTGGGACCATGCGCGTCGCCAGGTAATCGACTCGGCCGTGGCCGATCAGGGAATCGACCAGGACGCGCTGGCCGGGCGATTGCTCGAAGAGTTGCTCGCGCGGCACGGCCTCGCGCGCGGCGACGTTCGCGCGATCGTGGCGACCGGTTACGGGCGAAAGCTCGTTAGCGCGGCCGACCGCGCGGTCACCGAAATCACGTGCCAGCGCTGGGGCGTGTCCCATCACGTGCCCGAGGCGCGGACGATCGTCGACATCGGCGGCCAGGACAGCAAGCTCATCCGGCTCGACGGCGCCGGCGCAGTGCTCGATTTCGCGATGAACGATCGTTGCGCGGCGGGGACGGGCCGGTTTCTCGAAGTGGTCGCCACGCGGCTGGGCACGCGAATCGGCGACTTGGGCGGCCTGGCCGACGAAAGCCGCGCGCCCGCCCGGATCAGCAGTATGTGCGTTGTGTTCGCCGAAACGGAAATCGTAGGGCTTTTGGCTTCGGGCGTCGCGCCGGCCGACATTGTGGCCGGCGTTCAGGCGTCGATCGCTACGCGAGTGGCGGCCATGGGCGGGCGGACGGTCGAGGGGCCGGTCGTCTTCACCGGCGGCGTGGCGTTGGTGCCGGGCATGGTCGGCGCGCTCGAATCGGCCTTGGGGTTGCCGGTTCGCGTGGCGCCCGACTCGCAGACCACCGCCGCCCTGGGCGCGGCCCTGCTGGCCGTCGCCGATGTGTGAGCGTGCTGCCGTCTTCGCTCTTCACCCTTTTACCCCGGACTTCCCTCCCCCCGCCGCTCGGATTACGATTTGGCTCATGAGCCCTCCGAAACGACATCCGTTGCTGGCCGCCGTTCGCGTCATCTGGCTGGGAACCCTGTCCAGCCGTGTGCTGGGAATGGTCCGCGACATGGCCACGGCTGCCCTGCTGGGGCTTTCCACGGGGGGGGTGATGGATGCCTTTGTCATCGGCCAACGAATCCCGAACCTTGTACGGCGGCTTTTCGCCGAGGGGGCGCTGGCGGTCAGCTATTTGCCCGTCGTGACCCGACTACTGGTCGAGGACCGTCGCCGGGCCTGGCAACTGGCCAGCGTCCTGTTGACCTGCCTCGCCGTGTTCATGACCGCGCTGGTCCTGTTGGGCGAGTGCGCCTGTGGGCTGATTTGGCTCGTGTCGGACCGGTCAAGCGACTTGGGATTGTTGCTGGGTCTGACGGCCGCCATGTTGCCCTACGCCTTGTTCATTTGCCTGGCCGCGCAGGTCGCGGCCACGCTCAACGCCTTGGGCCATTTTGCCGCGCCGGCGTTCGCGCCGGTCTTGTTGAACCTTTGTTGGCTTGCCGGCGCGTGGTTGGTGGCTCCCTATTTCGCGCCCGACCAGGTGGCCCAGGCCTACGTGCTGGCCGTGTGTGTTGTCGTGGCCGGGGTGCTTCAATTGGCCGTGCAGTTGGCGGTGCTGTATCGGTTCGAGTTTCACTTCGACTTTCATTGGGCGGCCGGGCGCGAGGCGCTGGGCGAGGTGATCCGCGCCATGGGGCCCATGGTCTTGGGCCTGGCCGCGACGCAGGTCAATACGCTGTTGGACAGCCTGATCGCCTGGGGACTTTCGGCCGCGCCCGACGGTCCACAACAGATTGCCTGGCTGCCCGGCGGGCTCGAATACCCGATGCGCCAAGGCGCGACGGCGGCTATTTACTACGGCGAGCGACTCTATCAGTTTCCGTTGGGCATCCTTGGCATGACCGTGGCCACGGCCATCTTTCCCCTGTTGAGCCGCCACGCCACCCAAGGACGGCACGACCGGCTCGGGTCCGATCTGACCCTCGGACTCCGCCTGGTGCTGTGCCTGGGGGTGCCGGCCGGCGTGGGGCTGATGCTCCTGGGCGAGCCGCTGGTCGGGCTGATCTTTCAGCACGGCCGGTTCAACGCCGACGACACGGCCCGCACCGCCGGAATGATCGGCTGCTACGCGGCCGGCGTCTGGGCCTATTGCGCCCTGCCGGTCGTGGTCCGAGGTTTCTACTCGCTGGGAAATCAGGCCGCCCCGGTGCGCATTGGGTTGGGCGCCGTCGGGCTGAACCTGGCGTTGAACCTGACGCTCATCTGGCCGCTGGCCGAACGTGGGCTGGCCGTGGCCACCGCCGCGGCCGCCTCGATTCAGGTCGTCGTGCTCGTGGCCGTTTTCTCGCGCCGCCACTCGCCTTTGGACTGGCGCGCGCTTCGCAAGACGCTCTTCCAAACGACGCTGGCCACCGCCGCGATGGCCGGGGTCGGCGTTGTCCTGCTGCGGCTGCTGCCGGACGACCCGTCCTTGGCGAGCAAGCTTATTCGTGTGGCGATTCCGACCGCGGCGTGCCTGGGCGCGTATGGGGTGGTTTACCGGCTGTCCGGCGGACGCGAAATCAACATGCTTCTCGGCCGCGCCGCGCCTTTTCCCGAGGAGCCTTCCGGGGTAGACTGGTTCGAGGAACATGCCGACTACGAGGAAGAATAGGCCGGGCCGCGACCCGGCGCATGCCACAAGCCACGAACTCGCGTGAGTTTCCCGCGTGAAACAAATTGTCGCCATCGTCAAACCGTATCGCGTCCAGCGCGTGCTCGACGCCTTGAAGCACGCGCCGCTGGAGGTCTGTGAGATACGCGAAGTCAAAGGTTACGGCCGGCAGAAAAACTATCTCGACGAATACCGGGGCAGCGAATATTCGCTCGCCTTTTTGCCCAAGGTTGAAATAACCCTCTGGGTCGACGACCCTCGCGTCGAGGAAGTGGTGCGGCTGATTGTCGAAAACGCCCGAACGGGCCGCCAGGGCGATGGTAAAATCTTTGTGCTGCCGGCCGAGGTCATTTACTGATGAACTCGCGTCTCTCGGACCGTTTTTACGATGCTTTGGCGTTGGCGTGCCGGTGCCATGCCGCCGGAGTGCGCAAGATTTCCGGCGCGCCCTACGTAGCCCATCCGCTTCGCGTGGCCGGTATTGTTCTCGAGGCGGGCGGCAACGAAGACGAGGCAATCGCCGCGCTGTTGCACGACGTGGTTGAAGATGCCGGGGGTTCCCGGGCGCGGGAAGAAATCGGTCGGCGTTTTGGTCCGGCCGTGGTTCGGATCGTCGACGAGTGCAGCGATACGGATCAGACGCCGAAACCCCCCTGGCGTCCTCGCAAAGAGGCTTTTCTCGCGAGGCTTTCCGCCGCCTCCCCGTCGGCCCGGCTGATTATCGCCGCCGACAAGCTCGACAATCTGCTCAGTCTGATCGACGGCTATCACCAGCACGGCGAAGCGCTTTGGCAATGGTTCCGCGGCGGCCGCGACGGCACGCTTTGGTACCATCGGGCGGTGGTCGACATTCTTCAGAGCACCGCGCCAAGTTCCCTGGTCGACCGGCTTCGTCGCACGCTGGCTGAACTCGAGTCGCTCGTCACCTAACGCCACATGTGGCTTCCAGGCAACATGTGCAGCGTTTCCGTGTTGCCTTTGCTCAACGGCACGACTGCCTTGCCGTTTCCTTTTGCCAAGCCGGGCTTGCCGCAACCGGTTTATGCAAAAGGATTTGGGTCGGCCGTCTTTTTTGCCGCCCCCTCTCCGGCCCGGCGCTTGCTTGGCATTAGGAGTGCGTTGGTCCTTCCGTGAGTCGCCCCGGTTGGGCGGCGTGCCGGCGCAGGCGCATTCAGGTTCTTCGAGGGAAAACGTGCGACGAATCGCTGCCGTGCTATTGTGCCTGGTTTTGGTGAGCTGGATTCTCATCGAGGTTCCCGTCGCTCAGACGGAACCCCCGGTGGAGACGTTTTCCTGGAAACGGACCGTCAACGGCTGGGAACATGAAAGTACGTGGTCGACCGGCCCCTATGTGAAACCGGCAAGACTTCACCCGGCTGTTGTGGGCTCGCTGCAACTGCTGGTTTCGTTGGCCGCGCTTTTCGCGTTCTCTACGGCCAAATCTCCTGAGTCCACCGAGGCTTTCACCCCCCAAGGAAGACCATCTTACCCCCAGGTCGACCGCCGCAGGCAAAGGCGTCGAACCTCGGACTCCGTTAGCGGATAAGGGGCGGCCCACCCAAAGGCAAGGTTTTTGCCATTTCTGGCATTTGTTGCACGGATTTTCGGCGCAATGGCCACTATTGTCCTGGGGAGGGTGCCCGGTACTTGTGTTGCCGGGTAAACCTTTGCATGGCGGAAATGCTTATTTAGTTTCTGTTGCGGAAAACCTTCTGTCGCCTTTCGCTCCGCGAAAGCAGCGACTATTCCACGCTACTTTCGCGGAGCGAAAG
>JAFGAY010000148.1 GCA_016933425.1 Pirellulales bacterium
ATGACGCTGGTGCTGATCGAATTCGACCGCTTTCAAGGGGCGCTGCCCGGCTTCTACACGTTCTTCAGCCCGACCAACGCCCTGTGGTTGGCGATCACCCTGGGCGTGACCAAGGTGATCCATGAGTTCGGCCATGGGCTTACGTGCAAGCACTTTGGCGGCGAGTGCCACGAGATGGGCGTGATGGTGCTGGTGCTCACACCGTGCCTCTACTGCAACGTGTCCGACTCGTGGATGCTGCCCAACAAGTGGCAGCGGGCGGCAATCGGCGCGGCGGGCATGTACGTCGAGGTCGTGCTGGCCTCGTTGGCCACGTTCATCTGGTGGTTCAGCATCGACGCCTCGAACCTGTTGAGCATGATCTGCCTCAACGTGATTTTCATTTCGTCGGTCAGCACGATCCTATTCAACGCCAATCCGCTTTTGCGTTACGACGGCTACTACATCCTGGCCGACTTGACCGAAATTCCCAATCTGCGTCAGAAGGCCACGTCCATCCTGAGCCGGATAACGGCGAAGTGGTTTCTCGGCATCGAACCGCCCGAAGACCCCTTCCTGCCCCAGCGCAATCAAGTCATCTTTTGCGTCTATTCGGTCGCGGCGGCCATTTATCGCTGGGTCGTCGTGCTGTCGATCCTCTGGTTCCTGCACCAGATATTCAAACCCTACCGGCTCGAAATCATCGGCAACATCATCGTCGTCATGTCGTTGGTGGGGCTCGTGGTCATGCCTCTTTACAAGGTATGGAAATTTTTCACCCTGCCCGGGAGAATGCAAAAAGTGAAAAAACCTCGCATGTATGCCTCTCTCGCGGGCGTGGCGGGCATCGTTCTTTTCATTGGGTTCGTGCCGCTGCCCCACAGCGTTATCTGCACGATGGAAGTCCGGCCCCGCGATCCGATCCGCGTTTACGTCGACGTGCCCGGCACGCTCGAAGACGTCTACGTCCGCGTTGGGCAACGAGTCCGGCCGGGCCAGGAACTAGGCCGGCTCAAAAACGTCGATACCAAGCTCAAAACGGCCGAATCGATCGGTAGGCTCGACCAATACAACATCAAGCTCGTCGCGTTGCACCGCATCGGCCAGCGCAACCCGGAAGTAATGAGCGACATACCCGGCCTGGAAAAGGCCCGCCAGTCCCTCCTTCAGCAGCTCGACGAACAGAAGGCCGACCAGGAGCGGCTCGTGCTCCGCGCTCCGGCCGTGGCCGGGCGCGATCCGAACAAGCCTCTCGGCGTGGTCATGCCGCCGCCGTGGCGCGAGGACCGGCCGACGGTCGAGGGCCAGTTGCCGTCCTGGTCGGGCTCGCCGCTGGAACTGTATAACGTCGGCGCCCCGCTGGCCGAGGGCGACGTCTTTTGTTTGATCGGCGATCCGGCCGACATGGAAGCCATCCTCTACGTCGACCAGGGCGACGTCGAGTTCGTCGGCGAGGGCCAGGCAGTCGAAATCAAGCTCGACGCGCTTCCCTTCGACACGTTCGATTCGACGGTCGCCACGATCGCCGGATCCGAGTCGAAAGTCATTTCACAGCGCGTCTCGACCACCGGCGGCGGCGACCTGCCCGTCAAGGCCGACGAGGCGGGCGTGCCGCGGCCGCAAAACGCCATTTATCAGGCCAGCGCACCCTTGCCCAACACCGACGGGCTGTTCCGCATTGGTCTTCGCGGCCGGGCCAAGATCCACACGGCCCCGCAAACCATCGCCCAACGCGCCTGGCGCATGTTAAATCAGCTCCTCAGCTTCAAATTGTAGTGGAGACCCATGCCGGCACAACGCACGCGACGCCGAACCAAACTCCGTCGTCGAGCCGCCGGGCCCGACCTGGACCAGCTTTCCCAAGACGAACTGCTGGATCTGCGCATGTGCGACCTGGGAGTCCGGATCGCCGGCACGTGGTTGGAACGGCAAATCGAAAAGTTGTATCACGAGTTGGAGAGGCGGGGAATCCGGTTTCGACCCCATTTCTGGCTCTCCGACGAATGGTTCACGCCCGACGGGGTTATCGGCACCGCCATTCCCTTCTACCTCTCCCATCCAAGCCTGATGCGGCTCGAACGCAAACAGATGCTCGACGTCGAGGGCGGCACGCGGGAATGGTGCCTGAGAATTCTTCGCCACGAGACGGGCCATGCCCTGGACAACGCCTACCAGTTGCGCCGGCGCCGGCGGTGGCGCGACCTGTTCGGCAAGGCGAGCCTCCCTTATCCCGAGTTTTACAATCCCAAGCCCTACAGCAAGCGATACGTGCTGCATCTCGACATGTGGTACGCCCAGAGCCATCCGACCGAGGATTTCGCCGAGACGTTCGCCGTGTGGCTCAAGCCGCGGTCCGCCTGGCGGGCCCGCTACCGCGACTGGCCGGCGCTTAAAAAGCTTGAATACGTGGACGAGGTGGTCCGCGAGATTCGCCAGCAGCGGCCCCGCGTCGCGTCGCGCGAGCGAATCGGCTCGCTGCGGACGATGCGCAAGACGCTGCGCGAACACTACCGCGCGCGTCGCGCGCACTACGGCATGGACAACCCTCCGCTTTTTCACGATCGAGACCTGGTCCGCGTCTTTTCCGGAAAGTTGGATCGCGAGAATACGCCCACCGCCGCCTCCGTTTTGAATCGGGCGCGCCGCGAGCTGCGGAGGGTGGTCGCCCAATGGACCGGCGAATACCAATACACCATCGACCAGGTTCTCGATGAAATGATCGAACGCTGCCGCGAACTCCGGCTGCGCTGCGACCGGCCGGAACCCGAGGCCAAACGCGACGCGCTCGTGATGCTTACCGTCCAAACCATGAACTACCTTCACGCGGGACATCATCGGGCCGCCTTATGAAACCACTCCGTGTGCTGGCACTGGTGCGCGAAGGACTGGTCCCTCCCGAATCGATGGAAGGATACAGCGACAAGGAAATCGCCGAATGGAAATCGGAATTCGACGTCGTGGGAACGCTGCGCGAAATGGGACACGACGTGCGGCCCGTCGGCATCTTCGACGACCTCGGTCCCATCCGCCAGGCCATCCGCGATTGGTCTCCCCACGTCGCTTTTGTCTTATTGGAAGAGTTCCACGGCGTGGCGACGTACGACTACGCCGTGGTCAGCTATCTGGAATTGATGCGCCAGGCCTACACGGGCTGCAACCCGATCGGGTTGATGCTCTCGAAAAACAAAGCCACCGCGAAGCGCATTCTGGCCCACCATCGGATTCCCACCCCGCGGTTCGACGTCTTCGTCCGGGGGCGCGCCAAGAAGCGGGCCGGCCGCTTGCCATTTCCGCTGTTCGTCAAATCGACGATCGAGGACGCCTCGCTGGGTATTGCCCGAGCCTCGATCGTTCAGAACGACGCCGCGTTGGCCGACCGCGTCCGATTCATCCACGACACGGTCCGTTCCGACGCCATCGTCGAGGAATACATCGACGGCCGGGAAATCTACGTCGGCGTGGTCGGCAACCGGCGGCTCCAAACCTTTTCGCCGTGGGAAATGGTCTTTACCAAAATGCCCGACGAAATGCCGCGCGTCGCCACGGCCCGCGTGAAGTGGAATCCCGAATACCAGAAGAAATACGGCATCACGACGCGGCGCGCCAGGGATCTGCCGCCTGAAGTCAAAAACCAAATCGTGAAATTGTGCAAAAGGACCTATCGTGCCTTGAACCTGAGCGGATACGCCCGCATGGACCTGCGTCTGCGGGACGACGGCCGGGTTTTCCTCATCGAAGCCAACGCCAATCCGAACCTGGCCTACGGCGAGGACTTCGCCGAATCGGCCCACGCAACCGGGATCGACTACGAAACTTTATTGCAAAAGATCATCACGCTCGGGCTTGGCTATCACGCGCCCTGGAAGGGATGAAGGGCGATTGCCCCGGGCGAGGGCGCCGTTGAGAAGAATCGAGCGGCGGCGCCGGCCTCGGGAAATCGCAGCTCATGCGCGGTCTGCCATTGCGACTGAAATGCAGCCCGCCGGTCCAACTCGACCATTGCCCAGACGCTGCCGCCGAAGCCGGCGCCGAATGCGCTGGCGGCCGCCGCGCCGAGTTGTCGAGCCGCGGCGGCCAGAAAAGCCGTCTCGGGCACTTGATTGCCCAGCAATTGCTCGGCGTTTCGCTGCGAATGATCGACCTGCTCGCCAAAAGTCTCGAGGTCGCCCGAGGCTAGGGCGTCGCCGGCGCGAGGAATGATCTCGTTGCTTTCGGCCATGAAATGGTCCAATCTGGCCAGGAGCGAATCGGCATCGAACTCGTCTTGTTCGCCGCGGCGCGCGATTTGGCGCAACCGGTCGGCGGCGTCCGGCGAGGTTGCCAGTATGGCGGCAAGATGGGGTTCGTCGCGCCCCGTCGCGCGGCGCCATAGTTCGGCCAACACGGCGGCGCTGCGCGACGCGGCGTTGTAGCGCGCGAGCGCATTGCCCGTCTTCTCGGCCTCGACGCCCGAGACGGCGATCACAAACCCGTGCGTCGGCGGAACGGCCACGGCCCGCTCGAAACGCACCGGGCAATAAGCGAATTGGCTGACGCGGCCGGCAAGGCCGCGCAGGATGGCCGTGTGGTCCTCGCTCCCGCCGAAGGTCCCTACGCCGCGATCGCCCGAGAGCGATCCGAACGTCAAGCCGTTTTCGACCGTGGCCAGATAGCCGGCCAGGTCGATCGCCGTTTCGAGGTTGGCCCGATATTCCGGCCGTTCGGCCAGGCGATTGACGGCGTCCAGCGCGAGGAACATGCCGACCACCACGGCGCTCGAACTGCTCATGCCGGCCGCCGGCGGAAGATCGCCGGCCAACGCAATCTCAGCCCCTCGCAACGCGCCGCCAAAGTTTCGCGCGACTCGCCGCGCGACCGTCATTGGGTAATTCGACCAATGGCCCGCGCGGGGAACCAGGTCCGGCGCAAGCTGAAAATCGGCCGTTTCGGCCCGATCGACCGCGTGGACCACGACGCGGTGGTCGTCGCGGGGCCGCGCGACCAGCGCGATGCCTTGCTCGGCCGCGAAAGTCATCGACCGGCCGCCGGCGTAGTCCGTGTGCTTGCCGAGAACCTCGACACGGCCCGGCACGAACCACGCGTGAAGGTTTCCGCCCGATCGCAGAGCGCCGGCGGCACGCCGGAGCAATTGGGCCTTGCTTCGCGCGGCTTCGTCGTTCAACGATCCCTGGTGGTCAATAGGGCTCAAGGCTGGACCAATCGATTCGGACGGTTCCACAGTATTCTCGCGATCCATACCCGGTCGTCGCTGCCGTAACGCGCGGAAGTGGCGGGCCTCATGGTTTCGGTCGTCACGACCCACGCCTCGTCGGGACTGACGTCGCCAACGCCGAAGTTGCCCAACTGCGCGCCTAGCTCGGGCACGAGGATGCGCTCGGTTTTTCGGAGGACCCGCATCTTCTCGGGATCGACTTGGGCGATGAACAGGGGCGCCCGATGACGGGGCACGTGATTATTGTTGGCGCCCCGGCGCGTGTAGACCAGAAAGAGCCCGTCGCCATGGGTCACCCAGTGCTGTTGGGTGTTGTAGCTTCCCAGGTTTTTGCCGTCGTCGAACGTCCAGGGGATCGGCTTGTCGAAATGCAGCCCGTCGGTTCCCCGGGTCACGTAGCCGGTCGAGTCGTTGCGGAGCGTCAGGTAGAAGCGATCTCCCAGCCGGGTAAGCGACGGTTCGCACAAGCCGCGAGGAAGGTTTACCGTCAGTTCGTCGCCGTGCTCGACGTAGGTGAGATTTCTTCCATCGAAGCGGCAGCGAACGACGGTCGACGAATAATTCGTCGCCCTCGGTTCCTTGTAGTAAATCGGCAAGAGGATGTCGCCATTGGGCAGGTCGTAGCGCTGGATGCTCCCCGCCCCCGCGTTTTGAAAACGCGGTTTGTTGGGCATTTTCAGCCATTGCTGGGGCGACCAGGACCGATGGACCGGATCGTAGACCGAATAGACCGTTTCGCGCGCGCGGACCGGCTGGGGACGCCGGTTGTTCGTGTAGCGGACGTTGTGGCCGATGGCCAGCAGTTTGCCGGTGGCGGCGTGCCATTGCAGCGAGATGTCGCTGGGAACCACCGTGACGCCGCCCGGTTCCTTGGTGCGTCCCAGCGACGTCGCGTGCTCGACGGGCCCGGCCCACGTGCGCCCCAGATCGTCGGTCCGCAGGTCCTGAATCGCAAAAAAAACGTCCGAACCGGTTACTAACATCCGCTGCAACGTGAGAACCACGATCGGCACGTCCGTCGCGTTGCCCGGCGCGCCCGGCGGAATGGCGCCGGGCCGGGCGTGCATCCAAGACATTTTGCCGTCGAACCCCTCGCCGTCTGCGCCTCGAAGGGGCACGAGCCGCTCGATCCGATAGTCCAGCTCGGGCTCCGCGGCCAGACCACTCGCGCCGGCCAGCGCCAGAATGCTTGCGATCAGCGCAAGCCCCGCGAATCGATGCCCGGGCACGCAACGCATAACTTGCTCCTTCTCGCTGGTTCAGCTAGACCCGCTTCCTCGCCCGGTATTCATACTAACCCGAAGCGCAAGCATGGTCGAGAGGGGAGATCCGGCGAGACACCATGGGAAAACCAGACACCAGACGTATCATACGTCTTGTCGGCCCGGCTATAGACTGGAACCTTGACCGGACTCGCCCCGAATGACGTCCAGGAGCCTCGCTCGAATGGCGTCGATCCGCGGTTGTTCGACGAGCTTGCCGCCCCGCTGGTCGGTCACGTACCACACGTCGACCACCTGATGCCCAAACGTACCGATTCGGGCTCGGGCGACCGAGAGACCCCCTCGGAAAAGTTCGCTCGCCACGGCATGGAGCAAACCGGGCCGGTCGGCGGCGAAAACGTCCAGAATGGTGTATTCGGCCGACGTCGTATTGTCGACCTCGACGCGCGTTTGAAGCCGGTCCACGTCGAGCGACGTGATCGCGTCCGCGCGCCATACGTGGCGAAAGGAGGGCGTCTTCGGCTCCGACCCGGCGAGCGACGCAATCAGCTCGGCCTTGACGGATTCGATCCGGTCGCTCGGTGGTTGACCGACGTAGTCGGGATCACGCGCCCAGAAATGATCGAGCACCGCGCCGTCGGCCAAGGTGTGGATCTCGGCCGAGCGTATCTCCAAACCCTTGCCGGTCAGCGCGCCGGTCAACCGGTGGAAAATGCCGCTAACCGTCCGCTCCGTGGCGCCGACGGTGAATTGCACGGTTTCGGTCTCGGCCCGATAGCGGGCCGTCGCGACCACGCGGCCCGCGTCGACCTGTTGGAGCAGCCGTAGATCATCGGCCACCTGCTCGGGCGTGGCGACGGCCAGATAGGACGGCGGGAGCCGGTCGAGCTGCCGGTCGAGCCACGCCGGATCGATCCGGCCGCCAAGCAACTCCGCGACGGCGGCGGCAGCGAGAGACACCGGCCCGCCCTCCATGCCGGCCGGCGTCTCGCCGGCCAGGTGGGCCATGCCGCGCTGATATAAATCGGTCAATACCTCGCTTTTCCACCCATCCCACACGCGCGGCCCCACCGCGGCCAGGTCGGCCGCCGTCAGAACGTACAGCATGCGCAGTCGTTCGGGCGAGCCGACCTCGACGGCGAATCGCAGCACGAGCCGGTCGTCGCTCGTATCGCGGCGAAAAGCCAGATGATTCATCAAATCATGACGCCGAACTAAAAATCGCAATGTTTCGGCGTCCCCGGACGACAGTCCCAATCGCGAGGCCGCGCGCGACGCGATCCGCTGGCCCACTTCCTGGTGATTTCCCTCGAATCCCTTGCCCAGGTCATGGATCAGCAGCGCCAGGTGCAGCACGTGTTTCTGCTTGACGCTCCTATAGGCCTGGCCGAGCGGTCCGGCGTCGTCTTGCAACCCGGCGGCAAACTCAACCGCGCGAAGACAATGTTCGTCGACCGTGTATTTGTGATACTGATTGAATTGCAGCAATCCCCGAGCATGGTCGAACTCGGGAAGAAAACGCTCCAGAATGCCCACGTCGTGAAGATCGGACAGCAAAGGGCCGAGTCGCGTCGGCCGGGCCAGCAGCGACGTGAAACGCGCGCAGGCCTCCATGGAAACCGTATTGGGGAGCCGACTCGCCTCGTGCCGGATTACTTCCCAGGTGGCCGGGGCGATCGGCTTGTCGTAAAGGCTCGAAAGAGCCACGACGCGCATCATCTCGACCAGATTGCCGCCGAGCACCGTCAGCCCCTCGCGCGTGAGAAACATGCCGGAAATGCCGACCCGCACGCCTCCCTCAACGCGATGGCCGAACACGGCGGTCGCCAGTCGGGCGATCCGTTCGCGGCTTTGCGCCTTGGCGACAAAGCGGCCGACGACGTGGGCAACGCCGCGCGTGTGCCGAAAATAGTCCCGCATGAACCGCTCGACCGGCAGCAAGGGCCCGTCGGTCGGATAGCCGCGAAGCGCGGCGATCCGCACCTGCTCCGCCCGGTCCAGAACGTCCACTGCCCGGCCCGCGTGAAAATGCAATTCATTGCGCAGCCGGAGCAGAAACTCTCGCGCCGACCAGATGGTCTCAAAATCCGCGTTCGACAGGATGCCCTGTTCGGCCAGCCGCGCCGGGTCGTTGGCCCCATGGCGGAGAAATCCGACCCAGCGGAGCAATTGAAGATCGCGCAGTCCCCCGAGCGACTGCTTCAGGTTCGGCTGCAGCAGGAAAACCGTGTCGCCGAATCGATGGCGTTCGTCGCGCCGCGACTGGACGATCCGGTTGAGCATTGGGCGGAAATGGGGATGACATTGCCGCTGGAATTGATCGAAATACCGCGAGTACAACGCCGCGTCTCCCCACAGCAACCGCGACTCGATCAGCGACGTGAACGTGGCCGGATCGTCCAGGGCCATCCGGCACGCCTCGGCCGGCGAACGAGCGCTGTGGCCCACCATCAATCCGCTGTCGAACAGGTCGCGAAACAACCGAGCGGCCAACCGCGCCGCGCGGCCGGCGACCGCGTCGTCGTAAAGGACCATCAAGTCGACGTCGCTCGACGGCGCCAGATCGCGGCGGCCGTAACCGCCGTGAGCAACCAGGGCGATTCCCGCTCCGCCATGATTTGGCGGCGCCGCCGGCGTTTCGTCGGGGCTCTCCGGGGCAGGATGCCCGCGGCGCCCGGCGCCGGGTTCCGAAAATCCCCCAAGTTCGTCCGGCCCATCCGCGCCCAAGTCCGCTAGCGCGGCGTGGAGCAGTTTTTCGACAACCGCGTCGCGCAGGTCGGAGAGCTTCGCGCCGACCTCGATGCCCGAGAGTCCTCGATCGTGTTCCTCCCGGAGCCGCGCGGTTTCCTCTGCTAGAAGGGCCTTGGCCTCGTGTGGGGACAAATCGCCATGTGTCATGATTGGGCCGGCAAATCAAATGGCGTCCTTGCCCGTTTCACCCGTGCGAATCCGCACGACCTCCGCCAGATCGGTCACGAAGATCTTGCCGTCGCCCGTGTTGCCGGTCTTGGCCACGCGGAGGATTGTGTCGATCACCGCGCGCGTGCGATCGGCCGGCACGACCAATTCGATTTTAATCTTGGGGTGGAATTCGACCTGGTACTCGGACCCGCGGTACATTTCCGTGTGTCCCTTCTGCCGGCCGAATCCGTGGACCTCGGTCACCGTCATCCCGACTATTCCCGCGGCGTTCAATGCTTCCTTGACTTCTTCCAGTTTGTAATCTCGAATAATAGCTTCGATTTTTTGCATGGTTGGCCTCGGAAAAGGCTTTGGGATGTTTTCAAAACATATCGGCGCCGGATCGGCGTGTTGTCGGATGGCCGTATGATCAACGGGAAATCCGGTTTATAGGAAAATGTACCCTTCCTCGCCGTGCTGGCTCAAGTCGAGCCCTTCGATTTCGTTCCGTTCCGAAACCCGCAGACCCATGGTCGCGTCTAGCAATTTGAGCAGGAAGAACGTGGCAACAATGGCCACGCCCCAGGTAATCAGGGTGGCGACAGCCTGACCCAGGATCACGGTGCCGCCTTCGATCAACCCCAGCGGCGCCCCGTCGGCCATGTCGCAGACCACTCGGGTGGCGAAAACGCCCGTGAGAATCGCGCCGAGCGTTCCGCCCACGCCGTGGACGCCGAACGCATCGAGCGAATCGTCGTAGCCGAACTTGTTTTTGAGCGTGGTGCAAGCAAGGTAGCAACCAATCCCGGCCGCTGCGCCCATGAGCATGCCCGCCATCGGCTGGACGAAGCCGGCCGCCGGCGTAACGCAGACGAGTCCGGCCACCAGGCCCGAGCAGGCTCCCAAAATGCTTGGTTTGCCCCGTTTGATCCATTCGATGCCGGCCCAAGCAATTGCGCCGGCCGCGGCGCCGAAATGGGTCGCGGCAAACGCGCTGGCGGCAAGCCCGTTGGCCTCCAAAGCGCTTCCCGCGTTGAACCCGAACCAACCAAACCAGAGCATTGCGGCGCCCATCGCCGTGTAGGTCATGTTGTGGGGCGGCATCGGCTCGCTGCCGACGCCCAGCCGTTTGCCGATCAACAGCGCGCAGACCAGCGCGGAAACCCCCGAGCTGATATGCACGACCGTGCCGCCGGCGAAATCCAACGCGCCGCCGCGGCTGATCGACGAATGATCGCCGCCGAACGCCAGAATGCCTCCGTCCCAAACCCAATGGCACAGCGGGCAGTAGACCAGCGTTCCCCACAGAATCGAAAAGACGACCATCGTCGAAAACTTCATGCGCTCGGCGAACGCGCCGCAAATCAGCGCGGGCGTAATGATGAAAAACATGCCTTGAAAGAGCATGTGGGTCAACCGCGGAATCGTTCCTTCCATGGGCACCAGCGGCGCGCCGTCGTGCCACTGCGACTGGACGTTTTGCATGAAAAGGAACTCGCCGTTGCCAATCCACGCGCCGGAACCTCCAAAGGCGAGCGAATATCCCCACAGCGCCCAGACGACCGTCATGAGTCCCATCAGAAAAACGCACTGCATCATGACGCCCAGCACGTTTTTCTTGCGCACCAGTCCGCCGTAAAACAGGGCCAGTCCCGGCGCGGTCATGAAGAGCACCAGCGCCGAGGCCGTCAGCATCCACGCGTTGTTGCCCGTGTCGAGCGCCGGTTCCACCAACTTCGCGGCGGCCGCGGCGATCTCCTGGCTCTCGGTTGCCGTTCCCGCAGCAGCCGGCGCCGCGATCAGGATGATTATCAAGACAACCCTCAGACCCGGCAATACCCATCCAAGCGGCCTTTTTGCGTCATTCATGAGGTTACTCCGGCTATCCTGCAAACATGGGATTGGTGCACCGCAAGTCCATAGGAGCCAAGCAAACAGTGTGCCAGATCCTGTTTGGTCGGCGTCCGCGACGCGCCAACCCCTTGCCCCGTTGGACTTCCCCTCGTTTGCTTTGAGGTTTCCGGTCGCTCGCCGGAAATCGATTTCGTGGGAAAACTGCGCGTCCCTTGGGCATCGAATGACCACGGAATAGGCAAACCACGCAACCGAGATAAGTACCGAATAAATTGGTAGGCCGGGGTTATAATCCAAAAACCACGCTCAACCACGCCGGGTCGCGACCCGGTCTATTATTCGGTTTGTCTTGCCTTCCTGTTTTTCCTGGACTTCCCAATCCACGCGATCCCGGAATTGGCCATCTGGTGTAGCATCATCTGGACGATTCTCGTATCATGCGGCGTCTGCCGTCGGGCCCTCGACGGGGATTTCCCTGTGCAATCGGCTCGCGGCAGGACCGTCGGCGATGGGCCGCTTAGAAAACGGCCAGAACCACCACGACGGCGACGATGCCCAGGATGCCGAGAACCATCCACCAGAGCGGCCGGCCGGCCCAAAGTCGTCCCGGTCCGCTGGGGGTGATGTAAACGCCGCACACGGGACAGCGGTCGGCATCTTCGTAGACGTCGGCGCCGCACGCCGGACAGGGAGCCGTCGGCGTACCGTCGTCCTCGTCGTCAGGCGCGTCGGGATATTCGTAATCCTCCAGCGCGTCGTCGGGGTCGTCGAAATAAGAATCGTCGCTAATCATCAACCGATAAGTTGAAGCCTGATCGGTGATTCGTCAAGGAGGACGATCATGAGTGCGCTGAAAACTCTGTTTGTGGTTGCCGTTCTCGTGGGAGGCCTCGCCGGGGCCTACTTCTATCTGAACTACAATCCCGAATCGCCAACCCCGCCCGAAATCGCCAACGAGTGGCCCTCCTCGCTCGCCGTCAGTCCGGGCACGCCGTCGGGAAACGCGGCCGCCCCGCAGTGGAATTCCGACGCATCGGGCACGTCGGCGCCGGCTTATGGAACGCCCACGCCAATGCCGGGCAGCCCAGCCGCGACGGCGAGCTCCGCCCCGGCATACGCGCCGGCTGGCTCACCGTCGTCCCCCTATTCTCCGATGACCACGGTCACTCCGGCCCATGCCTCGGGTCCGTCCGAAGCATCGCGGCCGGGACCCGAAACAACCGGTGCTGCCAGCCCGCTGCTGCCTCCCAGCGGCGCGGCCGGGGGAACCTCCTCGGCGCCGGCCTGGCCTGCCGAAGGTCCTACGCCCGTGGACCCGGCCGACGTCGCGTCGTTGGCGCAGCCGGCCGGTTTTGGTTCGCCCACGACAAGCGGGCCCGCAATGCCGGATCCGGCGACCGCGGGCAACATGCCTTCGTCGAGCTATCCGGCCGAGCCGAGTGCGCCGCCGGCCGAGCGCGAGGACTACGCGACGTTTGCCGGCCGTGTGACCGAGGCGCTCGGCGCCAACCGGCTGGCCGACGCCCACCTGATGCTCAGCCAGCGCTACACCGACCCGAACACCAGCCCCGACGAGGCCCGGCAATTTGAACCGCTGTTGGACCAGTTGGCCGGCACGGTGATTTACTCGCCGCAAAGCATGCTCGAAGCGCCTTACGACGTGTTGGCGACCGACACGCTCGAATCGATCGCCCAGCGTTACGACGTGCCGCCGGGTCTGTTGGTAAAGATCAACGGCCTCGATCCCAACGCTCCCTTGCAGCCGGGCCAGCAAATCAAGGTGGTGCGCGGCCCCTTCAAGGCGATCGTCGACGCGAGCCGGTATGAATTGACGCTGTTCCTCGCCGACAATCGTTATGCCGGCCGCTTCGCGATCGGCGTGGGGCCCGAGCTGCGCCAGGAAGGCGAACTCATGGTCACCGACAAGCAGGACCTCGCGGCGGCAAACGGCGCCTATTCGCAAACCGACAGCTCGCTCGGAACGCGATGGATCGGGCTGGGCCAACACATGGGCCTGCACGGCACCAATCAGCCCGAGTCCTTGGGCCGGCCGCTCGGACAGGGCTGCATCAGCCTGGGCCAGCGAGACATCGAGGACCTCTACGACATTCTGTCGATCGGCTCGAAAGTACTCATCCGGCGATAGCGGCACGACCCAAGACGACCCGCTCGGGCACCCCGAGCGTTATCGCCTCCCATGCCGAACCGCGCCCGTAAGGAAGCGGCGCCCGCGCATCGCCCACCGCC
>JAFGAY010000149.1 GCA_016933425.1 Pirellulales bacterium
ATAGAATGTGCGTCGCCCCGGCCGCTTCCTTACGGGCGCGGTTCGGTTGGCGATCTATGGACCGATCACGCCGTAGTAGCGCATGGCGTCGTACAGCCAAGGGTGGGACCAGGGATTCCACGTTGGGTAGCTCGCCGAAAGCACCGACAGCGCGAGCAGCACCACCGCGATAATCATCGACCAACGCCGGCGCGACATGAGATCGGCCGCCGGCAACATGGCCACGAGCCACAGCGGCGCCATCCAAAACATCCAGCGGAGCCCCGAGGTCGACCCTCCGTAATTCCGCCCGTTCTTTTCGAAGAATAAGTAAAACACGAGGCACACGAGCGTCACCGTCGCGAGTCCCGCGGCCAGCTCGCGCACGGACCGGTCCTCTCGCCTCCGCAGCCAAAGGCCCATGCCCACCATGCTCATCGCCCAGATGGGCGTGAGCGAGAAAACGCCGTGGTGACCCAGCAGACAGTGCCACGCGTAGACGCCCGGCCGCGTTTCGCCCGCGTCCAGGCCCGTTGGATTGCGCCAGTGGCTTTCGACCACGCGCCCATTGCGCACGAAATCATAATCGTACCAGTTGTCGTCGCCCGACCGGTGCATGTAGGGCGGACGAAGGTCCTTGTGGGCGATCCAGTTCGTGCCGAAAAATCCCGCACCGACCAGCACCACCAGGGGCGCGAACCCCAGCAGCGTCCGCCGCGGCGACTTCACCAGCAGGGCTGCGCCCATGAGGCCCAGAAAACTCAACGCGGGCAGTTCGTTGGCGGCCGTGAACGCGCCGGCCAGGCCCGCCAACGCGAACCATCGCCACTCGCGCCGGCCGTCGACCCAGATCCGCATGAACGCAAAAAGCGCGATGGTTACGCTCGCGGCCGCGACCAGGTGGTTGTTCAACGTCACGGCGAAGGTGGTCAAAAACGTTCCCAGCGCGGCGGCGGCGACCACGAAAATGCGCCCCCAGTCGGTCTTGCCCAGCCGCTCGGCCATGGCGGCCAAAAAAACCAGCGCCACGACCCAGCCGACGACGTTGTTTGCCACGAGCAGAAACCGCCCGATCGCGTAGGGGTGGGTCCCCAGCGTCGCGCCGGTCAGCCGGTGAATCACCCAGTATTCGCCCGCCAGCAACGTCGGCAACAGCGGCGGCTTGCTCGAATAATAATGCCCATCGTGCTTGACCATGTCGATCGTATCCCAGCCGGGCTCGTCGACCAGCCGGTCGATCGCATAAGGGTGGCCCGGCACGCGCAGTTCGTCCTCGACCAGCACCCGAACCATGCACCATCGGCTCCGGTCGTTCGCGCTCAAGAAGGGCCGCTCGTAACGAATCGCCTGGCGAAGCCGCGTTTCCTCGTCCGCCATGGCCCCCTCGAGCGACGCGCCGTCGAGTCCCTTGGCCGCGAGTTTCGCGCGATGCTCGGCCAGCCGCCGGCTGATGCGCGACTCTTGAACGCCCCGAAGATTCACAGCGTCGACCGCCAGAATCCGGCCGATCATCGCGCCGGCGCTAATGGCGATCAATAGGGCATAGACGCCTCGCCGAAGCGAGGCACGCGACAGGTCGTCGGACAATCCATTCATGAGTCGTGCGCGGCGGGCGTTTCGGGGGAAGGAACCTCGGGCCCGTCGGCCCGCTCGGCGATCGAATAGGGCGCTATGTCGCGCTGGTGATAAGCAAGAATCAACTCGCCCAAAAAACCGATCGACATGAGCTGGCCGCCAAACAGCAACAGGCCTATCGAATAGATCATAGCCGGACGCTGGTGCAGGTGCAACGGCTCCAAGTCGGGCACGACCCGGGTAACCATCCACGCCGCGGCCAGCACCGTCAGCCCGAGGACCCCCAGCAAAAACGACGCCAGGCCGATCGTCCCCAACACGTGCTGCGGCCGCTGGCCAAAACCGGTAAGAAACTTGACCGTCAGCAAATCGAGAAAACCTTTGACGATTCGGGTCATGCCGTATTTGGAACGGCCGTGCCGGCGAGGCCGATGGTTGATGACCAGCTCGCCGACGCGAAATCCTCGCGCCGCGGCCAGCACCGGCACGAACCGGTGCAGCTCGCCGTAGAGCCGCACCTCGTCGAAAATCTCGCGGCGATAACATTTCATTCCGCAGTTGTGATCGTGCAACACCACGCCCGTCATTCGGCTCACCAACCAATTGAACACGCGCGAGGGAATAACCTTGTGCCACGGATCGTGGCGGACTTTTTTGTAGCCGCTCACGACGTCGAGATTCTCTTTCATCCGTTCGAGAAACCGCGGTATCTCGCGAGGATCGTCCTGCAAGTCGGCGTCGAGCGTCATGACCAACTCGCCGCGAGCCGCCGTGAAACCGGCGCTGAGCGCCGCCGCCTTGCCGAAATTCCGCCGGAAGCGAATCCCGCGGACCTCGGGGTGGTTTTGGGCAAGCCGCGACACAACATCCCACGAGCCGTCGGTCGAACCGTCGTCGACGAAAACAACGTCCAGACGATAGCCTTCCGTTCGCGCAACCTCGGCCAACTCGGCGTGCAACGCTTCGAGACTGTCCACCTCGTTGAACACGGGAATGACAATCGAGAGCATGAGATGGTTCCTCGCGGCGGGAGGGAATTCATGGGGCGGGCCGATCGGGCGGCGGGCATCGCCCTGCGCCGATCGCTGGTGGGGGCCGCGGGTCGCCGCCCGACGTTCGCCGGGCAACGCCCTCAACACTATTCTACCTGATCTTCCGGGGAAAAGCCGCCCCTTTTACGGCCTGCAAAGTAGAGGATTCCCGAAATGGCCAGTTCGGCAGCCAGCCAGACCAGCCGCAGCAGCACGGCCCCGGCCAGGGCCGCCGCGTCGCCAAAATGGCGGCCGAGCAACTGGGCCAGCACCATCTCGCGAATCATGGCCCCCCCCGGAATCAAAGACAGAAAACCCGCGACCATCGCCAACGCCACACTGGCCACATAGAGCGGAAAGGGGGCAATCAGGGGAAGCGGTTCCGATTGAATGGACTGGAGAACCGACCAGAGACTCCCTCCCAGCAGCACCCAACACACGGTCATCGCCGCCACGCCTTCGGCCAGCGACCACCACGACAACCGTGCCATTTTTTCGGCGATCCGAGGATCCGACTTGCCCACGCCCGCCAATCGCGCAAGCCGCCGGAAGACGGGCGGAGCCACGGGCACGCCGGCGGCCACCATCAGTCCGACCGAAAGCAAGCAGAGCCAGGCGTGTTCGCGGAAAGAGAAAGCCAGGACGGCCGCCGCCAACAGCGCGCCGACCGACATCATGGTCAGGGTCTCGAAAAAAACGCTCACGGCCGCCGCGCCCGTGTCGACCCGGCGCCCGCGAATTAGCCCCGCGCGAAGCACGACCACCATTGCCTTGCCCGGCACGTATTTGCCCAGGTGGCCGATGTAGTAGGCCCGAAGCGTTTCGAGCAACGAGGCTTCCTGACCCAACCGGTGGAGAATCCTTCGCCAGAAAAAGGCCGCCGGCAGAAGCCCCACCAGATAGAGCGCCCCGGCCACGACCAACCATCCCGGCCGAATTTCCAGCGGTTTGTCGCCCAGCTCGCGCAGCCCATCGACAATCGTTTCCCGGACAAACCAGAAAACCACGGCCATGATCAACAACTTGACCAAGACCATGGCCCAACGGCGTCCGAACGTCTTGCTGTCCACGCATCTCTCCCACGAGAATTGTTTGTGTACAGAAGCAGTAAATTAGTACTACAGCGCCATGTGCGGAAGTAGGGCAATCGTAACCCATGAAGTGGCAACTGCTTACAAGATGATGCCTTCCATGTCTTTCTTCACCACGAAAATACGAAACGGCGAAAACACGAAACATCCGTGCTCGTGCCGTACTATCGCCGCTTTCGATCTTTCGTACTTTCGAGTTTTCGTGATGAAAAATGGCCTGACGTAGCGCTGTAGTATTAATGCCCCTTCCCAAAAGTATGTGCCGAACATTTCGGACATGACGGAGCACGTCCCTCCACATGGAGGGCCACGCTCCGTCGTGGCCGAGTACGACTGGTTCCCGGTATAAACTCCCTGGAGGGCGTATTGGTCTGCCTATTTATCCCAATCTTCCCAGGCGTGCCGCTATTTTCTATTCTCCATGCAAAGCAGCCTCCGCACAAGACGAATTCATAGACAGAGGAACCTGGACAGTTGGGGCCCGGGAATTTCTGTCCATTTGCCCCCATTGCATAATTCTACTGTCCAAGATCAGAAATCAACCGGATCCCTTGGCAATACGGCGGTTACGCGGTTCTAATCCACTACGAAGATCACGAAGTACAGTAGAAATAAAAATACCGCCCGTCTCGGAAAACCGGAGCATCGACCATGAATCGAATGGTGTCTTTCTTCATTTTGTTGGGTATTCTGCTGGCCATTGCGATCTTGTTTATCAAGGTCATGGCTGGTTTTTTGCTCCCTTTGTTCATGGCCGTTTTGTTGGTCGTGATGTTCCGGCCGCTTCACACCTGGTTTCAGCGGAAGCTGCCCGGCCACCGGCGGATCGCCGCGGCGGCCACAACAACCGCGATTCTCGTCATATTTCTCGTTCCCTTGTTGTTCGTCTTTCTGGAAGGGGCCAGCGAGGCGGTGGCTGTTTACGGTCGGATTGACAGCCACGATTTCGATCGGGCCGCGTTGCAAAAGCGGCTCGACACGATCAACGATCGTTTCAATCTCACCTTGACGATCGACCAAATCGAGGCGGAGGTTTTCGATCGGCTCAAGCAATGGACCGCTCCGACGCTGGTCCTCACGACGCAATATGCGATCAGCCTTGTCATTGGGCTTTGCATCATGGTCGTTGCGCTCTACTATTTTTTGCTCGACGGCCGCTCGATGATCCGTACGATCATGCGGCTCTCGCCGTTGGACAATAGCTATGAATCGGAGTTGATCGAGGAATTCGACCGGACAAGCCGGGCCGTGGTTCTCGCCTCGGTCGTTTCGGCATTGGCCCAAGGAATTCTGGCCGGCATCGGCTACTACGTCGCCGGGCTCGACGTCGTGTTTCTTTTGACCATGCTGACCATGCTTTTGGCCATGGTGCCTTTTGTCGGCGCGGCCGCGGTTTGGGTGCCCTGCTGTCTCTGGCTGCTCTGGTCGGGCCACACGACGGCCGCCGTGCTCTTGGGCATCTACGGGTTATTAGTCGTGTCGATGATCGACAACATCATTAAGCCTTACATCCTGCACGGCCGCTCGAATCTCCACCCGTTGCTCGCGCTGTTGAGCGTCCTGGGCGGCGTAAAAGTACTCGGGCCCATCGGCATCTTCGTTGGACCCATGGCCGTGACGTTTCTCTATGCGATCTTGGTGATGGTCCACAAGGAACTCGACCGGCTCGACGAAAAAACCCCCGCCGCGGCTGCAAAAAAGCTATCCCCAAAGGGGGGTTAGGGGGTTTTACTGCATTCCCGGGCCGGATTATGATAGCTTGCAGCCGCGCGGTCGCGCGCGATGCGTTTTTTCATCTCGGGAGGCCGTCGTCATGTTGGGCGCGTTTCTCTGTATGGCCACTGCCGTTTGCGGCATCACTACCGGCTGGGAGCCCGGCCCCCAGGGCGAGCTCCAATTCATCATCCAGATCGAGCCCGAGGCGGTTGCCCCCATGGTCGAGGGCGCGCCGATCGAATTCGATCTTCCGCCGGAGCACCAAGGCGTTACGCACTTTCGGTTCCAGATCGGCCGCGACAAGCCTCCGCGATTGGGCAATCCGGCCCCGCCTCCGACCAACGAAACCGCCGCGCGCGAACCGACGGCGGACCCTGCGTCCCAACCCGGCGTCGAGGTTCCCATCGAACCGCCCAGTGAGCAACCACCTCGCCATGA
>JAFGAY010000150.1 GCA_016933425.1 Pirellulales bacterium
CTGAAAGGCGTCCCTTCGCGTGGAAGATCTTGTCACGCGTTCTTGCCCAGCGTTTCGACGAACGTCTCGACGCCTTCCAAGAACATGTTTACTGCAATCACCGCTAGAATGAAGCCCATGAGCCGTTCGATGGCCACAAGGACCCGCTCGTGGAGAAACGCATAGAGGCTGGTCGAGACCATGAGTAAGAGGCTCACGCCCAACCAGGAAACGAATACCGCCCCGAGCCAGACGGGCCATCGGGAAGGATTGCGCGCGACCAGCAGCAAGACGGCTGCGATTGCCGAGGGACCGGCCACGTAGGGCGTCGCCAGGGGAACGATGAACGGTTCGCGGTCGCCTCCCGCGCCGCCGAAAATCGTCTCGGCGTCGCCAAAAATCATTTTTATGGCGATCAGAAGCAACACCACGCCCCCGGCAATGCCCACCGACGAATTGTTGATGGACAACAGCTTCATCACCGTTGGTCCGCAGAAAAGAAAAAACAGCAAAATGCCCAGGGCAAAAAAAAGCTCGCGGACCAGCACGCGCCGGCGGCGCTCGGCCGGCACCCGCGCCAGCGGCGTAAGGAAAAACGGGATGTTTCCGAACGGATCCATAACCAGAAACAACAACAGCGTCGCCGAGAGGAACGACATGGTGGTGATCCTTACCCGAAAAAACGATGACGGCCGCGGAACCGGGGATCGGCGAGCCAAAGGGGAACGCATTCTATGAAAACACCGCGGGCTTCCGCCCGCGGCTATGAACGGTTGGCCGTCTTTAACACGGCGCGATCAGGCCTTTGATATTATGTTTCTATCCGGGGATATTTCTCACTCCCATGCCACGACTACCGGTTCACCCGGCTCGATTCCCAATCGTTCGGCGGCCGATTCGCCGACAATGGCCAATTCGAGGCAACCGCCCGAGCCGATCAGGGCGATTAAGGTTCCCCGGGGCTGTTCGGCATAATTCTGGTATATGCCCCAGGTCTCGTAGATGTTGCACACGATGCACGCGCGTCCGTCCATGGGTCGGCCCAGCAGGGTTTGCGCGTCGATATTCGTGATCAAGTTTCCGAACGAGTCGATTTTGAGCACCGTTCCCTCGACTCGGTCGTGCTGGCGGATGGGCCGGGGCCATTCGAGCTGGCCGAGCGGAACGTGTACCGGTCCCAGTTCCCGCGGATCGACGCCCAGGCTCAGATGGGCGGCGACCGGCGCCATGATGTCGCGGCCGTGAAATGTCGTCGAGATCTGGTCGAGCCAATAAGCAGGATTTTCCAAGCGGATGACTTCCAAAGCCATCGTCCGCGCGAGTACGCGGCTAAGCACGCCGTTGTCGGGCGCGATAAATTGCTGACGGCCAATCCTCGCATAAACAATCGCCCGATCCGTCCCCACGCCCGGATCGATCACGACCACGTGGATCGTTCCCTCGGGAAATCGATCGGCGACCTCGTCGAGCACCATGGCCCCTTCGCGGATGTCCTGGGCGGGAACCGCGTGCGTCAGATCGACGATCGTCGCCGCGGGATTGATCGACAGAATCACCCCCTTGAGCGCCGCCACATACGGGCTCCCCGTGCCGAAGTCGGTTGTCAGGGTGATAATGGACACGAGAAACAGGGATTGGAGATTGGGGGTTAGGGATTAGGATTGGATTCTGGGGGGATAGCAAGCAACCCATGCTAATCCCTGATCTCCAATCCCTAATCCCTCCGGTTCACATTTCCTCGATCAATCGCAGGCACGCTTCGCGGACCTGGTTTGGGTTAGCGTTTGGGTTGCGTTTTTTCGCTTGTCCGATCAAAGATCCCAGCGCTTTAAGTCTACCCTCTTTGACGTCGCGGACAACCTGGGGATTGGCCGTAAGCAGTTCGCGGCAAAGGGTTTCTAGCTCATTCTGGTCGACCGTTTCGATTCCCAGGTCTTTCATGGCCGTGGCCAGCGGTTTGCCCGAGACGAGCATGGCCGCCAGAACGTCGCGGCCCCGGCTGGTGGTTAGCTCACCCCCCGCGATTTTCCGGAGCAGCGCGGCCATCGCCTCGGCCGAAACGGGAAAAGCCCCGATCGCCACGTGCCGTTCGTTGAGCCAGCGCAAGACGTCCTGTTGGACCCAGTTGGCCGCCGCCTTGCCGTCGCTGCATCGGTCGGCCAATTCGACGTAGTAATCGACCAACGCGCGGCCCTGGTTTACCAGCACGTCGGCGTCGTACGGCGTGATGCCGTAGGTTGTTTGTAGTCGCTCGCGAAGCGCCGCCGGCAATTCGCCCAGTCCGGCGCGAATTGCTTCGACCTGTTTGCGGCTGGTCGTCACCGGCACCAGATCGGGGTCGGGAAAGTAGCGATAGTCGCTCGATTCCTCCTTGGTCCGCTGGGCCACCGTGACTTGTGCGGTTTCGTCCCAGCCCCGGGTCGTCTTGTGGCCGCCGGGCCGGCCCATCGCGACCCGGGTTTCCTGCCAAACCTCGTATTGACGTTGCGCTTCGTATTCCAGCGCCCGCTCGACCGCGCGGAAGCTGTTCATGTTTTTCACTTCGACGATTGGGGTGGCCACGGTTCCGCCGGGCGCGTCGAGGTGCAGATTGATGTTCGCGTCGACCCGCAGGCTCCCCTCTTCCATGTTGCAGTCCGACACGCCCAGGTAGCCCAACAGGAGCTTGAGCTCGGTCAAATACGCTTTGGCCTCGGCGGGTGAGCGCATGTCGGGCTCGCTGACGATTTCCAACAGCGGCGTGCCGGTGCGGTTCAGGTCGATCCGGCTGTCGGCCTTGCCCGATTGCTCGTCGTGCATGCTCTTGCCGGCATCCTCTTCGAGATGCGCGCGGATAATGCGGATTCGCTTCGGCTCGAACCGGCCCTTGGCGTCGCCGATCGGCAGCCATCCGTTGCGGCTCAGCGGCAAATCAAACTGGCTGATCTGGTAGCCTTTCGGCAAATCGGGGTAGTAATATTGCTTCCGGTCCCATTTTGTCCGTTCGGGAATCTCGCAGTTCAACGCGACCGCCGTCTTCAGCGCCAAATTGAACGCCTCCCGATTCATCACCGGCAAGCTGCCGGGCAGTCCGATGCACACCGGACACGTTTGCGAGTTCGGCGCAGCCCCAAACGCCGTCGAGCACCCGCAAAACAGCTTGCTCGCCGTCGCAAGCTGCACGTGAACCTCGAGTCCGATGATGATGGTGTAAGGAATCGACTCCATTTTGACTCCTACTCGCCTGACATCAATCCAATTTAAAACAGCGGAAGCGCGCGAGCACGTATTCGGTTTTCCTCGACTACTACAATGGCGCCGGCATCGAGTAGTGATTCGATTTCAGGCAGCATTGCCACCAGCAACGAGGCTTGCTGCTCCGGCCGGCGTTGTGATTTGCAGCGTAGTAGAACCACAGAAGGTTTCCTGGCTCTGCGAATGGCCAAAAGAGTTCCAAAGTCGGTATCCGCTGAAATGACTACGCGTTCTTCCGATACGGCTCGGGCAAAGATATCCTCATCGGATGCTTGCTGCATGCCGAGGTCGCGAACGTGAACGGCGTCAATGAAACCATTCTCGCGCAGTCGTTGGGCCACGATCGGCGAAATTGCATTGTCGATTAATAATTTCATTTCAGTTGTACTGGCGGCAATTCTCGCTCACGCACGGCTTCAGCCGCGTAACGCAACGCCTCGCCCACGTCATCCGCTTCCAAATCGGGATAAGCCTCCGTGATTTCAGCGATGGTCATGCCGTCGGCGACCATCCCGACGACCGTGGCCACCGGAATGCGCAAACCACGGATGCACGGAATGCCGCCCATCTGGTCCGGCCGAATTGAAATGCGTTCAAACATGCTTCGATACTCCTTGGAACAGTCATGCCGCCCAATTATACCCTGGCTATGCACCGTGGTCCGGATTTTATCCCCGCGACTTCCTATTTTTCCAGGTCAGGCTCCATGGTATGCCAATTGGTTGCCGACTGATACATCCGCGCCGCCCGGAGCAGGCGTTCTTCCTCGAAGGGGGGCGCTTGGAGTTGGAGGCCGATGGGTAGTCCCTGGCCGCTCGATCCGCACGGGATCGACATGGCCGCGATGCCCGCCAGGTTCGCGCTGATGGTGAAAAGATCGAACAAGTACATCGACAGCGGATCGTCCACTTTGTCGCCCAGCTTGAAAGCCGGCGTTGGCGTCACGGGCCCGGCCAGCAGGTCGACCTGTTCGAAGGCCTTGTCGAAATCCTCGCGAATCAACCGGCGCACCTTCAGGGCCTTGAGATAATAGGCGTCGTAGTAGCCCGCGCTCAGCGCGTAAGTGCCCAGCATGACGCGGCGTTTGACTTCCGGTCCGAAACCCTCGGCCCGAGTGCGGCGGTACATGCGGATCAAGGCGTTGTCCATCGCCTCGAGCCCGTCCCGGTCTCCGGCCACCTCGAGTGCTCGCCGCTCGGTTTCCAATTCGGCCAGCATCGACTTTTCGTCGGTCCGATAGCCGTAGTGCGCCCCGTCGTATCGGGCCAGGTTGCTCGACGCCTCGCACGGGGCGATGATGTAGTAGGTGGCCACGGCATATTTGCTGTGGGGCAGCGAAATCTCGCGGACCGTCGCCCCGAACGACTCATAAACCCGAATTGCCTCGCGCACCGCCCGCTCGACCTCGGCGTCGAGTCCCTCGCCGAAATGTTCCCGGGCCAACCCGATGCGCAATCCTGAAAGCGGTTGTTTTATCGCTTTGGCATAATCGGGCACCGGCCGGTTGACCGAGGTCGAATCGGCCGGATCGTGCCCGGCCACCACGCTCAAAAGGAGCGCTGCGTCCTCGGCCGACCGAGTCATTGGTCCGACCTGGTCGAGGCTGCTGGCAAACGCGACCAGTCCATAACGGCTCACTCGCCCGTAGGTTGGTTTCAGGCCTGTCACTCCGCACAGCGCCGCTGGGCAGCGGATCGATCCGCCCGTGTCGCTTCCCAAGGCCAGCGGCGCCATTCTCGCGGCGACCGCGGCCGCCGAACCACCGCTCGACCCGCCGGGAATGCGGTCGGTGTCCCACGGATTGCGGACCGGTCCGAACGCCGAGTTTTCGTTCGATCCACCCATGGCGAACTCGTCCATGTTGGTTTTGCCCAACAACACGGCGTCGGCCGCGCGTAGTCGGGCCACAACCGTCGCGTCGTAGGGGGGCCGAAAATGCTCCAACATCCGCGATGCGCAGGTCGTTGGTTCGCCGGCCGTGCAAAGGACGTCCTTAATCGCCACGGGCAGCCCGGCCAAGGGGCCAACCGGCTTGCCGGCTTGCCGACGCGCGTCGATTGCCTCGGCCTGGGCAAGCGCCCCGTCGCGGTCGACTCGCAGAAAAGCCCGAATCGTGGTATCGACCTTGTCGATTCGGTCCAAAAAGGCTTGGGTCACGCCGACCGACGTGATTTCGGCCTTGCGGAGCCGGTCGAGGAGTTGCGTGGCCGTGAGATCGGTCAGCGACATGGCGGCATCCCTGGGTGAAGACCATTCCATGACCGCTTCCTGGCGGTCGTGGTTCAGTATGCATGTCGTAGTCGAAGCCGTAAAGCCGGGTTGCGTCCCGGCGGCTTTTTTAGCTCTCGCCCAGCACCGCCGGCACACGATAGCACTTGCCGTCGTGTTTTGGGGCGTTGGCCAGGGCTTTTTCGCGGTCGAGACTCTCGCGGGCCGCATCCGTGCGGAATACGTCGCAAACGTCCAGGGCGTGGGCCATTGGTTCGACGCCGGCGGTGTCCAGTTCGCCGAGCAATTCGACGTAGGCGAGAATGTCGCCCAACTGTTCGGTCATGGTGGCGAGTTCGGCGTCGTCGAGCTGGAGCCGGGCGAGCAGGGCTACCTTTTCGACCTCTTCACGCGAAATGGCCATTGGTCGGCGCCACGATTCGATTTTGGGGAAACCCGAAAACGGAGAATCGAACAAAGCCCCACGGCCTTCGGCGGTTAACGGTTCGGTGGGGATTGGGCCCGCGAGAGGCCAGTCCCCGTTTGTCGAAGGCGTCAGGTGGTTCCTTCGATTGATTCCGTCCGAGACTGCCCGAAAGGAGCCTGGCGAATTCGCTTGACGATCGCGCCGCTTCGGATGCACTGGGTGCAGACCCGCACGGTCTTATGCGTGCCATTGGCGGTCGTGATGCGCACTCGCTGCAAATTGGGGCGAAACTTGCGCCGCGTGATCCCGGTCACCTTGGTGCCCACGCCGCCGAGATACTTCGCTTTGCCGCGGTGCTCCACCGAGTTGCCCACCATCGGCGACTTTCCACACACTTCACATACTTGAGACATCGGGCCGCTCCACACAGCACAAGGTCGGGTTGAGTTTGAGAAACCTACAATATACCGGTTCTTTCGGAAACGACAAGGGGAATGGGCCTGTGGGTGGAGATTGTGGGTAAGAAGTGAGACCGAGGTTGATTTTTCCCTTTCGGGCTCCGTGCCCCGGTGTCTCTGTGGTGAATAACGCGCCTGCTCACGCGCGAAGGAGCCTCATTACCTCGTCAAAGACCCGGCCGTTTGTCGCAACTCCTTGGCCTGAGTCGGTTTTGGGCCGGCCTTCCCAGTCGGTGAAAGTTCCCCCCGCTTCGGTCAAAATGGGCGGCAAAGGACCAATATCCCAGACCTCGACGACCGGATCGACCATCACCTCGGCCCGGCCGGTGGCCACCAAAAAGTAGCCATAGGCATCCCCCCACGAGCGGCTGAGCCGGGCTGCCGATTGCAGTCGGTCATGGACCTCGCGGAGCCCTACCCGATCGAAGGTGGCCACCTCGCTGGTCAGAAACAATCCCTCGGCCAGCCGCGGGCAGTCCGACACCTTGGTCCGGCGCGGCGCGGCGCCGTCGCGGACGTGCCAAGCCCCCTGCCCCACGGCCGCGCTGAGCGTTTCGCCCAGGGCCGGAAGCCGGATCACCCCGGCAACCGACCGGCCTTCGCATTCGACGGCCACGAGCGTTGCATAAAGCGGCACCCCGTGGATGAACGACTTGGTCCCGTCGATCGGGTCCACGATCCATCGAAAATCGCTTTGCCCCGGCCGGTCGTCGAACTCTTCGCCGTGGATGGCGTCCTCGGGAAACGACTCGGCGATCCGTCGCCGCAGGTGTTGTTCGGCCCGGCGGTCGGCCGCCGTGACCGGCGAGTCGTCGGCCTTTCGGTCGATTGCCAGGTCGGGCCCACCGAAGTGTTCGAGCGTTAGCGCTCCCGCCTCCTCGGCAATTTTCACGGCCCATTCCAGCCGGGTTTCAATCTGACGTTTTTTCATTTTCACACCTTCCTGCGCGCCCCGTGCGCCTGCATCTGCTGGTCATAGGCCGCGATCACTTCGTCGCGTCGGATCATGCCGATTACCCGGCGGGGATTTTCCGGATTGACCACCGGCGCTTCGGCGATGCGTTTTTGGGTGAAAAGCCGCAGTGCCGTGTGCAGGTTGTCGTCGGGCGTGAGCGTCGAGACCGGCGAGCTTGCCAGGTCGGAGGCCAGGATCAAGTTTCCGCCGCCGTTGCCGATCAGCGCCGAACGAATGTCGTGCAGCGAAAAGATGCCCACCAACTCGTGATTCCGATCGACGACCGGAAAATAGGCGTCCGCCGACTGGGCGACGACGCGCAACACCTCGGGCAGGGGCATTTCCTCGGGGACCACCGTCAGGGGCCGCGACGGTTGAAACACTTCGCGCACCTGGATGCCGGCCAGCACGTCGACCACGAAATCGCCCAAGTGGGCCGGGCTGTCAATCAGCGACGAAACCTGTTCCTCATAGAGCGTCCATCGCTGCGACAGAATGGCCACGTTGATCATGCTGACGACCATCAGCGGCACCAGCAGGTTGTACGAGCCGCTCATTTCCGACACCATGATCAAGGCCGTCAGCGGCACCTTGGCCACGCCGGCGAAAAATCCGCCCATCCCAACCAGCACGAAAGCCTGTGCCTGGCTTTGCGAGACCAGGTCGGGAAACCACGTGTGGCACAATTGTCCGAACGCGCCGCCGAGCATCGCGCCGATAAAAAGCGACGGAGCGAACACGCCGCCGCTGCCGCCCGACGAAATCGTGAAACTCGTGGCCAGAATCTTCGCCACAACCAGAATCGCCATAAGGTGCAGCGGCAGCCTGGCCAGGTTGCCGTCGAGCGCTTCTTGAATCCAGCCGTAGCCGCCCGCCATCACCTGCGGCAGCCAAAGCGCAATGACGCCGACCAGCAGTCCGCCAATAGCCGGCTTGAACACTCTCGGGATGGGCAGCTTTCGGAAAACGCGGTTGCGGACGTTGTAGAACGTCCAGACGTAGGCAAAACCGGCCACGGCGCAAACCACGGCGAAAACGATGTACAGCGGCAGTTCGCCCAACCCATGGAAAGCGATGTCCTTGGGAGCGGCAAACGGGACGTCGACGCCGAAGATGACGTTGAAGACCGAATAGGCGATGACCGACGAAACGACGCAAGGAATGATGGCGGCGAATTCGATGGCGGTGCTGGCGTATAGCACCTCGACGGCAAACAAGGCCCCGCCCAAGGGCGCTTGAAAAATGGCTCCCACGCCGCCGGCCGCCCCGGCCAGAACGAGCATGCGCCGCTCCCAGTCGCTCAACTTCAGTCGACCGGCCAAAAACGAGCCGAAACCGGCGCCGATCTGGGCGATGGGCCCTTCGCGTCCGGCGGAGCCGCCCGTGCCGATCGTCAACGCGCTGGCGATTGTTTTGATGAACGGCACTCGGGCGCGAATGACGCCTTTTGCCCGATGAAACGCGCGGATCATGCCGTCGGTGCCATGTCCCTCGGCCTCGGGCGCGAAGGTATAGACAAGCCAACCGCACATCAGCCCGCCGATCGTGGGCACGAGCAATACGGCCCACCAATGCGTTGGACTTTGGATGGGAAAAGCCGAGGGTTCGGATTTGGCGGCCGGCGGATGGTATCCCATCAGGTCGCCCAGCGCGAAATCACGGACCCAATTGAGCCCGACGTAAAAAACGGCCGCCCCGAGCCCGGCAACCACGCCCACCAGCGCGCTATAGAGAATCAGCCGCCCGGAGCCTTCCAGGTCGAAAATGCTTTTCAGTTTGTTGAGCAACGTCTTCACGGGAAATGATTCCACCCCTAAGCCCGGCCGCCGGCAAAATGCTGCTACACAATCATACGACGCCGTGGAGCCCCCCCACGCGAAAGGGGAATAAGAGGGAAGGACTGCCTCATTCGGCCCAAAACAAGCCTGTCGAAGCCGTCGCCCACAAAACCCAAAGGGCATTTCCGCGACGACCAAGGCGGGGCAGGCCAAGCCAAACGGGAGCCATGCCAAGACTGTCCATAAACCGCTTAGATTATCAGCCAAACCGGTAGCTGACAAGGTCGAAACTGAAATCCGGCGGCCGTGCTGGCAGTGCCCCGTGCCGGTGGCGTCGGCGTTGGGGTAGGAGGTGATTTTTTCGACGCGGCCCATCGTGTCGTAGTTGCGTTTGATGGCGCGGACGGCGTCGTCGGTCGCGCCGCCCAGGGTGGTGGCGCCCTGATAGGAGAGCCGCCGCTGGGCGTCGTAGACATGGGTCAGGACGGTCTGTCGAATCCTCCGGCGTTCGGGTGCTCAAGGAGTTCTCCCGCACGCTCCGCTTCCACGCCCAGGGCATCCTGGCCTGGTACGACTACCCGATCTCGACCGCCGCGTTGGAAGGCACCAACAACAAAATCAAAACCATGAAACGCCAAGCCTACGGATTCCGAGACCCCGAGTTCCTCAAAATCAAAATCCTCGGCATCCATCAAACAACATACGCTTTAGTCGGATGAACCCCAATTATTTACGGATGCGGGCGGTTGTGGTAGATTGTGTCCATGCCGCGAACAGCCCGTGTAGCTCCTGGGGGAATGGTCTTTCACGTAAACAACCGTGCAAACGCACGCGCGCGGATTTTCGGCAAGGAGAGCGACTACGCGGCCTTCGAGCGGGTGATGCAGGAGACGTTGGTAAAGAAACCCTGAAACGCAAATAATTGGACTTATCCTTTTTTTCTCACGGATTATGTAATTGAATTCGATTTGCAGTAGGGTGCCAGATGAACCAAGATGATTGGTACAAAGAGCGAATCCTGTGGCGTGCCAACCAACACAGGCTACTTGAAAAACAATGTATGCCGTTTTCTGATCTGCCTGAGGAAAAACAGATCGAAATAAAAGAAATGGCTGCGCCGAACGGCATACCTGTTCTAATCTTCTCCAATGAACGTGTATGGACGCTCCTAACCACCAGGGAAATCGTGACCTATTATGACGGGAGGTTATCCAAGGGACAACTCGACAATATTGAAAAAGGAATCGTACCAATTGAAGCCTCAGGTGAAGAGGCCATTGACAAGAATCAGGCTATGTATCTCGGGTTAACTAACCTTCAATTCAATGTTTGGGTTCCCGGTAATCCAGAGCTTTTTGCACTTTGGAGCATCTTGAAGATGTTCCCTTTGAACCCCGGATCAGCAACCGGCACTGGCGAGTGTCTTGGTTCAACGTGAAATGGAAACGTCGAAACAAATCGGGGGACAGAAAATAATCGACACGATAGCTAACTCAAGCCAACGGCAACCGCGAGGCCGTCTTCCGTGACGGCGCGGCGACGACCTACGCGACCGGCCAGTACAACCGCGTGGAAGTCGTCGGGAATTACACTTACGGTTATGACGCCGAAGGCAACACGGTCGCGCGATTCATCGACGGCAATTCGGATGGGAAATGCGACAGCGCCTCGGACACGGAGGTCACCCGTTATGTGTGGGATCACCGAAATCGCTTGATCGAGGCAAGCGAATACGCCGACGGCGACGA
>JAFGAY010000151.1 GCA_016933425.1 Pirellulales bacterium
CGTCACGCTGAAGGAACGGATCGACTCGACCACGTCGCCGACCAATTCGACGCGGACCGGATTGAGCCAATCGGGGGCGAAAACATCGACGATTCCCCCGCGCGCCGCGCACTCGCCCGGCAACTCGACCGCCGTCGTGTTGTGAAAACCACACTCGACCATCCAACGGATAAACGGATCGCGGGCAAGCGGCTGGCCAATGCGAACGGCCCTGGTTTGGGCGGCCAACGAGGCGGCGTCGGGCACCGGCTGCATCAGGCTTTGGATGCTCGCGACCAAAAGCCGCGGCGGCGTGGGCCCGCCGAGAAGCTTCATCATGCGAACCCGATCACCCAGCGTTTCGTCGTGCAACACTCGCTCGTCGAGCGTCGATTCCCAAGCCGGAAACCGCTCGGCGGACAGCTCGGTGAAAAGACGCAGGTCGTCGATCGTTTCGTCGACGTCGTCGACCAGGGGACAAACCACGACCAACGGACGCGACGTCTGCTGGGCCAGCGCGGCCGCCACCAGCGCGCACGACGAGCCCCAGACTCCGTCGAGAGTGGCGGCGTGGCCCGCGCGGAGTTCCGCGACAATCTCGGCGAAGCCTTCTTGGGCCGCCAGTCGCGTGGGGAGCGCCAGCAGCCTCGTTCGAGCATCCATCTCTTGAGCGGCTTGTGCCATGTATCCGAGCGAATTTTAGGAGAGACTGACCGGAGCGAGAAGAGCAACCGGCCTGCGGCACGCACGATCGAGGAGCCGGGCGCCATCTAGGAAGTGATGGACCGCACTATATGCACCACCACAAAGCGGCATATGGCATTATCCACATTGTGTATTTTGTGCACTTTTTCTTTACAATCAGAAGCATCGGCCTTGGAAACTGACCTATTGGTTCATATAATGACCACACGGTCATATAATGGAATAGAGGGTCATTCCACGGCTACTTGCAACGAGGTTGCCATGTCGGATCTTGCTGAACGACGCAAAGAAATGATGAATTCCCTGATGAGAGATTCCGTCTATGCGGCTGCCGTCGAGATACTGACCAACCAAGGGGTGGACGGTCTGACGATGGACCGCGTGGCCGAGACGGCGGGCGTGGCCAAGGGGAGTCTTTACAATTATTTCGCCAGCAAGCGCGATTTGATCAACTTCATCTACGGCAAGACGATGGAGCCGACGACGTTGATTTTCGACGAAGCGATGGCGAACCATGGTTCCGCGAGCGAGAAACTTGAGGGAATACTGCGGAGGTGGTTTGAGTACTTTGCCACGAACCGCGGCATTTTTGATTTTCTGTTTAAGAACTCGCGAATTAGCGACGTTGCTGAGGAGTACAAGCAGAGTTGCCGAACCAAGGGAATCGCGGATCTCACGGTTATCTTCGAGCAGGGCATCGCCGAGGGTACGTTTCGCCCAGTCAATGCCTTGCGCGCGGCCGAGGTGCTTCTTGGGGCAGTCATCGTCTCGACGGAGCAGCAACTTTCCACCGACGAGCACCGGCCCGCGGAGGAGTGGACCAATACTTTGTTGGATCTGTTGCTGAATGGATTGAAGCCATAAAATTAGGCAGAAGACAGAGATAAACAAATCGAACTCTCTTTTCCCGGGACGTCGGCAAAACTAATTCAGGAGACAATGATTGTGAGTGGGACGTTAGCAATGCATCGATTCCCAGGTAAGCTGCTCGGTGCGGTGGCGGTGATCGTGGGCTTATGCCTACCGGGCTGCAAACGCCAGCAGGCGCCCCCTCCGTCCTTTGTCCCGGAAGTGGCCGTAATGACCGTTGAACCTCGGCCGGTTACGTTGACCACGCAGTTGCCGGGCCGGACCTCTCCCTATCTTGTGGCGGAAATTCGGCCTCAGGTCAACGGGCTTTTGCAGAAGCGGCTCTTCAAGGAAGGCGCTGACGTTAAGGCTGGTGAAATACTTTACGAAATTGATCCGGCCCCCTATGAAGCCGCGTTCAACAGCGCCAGTGCAACACTTCTTTCGGCGAAAGAGGCGGCCGACCGAACGGAAGCCGCACTGGGGGCGAGCATTGCCAGCCTTAAACGGCACGAGGCCGTTCTGAAACTTGCTCGGACCAATTATGAACGTTACGACAAGCTAGTCAAAACCCAGGCCGCGTCCGCCATGCAGCGCGATCAGGCGGCGGCCGACGTCGAGGTGGCTGACTCCACCTTGAGGGCGGCCGAAGCCCAGGTGGAAAGCGACCGGGAAGCGGTAAACGTGGCGCGAGCCGCCATCAAGCAGGCGGAAGCGGCGCTCGAGACGGCGCAAATCAATTTGGGGTACACGAAGATAACGGCCCCCATCTCCGGTCGGATCGGCCGGTCGAACGTGACCGAAGGCGCCATCGTAACGGCCTATCAACCGGTGGCCTTGGCCACCATTCAGCAACTCGACCCCATTTACGTGGACGTGCCTCAATCGACCACGGAACTGACCCGATTGCGACGCAGCCTGGCCAACGGGCGGCTCAAGGACAATGGGACCGACAAGGTTAAAATCGTTTTGGAGGACGGCACGGCATACCCGCAAGAAGGGTCGCTCAAGTTCCGCGACGTGACCGTGGACCCGACCACCGGCTCGGTCATCCTGCGGATTGTTGTGCCCAACCCCGAGGGGATTCTACTGCCCTATATGTTTGTTAGCGCGATTATCGACGAAGGGATCAATGATCGTGCGATTCTGATACCCCAACAGGCGGTAACTCGCGATCCGCGGGGCAATCCCTTGGCCTTCGTCGTGGACGGTGAAGGAAAAGTCCATCTTCGAGGCCTTGCGACCGATCGCGCCCTGGGCAATCAGTGGCTAGTGACCTCGGGCCTTTCGCAAGGGGAGCACGTTATTGTCGAGGGCATTCAGAAAGTCGAACACCTTCCCCCCAACACGGTCGTCAAGACGGTTCCCTTTGGAACTGAAAAAACGAGCGCAACCAAACCCATAAGCACGGCTCGGGCGGCCGCCCCCCTGAACTGACGGAGTCACTCGGTGCTTTCGAGATTCTTTCTGGATCGTCCTGTTTTTGCCTGGGTAATCGCCATCATTATGATGGCGTTGGGCGTCCTAGCGATCTACACTCTCCCCATTTCGCAGTACCCTCCCATTGCCCCGCCGTCGATTGCCATCGACTGCAACTACCCAGGAGCGTCGGCCGAGACGGTGGAGAACAGCGTAACCCAAATCATTGAGCAGAAAATGACGGGTTTCGACGACATGCTGTATCTCTCGGGAACAAGCGACTCGGCGGGTTCCTCGCGAATCGAATTGACCTTCAAGCCGGGGACCGACCCGGATCTGGCCTGGGCCAAGGTTCAGAACAAACTTCAATTAGCCATGGCAAGTTTGCCGGAGGTGGTTCAGCGCACCGGCCTTATGGTCAGCAAATCGACGCGGAACTACCTGATCATTGTGGGATTGGTGTCCGAAGACGGCAGCATGAACGGCATTGATCTGCGCGACTATGCTCAATCGAATCTGGAAAAGGTTCTGGCACGCGTTCCCGGTGTCGGCGAAGTCAACACATTTGGAACCCAATACGCGATGCGCGTTTGGCTCAATCCCGACAAGTTAATCAGTTATCACCTTACGATCGAAGACGTGATTCAGTCGCTGCGGACCTACAACGTCGAAGTTTCGGCGGGACAGTTCGGCGGGGCTCCGGCCGTAAAAGGGCAACGCCTAAACGCTTCGATCGTGGTGCAAAACCTGCTTCAGACTCCCGAGGAGTTCGCCGCGATTCCCGTACGGACCAATCCCGACGGTTCGGTGGTTCGGATCAGGGACGTGGGGCGAACCGAACTCGGGACTGAATTTTACGATACGGAAGCCTTTTACAACGGCAAACCCACCGCCGGTCTCCCCATTCGGCAGGCTCCCGGCGCGAACGCACTGGACACGGCCAATGCCATTAAGGCAAAGCTGGAGGAAATGAGCCGATTTTTCCCGGCGGGGATGAAGGTCGTGTATCCTTACGACACGACGCCTTTCGTGGAAGTAGCCATTGAGGAAGTGGTGAAGACCCTTATCGAGGCGATCGTCCTGGTCTTCCTCGTTATGTATCTTTTCATGGGGAACATTCGCGCCACCCTGATTCCCACAATCGCCGTGCCGGTGGTGTTGCTGGGCACTTTCGCCGTTCTGGGTCTGTTTGGGTTTTCGATCAACATGCTGACCATGTTTGCCATGGTGCTGGCCATTGGTTTGTTGGTCGACGACGCCATTGTCGTGGTTGAAAACGTGGAACGGATCATGAGCGAAGAAGGGCTCTCACCCCGCGAGGCCACGGCCAAGTCTATGGACCAGATCACAAGCGCGTTGATCGGCATTGGCCTGGTGCTCTCCGCGGTATTTGGTCCGATGGCCTTTTTCCCCGGCTCGACCGGCGTTATCTACCGCCAGTTTTCCGTCACTATCATTGCTTCGATGTTGCTCTCGGTCGTGGTGGCCCTCATCTTGACGCCCGTCCTCTGCGCGTTTTTCCTGCGGCCCGTGGGCAAAGGTCATGAACCGGCCGAAAATGCCTTTTTCCTTCTTAGGCCTTTTTTCAAGCGGTTTGATCGGATCTTTTTCTGGATTCGCGATCGCTACGTGTCCTTGGTCGGATATTCGCTGGCCAAGAAGTTTCGTTTTCTGTTTCTCTACGTTCTGCTCGTCGCCACGGTGGGCTACTTATTTTTGCAGCTTCCCAGCGCTTATTTGCCCGATGAGGATCAAGGAATCTTGATGTGCCAGATTCTCATGCCCACCGGCGCCACGCTTGAACAAACTCAAGCGATCGCGAACGAAGTGTCGCATTATTTCCGCGAAAACGAAAAAGAAGCGGTCGAATCGTGCATGGCGATCTCGGGCATGAGTTTTTCCGGTAGATCGCAGAACAACGCCATGATTTTTGTTAAATTGAGGGATTGGAAACTGCGCAATCGGCCGGATTTGAAAAGCAAGGCCGTTGCCGGCCGGGCGACCATGGCGTTTTTCACCATCCGCAATGCGCGGGTTTTCGCTTTTCCACCCCCGGCCGTCGTCGAGCTGGGCACTGCCCGGGGCGTGGATTTTGAGCTGGTGGACCGCGGCGGTTTGGGACACACGGCCCTGATGAACGCCCGAAACCAACTGATCGGCATGGCCATGAAGGACCCTCGGTTGGTCAATGTTCGCCCCAACGGCCTGGAGGACGTGCCCGAATTTCGCATCGACGTGAACTGGGAAGCTGCCGGCGCGCAGGGCGTCCCGCTCAATTCCATTCACACCACGCTCTCCGCCGCGTTCGGCAGCGCCTATGTCAACGACTTCATCCAAGGCGGTCGCGTCAAGCGGGTATTCGTCCAGGCCGACGCCCCCTACCGCATGTTGCCCAAGGACCTCGAAAAACTGTACGTTCGCAATACCGCCGGGAAGATGGTCCCCTATGCCTCTTTTGCTTCGAGCCGCTGGACGTCGAATTCACCCCAGCTCGAGCGTTTCAACGGTTTTCCCGCGCTGAACATCTGGGCGGAGCCGGCGCCGGGCAGAAGTTCCGGCGAGGCCATGCAAGCCATGGAAGAAATCGTCGCGAAGCTGCCCGCCGGCATCGGTTATGACTTCACCGGGCTTTCTTACCAGGAACGCATGGCGACCGCCCAGGCGCCGATGCTGTACGCTTTTTCCATTTTTGTGATTTTTCTTTGCGTCGCCGCGCTGTATGAAAGCTGGACCATTCCCTTTGTCAATCTTTTAATGTTGCCGCTGGGCGTATTGGGCGCTCTGGCGGCCACGTCGCTGCGTGGGCTGTCGAACGACGTTTATTTTCAGATCGGATTCCTGACGACGCTCGGGCTTTCGACCAAAAACGCGATTCTTATCATTCAATTCATCAAGGAACAACGGCGGCAAGGAGAAGGACTGGTTGAGGCGACCCTCGCGGCCGTGCGAATCCGATTCCGCCCGGTGATCATGACCTCGCTGGCCTTTTTCTTCGGCACGCTGCCGCTGGCAATCGCCACCGGCGCGGGCGCCGGGGCCATGAACGCCATTGGAACCGCGGTCACCGGCGGCATGCTCTCGGCAACTTTTATTGATCTCATCTTCATCCCGTTGTTCTTCGTCCTCGTGGCCGGCTTGTTCATCAAGAAAAAGACCGCCCTTGAACTAGCCTCTGCTTGCGACAACGTTTCAGAAGCAAGATAGCGCGAGCGGCGCATAAAAAACCCCGTGGACGGATGGCCACGATTCACGGCGGTCGATTGCCCAATTATTGAGCCCTGCAGAAGCAGTAAGCCCGGGGCGTCATCGCTTCCGCGAAGGTCGGTGAACCGACTTGATAATTCGTTGTGAGATTCGCTACAGTCCCCCTATTTTGCGATAAACTAGGTCTGACTGCGCAAACTTTTCGGGCAATTCCGGCTATTCCAGTCTGTTTGTACGAGAAATGCCGATTTTGATCATGGAAGATCATTTAACGATTGCACCGAAGGAATGGACATGAAATCCGGTTGGTTTGCGCTAGGCAAAGCGATGTTCTTTTCGCCAAACGACTCCAAAACCCGGCTTCGTGACCGCATTTTGTTCTTCCTTCTGGCAATGATAATCTTGCTGCCGTCCTTGGGGTGTACGGGATTGCATGAGTACGTTTTCAACGGTTTCAAGGTAGGGCCAAACTATTCCCCACCCGCCGCGCCGGTGGCGGACCAGTGGTTGGACGCGACGGATCCGGCGGTTGAAACATCGCGGATTGACGACGCCGCTTGGTGGCGCGTGTTTCATGATCCCGTTCTTGACTCTTTCATCGCAACCGCGTACCGTCAGAACCTTTCCGTGCGCATTGCCGGATTGCGGATTCTGGAAGCTCGGGCCCTGCGGGCAATCGCGGCGGGCGAGCTTTTCCCGCAGCATCAGGATGCTTTTGGCGATTATTCTCGCGTTGCCATCAGCAAGAACGGTCCCACCAGCATGATGCCCGTCCGTTTCTTTGATCAGTGGACGCTTGGGGGTTCTCTGGCGTGGGAGCTTGATTTCTGGGGTCGTTTTCGCCGCGCTATTGAGGCTGCGGACGCGAATCTGGACGCGTCGATTGAGCGCTACGATGAAGTCTTGGTGCTTCTTTTGTCCGACGTGGCCCAAAGTTATATGGATGTGCGCATCGCCGAGCAACGGCTTGCCTTTGCCAAGGAAAACGTCAATATCCAGCAAGGCAGCCTCCGCATTGCAGAAGATCGTCTTCGGCATGGCGTCACCACGCGCCTCGACGTGACCCAAGCGCAATCCGACCTTGCCAACACCATGGCGACCATCCCTCCGCTGGAGTCCGCGCGCCGGCAAGCCGTCAATCAACTCTGTATTTTGTTGGGCATGCCGCCTCAGGACCTCGACGCGATCTTGTCGGCAAGCCGGGGCATTCCGAAGGCGCCGGCGCAAGTGGCCGTCGGCATTCCCGCCGAACTCCTCCGGCGCCGGCCGGACGTTCGTCGCGTGGAACGCGAGGTTGCAGCCCAAAGCGCCATGATCGGCGTCGCCACATCCGAGTTGTACCCCCATTTCTCCATCAACGGCACGATCTACCTCGACGCATCGAGGTTTGAGGACTTGTTTGACGCGAATTCGTTCGCGGGGAACGTCGGACCCTCCTTCCAATGGAACCTTCTGAATTACGGCCGCCTGGCCAATAACATCCGGGTTCAGGAATCGCGGTTCCAACAACTGGCGGTGCAGTACCAGAACACCGTTTTGCAAGCCAACGCGGAAGCCGAAAACGCTCTAGTCGCTTTTCTCAAGTCCCAGCAGCAGGTCCGCTCGATCGCCGAAAGCGCCGAAGCTGCCCGCCAGTCGGTCCAACTGGTCATGTCGCAATATCAAGAAGGCATCGTCGACTTTAACAGGGTGTTCAACGTTCAGCAATTTCTGACCCAGCAACAGGACCAGTTGGCGGTCGTCGAGGGCTCGGTTGCCCAGAATCTGATTCAACTTTATCGCGCCTTGGGTGGTGGGTGGCAAATTCGCCTGAACCCTGCCGCGTCACAATCCTTCGTGTTGTCGGAAGAGCCGTTGCAGGTCGTCCCGTTGCCGAAGACAACTCCAGCCCAACAGCCGCCGTTGCCGCCGCCCATGGCAGGGCAACCGTAATACCATCAATCTTGATATTATTCCTCACTTTGCGGACCGAATCCGCGTGAATCCTTCAATGAGTCCTGCCATGAATCGATGGATCGTATGCCTGGGAATGCTGTTTCTGTTGGGCCTTGCGGAGCACTCGAATGCCGCCGGGTTGTGTTCAGACTCCTTGGAGCGAGAATTGCAGTGCACTCGTTGCGCAACCGTACCGTACTGCTGTCCGGACTGCTATTGCAGGAAGCCCTACCCCTGCTTCTGTTACCCCGCGATACCCGCTTCCTGTGACGGTTATTGCCGGAAACCGATTCCCTGCATCCCGTGCGTGTGCCTACCCCGGTGCGCGGACGACTATTGTCGGAAACCGCTTCCTTGTTTCTGCTGGTCCGTGAATCGGCAATTTTATCATTGCCCGCCGCACAAAAAGTGAATCGTGCTCCGGAAGCCCACCATTCCCTTCCCTTGGGCCGACAACCGTTTGTAAAAAACGGCTTTGCTACCCGACCCTGTAGCAGGAATCCTTCCCGAACGTCACCCTTGCAAGGGAGATGTCTTCTCAGGGCTCGTCTTTTGTGTTACGATTGACAAAATCATAACACTGTTCATTTTTCTCACACGGCCCCGGTCGTGTGGAACAACGAACGATTCGGACGCCAGCCGCCATGAGAAACCATGTTGCAATACTCCTATTGGTGCCGCTGACGCTGGTCCTGGCTGGTTGCCGCCCGGCGGTCAGTTCACCCGGCGCGGAGGACGCGAACCACGCATCCCGCGCGCAGCATGAATCGGTCGGCCGGACTTCGCCCATCGCGGCGGCCAATTCCTATCTGGCCGCGGCCGTCCTCGATCTGTTGGGTGAAAACGAACCGCTGGTCACGATGGCCGAGCCGGGAATGTGCCCGGGCCATTTCGACTTTCGTCCGAGCCAGGCCCGTCAAATGCGAGCCTGCCGTCTGCTAGTTCGCTTCGATTTCCAGGAATCGTTGGACGCTCGACTGAGCGACGACCCGGCGGAGGCCCCTCGTGTCGCCTCCGTGACGGTTCGCGGGGGGCTCTGCGAGCCGGCGACCTACGAGTCGGCTTGCCGGCAACTCGCGGAGGCGATGGTCCAAGCCGGCCGACTCTCGCCGGACGACGCCGAACGGCGATTGGCGGCCATCGGGCAACGCATGGATCAATTGAACGCCTGGATGATTCATGAAGTCGAGGCGGCCGGCCTGAGCGGAACGCCCGTGTTGGCCAGCGGCCACCAGTCCGCGTTTTGCCGCCGTCTGGGACTCGACGTCGCCGCAACTTTTTCGTCGGTCGACACGGCGCGGCCGGGTCAGATCGACGAAGCCATTCACGCGGGCGAAAAGGCCGGCGCGCAGCTGATCGTCGCCAATCTGCCCGAAGGCCGCCAATTGGCCGACGCGCTGGCCGATCGACTCGGCGCCCGGGTGGTCGTTTTCGGCAATTTTCCGACCAATTCCGGCCCGCGCGGTTTCGAGTCGCTGGTTCGGGCAAACATTGCCGCGCTGGTCGAGGAAAGCCGCCCATGAGCCCCCACGCCATCGAGATCGACGATCTTTTGGTTGTTCGGGGCGGGCGGACTATTCTGGCCGTCGGGCGGCTGACGGTCGACGCCGGCGAAATCCTGGCCGTCCTCGGACCCAACGGAGCCGGCAAAACCACGCTTTTAAAGTGCCTGACGGGCACGGTCCGGCCTTCATCGGGAAGCGTCCGGGTACTCGGGCAACAGGTTGAACGACTTGGGGCAGTTGCCCTGGCGCGGCTGCGGCGCCGGGTGGCCTGTCTTGCCCAGGTGCTCGCGCCGGGAAGCGAAATGCCCCTGACGCTGCGCGAAGTGGTCGCCATCGGGCGGACCGGCCGCGCGGGCCTGTTGCGGCCGCTGGGACGCGAGGATTGGCGACGGGTGGATCAATGGATCGGGCGACTGGGCCTCGACTCGCTGGCCCGAGAACCCTATGGCGTTCTTTCGGGCGGCGAGCAACGCAAGGCCCTGCTGGCCATGGCCATGGTCCAAGAGCCCGAAATTCTCCTGCTCGACGAACCGACGGCCAACCTCGACGCCTTTTGGCGCGAGCAGATCGTCGCGACGCTAGGCGAGCTCCATCGGGAAACGGGGCTCACGATCGTGCTGGTTTGCCACGACCTCGAAACGCTGCCCGGCGGCACGCGCCGCGTCTTCGTGCTCCGCGCCGGGCGAGTTATCGCCCACGGCCAAGGCGACGAAGTCCTCACCCACGATCGCATCGCGGAACTCTACGGCCCGGGGCTAACCGTGTTGCGCCGCGAGGGCCGCTACCTGCTCGCGCCGCATTCCCAAGGAGCCCCTCGCTGATGGACTTGTTATTCTGGGCTCCGGTAATGTGCGCGGGCATCGTGACGGGAGCGTCGACGGGCCTATTGGGCGGTTACATTGTCGGCATGCGCATCCCGTTTTTGGGCATCTGTGTTGCCCATGCCGCCTTGGCCGGGGCTGTTTTTGGAGCATTGGCCGGGCTCACGGGGCCGGTTTTGCTGATTCCCGCGCTGGCCGCGGCGTCGATTTCGGCCGTGGCGATCGGCTTGATCGATCCACAGACGGTCCGCATGGACATCAACGTAATCCTGGGCATCCTTTTTTCGTTGATGATGGGAATGGCGTTTCTTGGGCTGGGCCTTTTTAGTATTTACGGCGTGTCGGACAACGAGGTCCGCAATCTGCTCTGGGGCAGTCTGGCGTTCTGCCGCTGGCGCGACGTCTGGATCATGGTCGCTTCGGCCGCCGTCGAGCTGATCTTCGTGGCCGCGTTCTACAAGGAAATGCGAGCGATTCTCTTTTCCCGGACCCACGCCGCCGCGGCCGGCGTGCGCGTGACGTTGGTTTGGACGCTGTTTTTGCTTTTGGCGAGTCTCGTGCTGACCGTCAATTTCGAAACGGTGGGCGGGCTGATGATCTACAGCCTGCTGGCCAACCCGGCCGTGGCGGCGTCGCGGTTGGTCCGCGGATATGGACGGACGTTGCTCGTCTCGGCCGCCCTGGGAGCCGCCAGCGGATTCGGCGGACTGCTGATTTCGGCCGCCACCGACCTGCCGACCGGTGCGGTCATCGTGATCCTCTCCTCGCTCATCGTGGTCCTCGCCGCCGCCTGGAAAAAAACAACGGCGAGCTTGCGGGCCAAATCATGCCGCCAGGCATGACTTATGCCCCATCGACCGCGTCTTCATCGGGTCGTCGGCACGTCGAGGTTGAATTCAACGGGATTGGGACCGTCGAGCGTGACGGTTATCTCCGGTGGGGTGTAACTCGCGGGAATGTAGCTCAGGCCCGGCGTGCCATCGTCGCCGGGTAGTTGTCGCCAGCAATTGATTCCCACCCGATACGTGCCCGGAATCAGACCATCGCCCGGCTGGACCGACGTGACGGAAAAAACGCCGTCTCCTTGCGCGAAACGAGCCCGCCCGGGCCGGCAAGGAAATCCCTCGGCCGATTTTTTGGGCGCGAAGAAGACAATCCCATTTGCCGGCGGCGGCCCACCGGCAAACGTGATTTTGCCGTTGACGCGAACGCGATCGGGTCCCGCCGGGCGGCAACCATACAGGATCGGACCAACCACAAGCAGGAATGCCAGTGCAAGACAACACGGCCGGGCCAGTCTAAGATGATCGATGCGCTCCATCCGGCATGTTCCTGAGTTTGTAAGAGAGTCGCTTGCGATAATTAAGTTGAAATCGCACCAAAATAAGTTAACCATTTTTCGTGGAACACTGATCCACGCTAATTGTAGCGAATCAGTAGTTCTACTGTCCAAAGATGATATTCAACGTAACTCTCTTCCGTGCAAGAGATTAGGCAAGCACGTTTTTCATGCCACGAAGGGCGCGTAGATCACGAAGCAAAAAGTGGATTTTCTCCGGACACCGCCTTTCTTCGCTTCTGGTGCCTTGGGCTTCTTCGTGTGCTTCGTGACCGCTTCGTGGTGGCTTAGAACCGCGTAACACTAGTATTGCCAAGGGATTCGGTTGATTTTCGATATGGGACAGTAGAAGTAGGGATTAGCGAGAATCAGTGTTCCTTTCTCTCCTTGATAGTTTTGATTTCAATCAACTTACTGTGACGCGGGACCTTAGCCGCCGCGCCCGCGCGGCGCCCATGTAATGCCTCGGCAAAACGTCGAGCAGGCTCGACGGCATCAACCGTTGGGCAGCGCAGCGACTTCGCCGCCGGCCCGGGTACCGAGATCGTTGTAGAGTCTGTAATCGATGAATTCCTCAAGATAATGGACGCTTCCGTCACCCATCAGGAAGTTGGCGCCGCCGGGGTGCAAGCTTTTGAAACCACACGCTTCGTAATACTTTCCGCCGGGAACGTCGCACGTTTCAAACGTGTTCATGGGAATGCTGGTTCCGGCCAGCGGGAAGTTGTTCGCGTAGGCTCCATTGTAGAGGCACTGGTCCGGCAGCGTTTCACCAATCGCTATGGTGCAGGCAAGTCCGTCGGTGACGTCGACGAATTTCACGCCGGAAGGATAGCGTCCGAACATGCCGACGGCGTTGTCCGCCGGTTCCTTGGAACCGAAATTCCAGCCCTGGCAGCAGTAGCTATCCGGCGAAATGGAACTGGTTTTCCCCAGGGGGCAATACACGCAGCCGTCGTCGTGCGTCGGCCCCATGCACGCCGGATACCAGAGTTTTAGCGACGGGTTGGGATTCATGCCCGACACCCGCGAATCGCAATTCATGATTGGTTCGCTCGATCGTGGATCGCTCGGACAAACGATCCAGTGAATCGGCGTTGTGACGGGCCGGCTGTTCCGAGGGTCGCTCATCATGATCTCGAAATTGATCTCGTCATAAATCGCCTGTTGTTCCAATTGTGGAAGGATGAACGAAAGCCACGTTCCCGTCTGGGCGATGGTGTAACCCGAGGCAAACGGCAAGACCTGGTGGTTGTCGTGATAGGCGTGCAGCGCCACGCCAAGCTGCTTGAGGTGATTCGTGCACTGCATTCGCCGGGCCGCCTCGCGGGCAGCTTGAACGGCCGGGAGCAACAAGGCGATCAAGATTCCGATGATCGCAATGACCACTAAAAGCTCGACGAGCGTGAAACCGCGACTTCGCCCCGCGGTAGCCGGGGCGCGACCTATCCCAGAATGATTCATCGTTCCTTCTCCCTTTGCGTCCCGTGGACGCCTCGTCCGATGCTTCGGTACTACGGGGTTATGCCTCTTCCCTGCTCCGCCGTGGTGGTGCGGGGTTCGCGGGCGCCGGCGAGGCGCCTCCCCAGCAACAAGCCTCGCCGAGCGCCGCGTGTAGTCTTGCCGATCGCGTTTACCGCCATCGTGTCGTCAGAAACGAGATCATGGCAGTCATAAACAAGCCAGCGGCAAACGGCTCCGGCACGCCGGCGATAGCTTCGGTCCCGCCGCCGTTTCCCCAATTTGCCGCCAAGACCGATGCGTCGGCCGCGTCAATCCTGCCGTTTAGGTTAAAATCTCCCATGGCCCAGGTCGCATTTGCCCGGCCCCAATTGCCGGCCAGGATGGCCGCGTCCTCTTCGTCGACCGTTCCATCGTAATTGGCGTCGCCGGGCAACGCCGGCATAAGCCGGCCGCTGAACGGCAGAAACACGAATACGAAGCTGCCGTCCTCCAACGGTGACGCCGAACCGTTGCGGTCGCGCACGTTGACTAGAAATGTGCTTCCGTCGGCTTGGTACGAGATGATGTTGTCGTCCGCCGCCGTAATGAGGTCGGTTTCACTGTCGGCCACCGTCAACAGCAGCACGCCGTCGGTGGGCGAGTGGCCCGTGACCGTGACGCGGTACACGCCCGTGCCCACCTTGGTGACGGTGAATTCTCCTTCGCCGTGGAGAGTGGAGCCGTTGGCGGCGACGCGGCCGCCGATCAGGCCGGGAGCGTCGTAGTCGACGTAGACGAAGCTCCACTGGGAGTTTTCGAATTCGTAGAAGGTAGCGGCCGTGTTGTCGCGAACCACGATGTCCCAGCCGCTTCCGTCGGTCTTGGGAGCCGTCGAGACGTAGTTGTAGCCGTTCTCGGCGCTGACGGCGAAGAGCATCCCGTCGTTTTGTGAGTTGATGCCGTCGATCGAGACGTTGTAGCGGCCGGTTCCCACCTTCAGGACGTTGTTCTGGGTGACGCCGAAGTAGTCGAAGTCGAACAACATGCCGGTGTTGTAGACGTGGCCGCCGATCCAGCCGTCGGCGAACGGGAAGAACCCGGTGGCGACGTTCATGTTGTATTCGCCGCCGTTGTAGGCTCGGCTCGTGGCGATGTTGAAAATGTTGTCCTCGCTTTCGATGTCCATGTCGAAGGCGTTGCAGAAGCAGACTTCGGCGGTGCCGTAGAAGCCGTTGCGGCCGTTCTGGCGGACCGTGGCGATCATCACGCCTTGATCGCGATAAGCCGGGATGCTGTTAATGCTGACGCTCAGATCGGCGCCGTTGGCGGGGCTGATCGGAGCATAAGCCTGCGGGCCGCTGCCGGCGACCGTCCAGACGCTCGATCCGTCGGTTACGCTGATGTTGGCGGCGGAAACGCCATGCACCAGCGGAATCGGTGGCAGCGCCGACACCTCGCTCATCTTCAGCGTGAAACCCTGGTCGGCCGCGGTGCGATACTCGCCCAGATAGGGCGAATAGCTCGACACCTTCACGGTATCGCCGTCGGCCATGAACTCGAGAATTCGCAGATATCCGTTGCCGCCAGCGGTCTTTCCCTGATAGTTGGCCAGCATCTGGTGAACCACGTTGCCGTTGTCGCCCTCGCTGGCCAGCCAGCCCGTGCCGTCGTAAATGACGTGGCCGTTAAACGTGAACTTCCAGTTCTCGTAGTTCTTGACCATCTTGTCCCAGAGCTGCTGACCGTCGTTTTGCGATCCTTCGGGGTCGTAGACTGGGTCGTTCGGGTTCCACCGCTGGATGACCCCTTTGGTCGCCCAGTCATATCGGGTGCTGTCGCTGAACAGATAGGCGTGCGTGTTCAGAATGAAGTTGTGGTTGGGATGGGCCGCGGCCACGCCGTTCATCCAGGTGACGACCTCGTCGCGCGGGCCGAATTCGGTCGAAAAGACAAGCCAATCCTTGTCGCCGGCGTTGAACGTGCAGTAGCTGTTGTCTGTCTTTCCCGACTCGAAGAACCCGCCGGCCGTGCCCTGGAAGTGCGCTTGGCTTGCGTAGGCCGACCCGGGGCCAAAGTATGTCGAGCTGTTGAATAGGGAATCCCGATAGTACGTGCAATCATCGACGTAGTCGTGATTGCCGGTGCAGGCCGAATAGGGCACGCCCGCCGCGGTGAGAATGTTCATTGCCGTCTTGGCTCTAGTAAACTGGGCGTCCGTGTTGCTTCCCACCAAATCGCCTTGGTGCAACACCATTTGGATGTTGTGCGTCGTCTTGTGGCTGGCAATCCACTGGGTTTGCGAATTGAATATCTGGGCCGCCGAGTCCGAACCACAATAGTTCTGCGTGTCGGGCAGAAGAATCATGGTCCACGAGCCCGGCGAGATCGGATCGGCCTGGACGGCCCAGACC
>JAFGAY010000152.1 GCA_016933425.1 Pirellulales bacterium
GCTCCGCATGGCCATCTCATACGGCGGCACCAGACCCGGCGGCGCCGGCTGCTCGAGCGTCCGATCGTAAAAATCCAACGCCCGACATCCCGACAGCCCCACTAGGAAAAGGAGAAGCCAAAGGAAGGCACGCTGCGGGCCGCCGGTCCACCTCCCCGTGACATGCGGTGACATGGATCCAGGGAAGCCGTTGCCAGCCAACACGGGGCAGTCGTCTTGAGAGCGATGAAGGTCTCTCATTTTGTTATTTCAGGTAATTTAGAGAAGGTGGCGCGATCTGCGCACGTAATCATAAACAAACCCTAATCGCTATGATCCAAATAATCGGCAAAGTCTATCACCGACTTGAAGAAAGTGGGTCCCGCGGTGGGTGAGTGCCGCGCGGGCTTCCGCCCGCGGCTATGAATTGAGGGATTCAGTCGAATCCCCAATCCCCCAATCCCCAATCCCCAACCCCCAAAGCCCGACCCCCAAAGCCCTACAAAAGATGTCTCGCCTTGATCTCCAGATAGCGGTTTATCAAGGGGGCTGTCAGGTTTTCGGGCGCGACGTCGAGCACGAGCACGCCCTTGGTTTCGAGATCGGTGAGAACCTGATGGCGCCAACCGAGTATCTCGGCGGCGGCTGCGGCCCGCCAGAGGCGTGCGTCAGGTCGGGCATCGGTTAAGGGCGCGGTCGGGTTCAGCTCGAAATCGGGCGCCGTGGCGGCCTCGACGGCTTCGAACATGCGCCGATCGCGCAACAACACGCCCAGCGGCAGGTGCTGCCCGACCAGGTTTTTGAGATAACGTTCGATCTGGTGCGTGTTGACCTCGTCGATCACATTGCTAACTAGCACGACCAGGGCCCGTTTGCGGCAGTGCGAAGCGAGGTAGCGGAACGCCAGATCGTAGCGCGATTCGACCAGTTGGGGAAACCGATCGTACGAGGCGTGCAGCAGCCGGTTCATCTGGCTCATTCCGCCGTGGGGCGGGACGAAACGGTGCACAGCGTCGGAAAACGCGATCAATCCCACCGAATCGCCCTGACGCAATGCGACGTAGCCGAGCATCAGCACGGCGTTCAGCGCGTGGTCCAGCAGGCTCAGCCCCGCGGCTTCGTTGGTCATCATCCGCCCACAGTCGACCAGAAATACGATCCGCTGGGCCTGGCTCGTCTGGAAGTCGCGGACAGTCAGCTTGCGCCGCCGGGCCGTGGTGCGCCAGTCGATGTGTTTGTAGTTGTCGTCGGGCGTATAGTCGCGGAGCCGCTCGAAATCGTGGTCATGGCCGACGCGGCGCACCCGGTGAACGCCCACGAGATTCAGCCGGTCGGTCCGCGCCAGCAAGGCATATTGGCTGATCTGCTGCATGTCGGGATAGACGGCCAGCCGCGTCTCGCACGGCAAGACCAAAAGCCGTTGCCAGAGGCCCAACCGGCTCGGCGCGCGAAGGTGAACGGCCGGCAGCACAAACGGCCCGCGATGCGACGCGCTGAGACGATATTTCACAGTCGTCTTCGCTCCCCCGGGCACGGTCAGATCGAACTGACGCGGCCGGGGGTTTAGCTCCGCGGGCACCGCGTCGCGCAGCGCCACGGCGAATGCCCGGCGCGCGTGGTTTGCCAGCATGAGCGTCACCTCGTGCGGTTTACGCAGCGAGGAAACGTGTTCGGCGCGCCGCTCGACCGAGAAGTAGCGCCTGCGGGGCAAAGTCGCCAGATCGCCGACGGCCAGGACAAGACACGCCAGATCGACGCCCACGATCGGCCAAAGCAATTCGTCGGAGCCGATCAATCCCAACGTCAGCAGCGAGGGAATCAACGCCAAATACACAAGGCGGCGCCGCGGGTAGACGTGCCACGCCCATGCCAGCGCCAACAACGGCGCCACGGCCGCGGCCAACTTCAGCAGCGTTACGGCTAGCGCGTTCACAGCCGCGGAACCTCCACCGAATTCAGCAGCGACCGAAGCAAATCGTCGACCCGATGACCCTCGACTTCCGCCTCGGCCGACAGGATTACCCGATGACGAAGCGCCGGCAGCACTAATTCGACCACGTCGTCGGGCACGGCGTAATCGCGGCCGCGAAAGGCGGCGAGCGTTCGGGCCCCTTGCATCAGGGCGAGCCCCGCCCGGGGCGACGCTCCCATGTGGAAATGGGGCCATTCGCGGGTAAGCCGGACGATCCGGTTGATGAAATCGACCAGCTTGGGGTCGATGCGCACCGCGCTCGACCGCCGGCCCGTCGCGAGTATTTCGGCGGGCGAAGTGATCGTGTCGAGCCGGGCCAGACGCTCGTCCAGGTCGACCTGGACGCTGTGCATCGCCAAAATGTCGGCTTCCTCCGCTTCGGTCGGATATTCGAGTACCAGCTTGAACATGAAACGGTCCAACTGGGCCTCGGGCAGATTGTAGGTCCCCTCCGACTCGATCGGATTTTGCGTGGCCATGACCAGGAAAGGACGCTCGATCTTGTAACTCACCCGATCGACCGTGACGCGGTATTCCTGCATGATTTCCAACAGCGCCGCGTGAGTCTTGGCCGGCGAACGGTTGATTTCATCGGCCAGGAGCAACTGGGTGAAGATCGGGCCGGGCCGGAAGCGGAATTCCTGGGTTTTCATGTCGAAGATGGGCGCGCCGGTAATGTCCGAAGGCATCAGGTCGGCGGTGAACTGAATCCGCCCAAAACGGCAGCCCAGCACGCGACCCAGCGTGCGGACCAAAAGCGTCTTGCCCAGCCCCGGCACGCTTTCGATGAGCACGTGCCCGCTGGAGAACAAGGCCACGAGCGTACCCAGCACGAGTTCATCCTGGCCGATGAAAATCTTGCCAACCTCGGACGTGATGCGGTCGAAGAGCGCTCGGGCGTCCGACGAACCGGTTGCGGAAGAGGCAGACAATGCCTCCGGCGCGGATTGCGGCGAGGTGGTTTCAGGGACGCTTGGCAATTCGGATTCTTGCATGATCGGGCTTTCAACGGTGGTTTTCACTCGGACGGTTTGATTTTTTGCAGGTAGTGCTTCACGCGGCCTCGTGCATATTCCTCGTCGCCCGACTGCTTGAGCAGACCGGCGACGGCGTCGAGGTGTTTGCCGAAGTCGGACAGCCGGTCCTGTTTGCCGGGGGTTGCCAGGCCGAAAATCGGGAATCGCCAGAAACAGAACAGAATGCCCACGACCGCCAAGTGTAACAAAATCCAGTTGGTTGGCCAGATGTTGAAGATTTCAACCCCGGTGGGCGCGATCGACGTGGGATCGTTGTCGACGATCGACGGTCCTCCCTCGCCGGTCTCCAAAAAGACCACGGTTTTCTCCTCGGGCCCGACGGCGTCAATCAGTTTTCCGGCCAGCTTGCGGTGTTCGTGGTTGACCAGCGGCAGGTTCAACAAAAATGAGCCATTGGCCACCAGAATCAACCGGCTCTTGCCGATCGCCTGGCGGCCCACGAGCATGTCGCCTTCCGATTCGAGCAGGATCTCCGTGTTGTCGGGCGGGACGAGACGCGCGCGCAGTTCGATATCGAGCTTAGTCGGGTCGATGCCCTCGAGCCAGTCGCGTTTGCCCGAGAGCGTTCGCACCGACCGCTGGGGCAGCGACCGGTCGATGTCGAACCAGCAGCCGGTTTGTTGGGGAGGCAGACCGATTCGCCGGCTCTTGAAATCCCATTGGGCCCGGCGGCGGTATTCTTCGAAGTGCTCGCGCGACTCGGGCGGAACGGCCGGTTCGATCTTGTCCCAATACCAGCACGCCGCGTCGAAGTCGCGCCCGACGTAGATCAACACCCGACCCGGCGCGGCGTCGAGCCACGATTCGAGCCACTCGGCCGTTTCGTCTGAAGGTGGATTGAAATTGTCGGGAAACCATACAATGCAATCGGCGCGATTCTCGAGCCGGGGCGAGAGCCGGCCCCAACTCAGCACGCGGTGGCCTGCCTTCTCGAACATTTCGCCGAGGACCCGGGTGCCGTTGACGCTCTTTTCGGCGCCGGCCCGCTGGCCGTAAGTATCTTCCAACCGCGTCCGGCAGCCGGCAGCCAATAGACATACGGCAAACAACGGCAACCAGACCAAGGCGATAAATCCTACTCGGCGGCAAAAACAAAACGGGCGCCATGGCGGCGGCATCTTGATCGATGCTGCGCCGCGCGGCGCCACGGAGTCAGTTCCCCGTTTGTCGTTCGATTTGCGTCGCGCCCCGTTCATCCGTTTTCACCCTTGAGCTGCGACTCGAATTCGCCTAACCGCGACCAGCACGCCTCGAAACGCACTTGGTCGATCGGATGATTGCCGAAGAAAAAATCCTCGAACGCGAGCATGGTTTGTTCAAACAATCCGACCAATCCGCGGCGGCCCCGGCGGTGAATCTCGCGGAGATATTGCCGGTTGGTTTTTCCCCGGGTCAACCGGACGACGCGATGCTTGTCGAGCTGAACCAACTGGTAGCTGAAGAGGTATTTCACGGCCTCGCCGTATTGACCTTGCTGATAGAGCCGACGCGCCTCGGCAAGAAAATCGGATTGGGCCGCACGCACCGGGAACGGCAAAGCCTCGATCCGCCGGGCCTCGTCCGAGTCGCTCTTGGGTTGCCGCTTGGCCTTTGCCCAGCGAAGATCGCCCCGGGCGTAGGTCCGAATGAGAAAAAAGACCACCAACAGCAGAATCGCGGCCACCGCGAGCCAGAACGTCCATTTCAGGATTTCCGCAATCACCGGCGAGAACCCGCCAAAATCCCGGCCAAGATCCCAATCATTCGACTCTCCACGGCGGGCGGGCCCGTCGCCCGAGCCGCGGGCAGAGCAGCGTCCCTTGCAGTCCTTGAGCCGGGGTGGCTTGGAAATGTCGATGGGCCGGACCTTGTCGGCCTTCGCGTCATACCACGGGTAGCTGCCGCTCCACCGATGGTCGAGCGCCTCGCGGCCGCGCGAGACGGCTTCGCCCGGCGGAGTCCCCGCCGCGACCAACACCATCATCACACACAGCAAACCGTGAACCATGCTCGCCTTGTCAATGCCACAACCCGGGGTTTACCGCGGATACGAGGTCGACGCTGGGTTAAAGAACGTGTTTTGAAACATCACTACGCCAACACCAGTTTTCCCGGCGACTCGAGCAGGTCGATCACCTGGTTCAAGAATCGGCCCGCCGTGGCGCCGTCCACCAACCGGTGGTCGTACGACAGGCTCAACGGCAGCATGAGCCGCGTTTCGATCCGGTCGTCGCGGGCCACGGGCATCCGGCGCGAGCGGCCCAAAAGCAATAGGGCCGCTTCCGGATGGTTGATGATCGGCGTGCTGTAGGTCCCGCCGACCGCGCCAAGATTGCTCACGGTGAACGTCCCGCCGCGAAGGTCCTCGATGGCGAACTGCGCTCCCCGGGCCTGCTCGGCCAGGCGGCCGACCGCTTCGGCGATTTCCGGAATCGTCATCCGATCGACGCCGCGGAGCACGGGCACGACCAGCCCTCGCGGCGTGTCGACCGCCACGCCCAGGTTGACGTACTCCTTGTAGACAATCTCGTCGTTTTCCTCGTCGAGGCTCGCGTTTACCAACGGGTGCTGCCGCAGGGCGGTGGCTACCGCGCGCAACACAAGCGGCATCATCGTCAGCTTGATTCCCGGGCCCAGGTAGCCCGGTGGCACGCCGCGCCGCAAGGCGTCCAATTCGGTCACGTCGGCGTCGTCGAAATTGGTCACGTGGGGAATCGTCGTGGCCGAATGGCTCATGTGCTTGGCGATGGTGCGGCGAATCTGCGAAATGCGATCGCGGCGAACCGGACCCCAGGCGTCGTGATCCGCCCGACCCGGCGGAGTGACCGGCTCGCGGATATCCGCGCCGGCGCCGCTGGGCAAGCCGGCGGGGGCGGTCTTTGGCGAACTCCCGCGGCGCGCGGCGGCGTGCTCGACGTCCTCGGGCGTGATTCGGCCATGGGGGCCGCTGCCGGCGATTTGCGACAAATCGACACCCAACTCGCGCGCCGTGCGACGTGCAACCGGCCCGGCGGGAATCAACGCGTCGTCATGCGCGGCGGCCGGCTCCGGCCCGCCAGGCGTTTCGTCCGCATCGCGTTTTTCTCCCAAACCGAGCCGCGACCCTGAAGGAGCGGACACAGCCGGCTCGGTGTGCTTGCCGCTTCCTGACAGGCGCGGTTCGGACGGAGCCGCGGGCGCGGCGGCCGGCGCCGCCGGCTCGGCGGACGTCTCGGCCTCGGCCGGCTCGATCGTCAGGAGCACCTGGCCGACGTTCACCTTCTGACCTTCGCCTACGTGTATTTTAACCACGGTGCCCCCGTCTCTCGCCGGAATCTCGACGACGGCCTTGTCGGTCTCCAGCTCGAAGGCGCTCTCGTTCGGCCGGATTTCCTGGCCCTCGTGAACCAACACCTTGACGATGTCGCCCGAGGTGATGTTCTCACCCAACTCGGGCAGCTTGAATTCAATGCTCATTTGCGTTTATCCGCGAATAATATGTCGTTTCAAACCGTCACCGGATTGGGCGCGTCGGGGTCGAGGCCCAGGGTCTGGATCGCTTTGGCCAGTTTGTCCTTGGGAAACTGGCCTTCGAGGGCCAGACTTTCCAAGGCGGCCAGGGCGACGTGCTCCGCGTCGACTTCGAAAAACCGCCGCAACTCGGCGCGGGCCTCGCTCCGCCCGAAACCGTCGGTCCCCAACACAGTATAGCGACGCCCGATCCACGGAGCAATCGACAGCGGCAACGCACTGACGTAGTCGCTGGCGGCCACCACCGGACCGCGACGGCCCTCGAGCGCTTGGGCGACGTAGGCCGCCCGCGGTTTGCCGTTGGGACGCAAACGGTTGCGGCGTTGACAATCGCGGGCGTCGGTCAGCAATTCCTTGTAACTCGTCACGCTGTAAACGTCGCTCCCTACCCCGAATTGCGACTCGAGAATCTCCTGCGCTCGAAGCACCTCCCGCAATATGGCTCCGGAGCCGAAAAGCTGGACCATGGGTTTCTTGTCGCCCAGTTCCCGAGTGGCCAGCCGGTAGATGCCCCGGCATATTCCCTCGGTGCTGCCCAGCGGCAAGACGGGCATCGCGTAGTTTTCGTTCATCAAGGTGATGTAATAGAAGATGTCCTCCTCGAGAAAATACATCCGCTTGAGTCCTTCGAGCACGATCACGGCCATTTCATAGGCGTAGGCCGGGTCGTAGGCCTTCAGGTTGGGTACGGTCATCGCCAGCAGGTGGCTGTTGCCGTCCTGATGCTGGAGCCCTTCGCCGGCCAGCGTCGTGCGGCCCGCCGTCCCCCCAAGCATAAACCCGCGGACGCGCATGTCGCCGGCCGCCCAAATCAAGTCGCCGATCCGCTGCAAGCCGAA
>JAFGAY010000153.1 GCA_016933425.1 Pirellulales bacterium
CAACCACAGCCGGTCGTCGTCGCGGCGGGCGGTTACTTCGCCGGGAAACATTTTTTTGCGAGGCCGGCTCGTCAGGAGCATTTCGGCCAGTTGGTCCCACTCGGCGCGGCCCATCGATTGTTCGGGCCATCCGCGGCCGCGCCAGGCGGCGATCAGCAATTCGCGGACGAGATAACGAGGTTCGTTGGCGACGGCCGCCGTGTTGACGGCGATGCGGCCGCCGTGTTCGACGATGGCCCGATCGGCCAGGTCTCGAACCAGGTGATCGACAACCGTTTGGACCTCGGCGGCCAGGTTTCCCAAGCGGAGCAGGGCCTCGCCGATGGCCGGATTGTACCGTTCGGCCAGCAAGGGGAGCAACTCATGTCGAAGCCGATTCCTGGTGAATTGCGAATTCGCATTGCTCGAATCGACCCGATAGGGCTGGCCCAGCGCGTCGAGATAGTCGACCAACTCGGCCCGGCGAAATCCCAACAGGGGTCGCACCAGCGTTGTCGCCTCGCCGAGCGGCCGGATTCGCGCCATTCCGGCCAGGCCCCCGATGCCCGTCCCGCGGAGGATGCGGTGCAGGATGGTTTCGGCCTGATCGTCGGCCGTGTGGCCGGTAACCAGATAGCGGGCGCCGGCCTGGGCGGCCGAGTGGCGGAGGAATTCGTATCGGGCCTCGCGCAAGGCGGCCTCGATTCCCTCGCCGCCCGAGTTGGACGCGGCGTCTTCCGCCGCGCGGCCGACGAGGCAAGGCACGTCGAGCCGGCGGCATAGCCCGACCACAAACGCTTCATCCTCATCCGACTCGTGGCCGCGTGTCGCGTGGTTGAAATGGGCAGCCATGAGCCGGCCCGATCCGTCCGTTTTGAGGGCCGCCATGGCCCGAAGCAGCGCCACGCTGTCGCTCCCGCCCGAGACGGCCACCAGAACGGTAAGGTCGTGCCATTGTTCGGGCGGCCAATCGTCGGCGAGCCGGGTTTCAAGTTCCAGGGCCACGGGGCAGTTCTCTCTGTACAACAGTGACGTTTAGCGTGAGATTTTGCGTTGGAACGGACGGGAATGGCAATGCTTATGGGGGGTAATGCCCGACCATGCTTCCCTGCTCGACTAATCGCCCTAACTTGTACGCTTGCGTGAGGTTATCTCACGGCTGGCGGCCAAATCCCGGTTGCAGTTCAACGAACTTCTGGTACGATTGGAGTAGCCGTTTGTTAGGAAACTCGGCCGAGAGAGTTGTCTTCCTCGGTCGGGAACCGGCCATGGTTTTCTCGCGTAGGAAGCCATTGTACAACAAGCAGACGGCGAGTGTCTTCGGCCCACGCCGGATCGGCGAGGCGTCGAGGATCCGCGGGTGCCTCCCGAGGCACGACGGAATTTTTGGTCGTTAGCGACAAACTAGGCAGCAACAACCCTCCCTTTTTCGGAATTAGTGTTTCCCATGTTCTGGCTGTTGGCGGTGGTCCTTCATGGCGTCGCATGGTTGCGCGTTTGCATCGGATTTCTGATGCGGCGCGCGGCGGGGTCGTCGGGGATCGTCTTGGCCCACGGCTTGCTGGCCGCGCCGCGTTCACGGTGGTCCAGCGGGATTGGTTCGCCGAAAAACGGGAGGATGCATGTGGGCCCTGTTTTGAAGGTGTGTGTTGGTCCGCTAGGAATGCGCGCGTGGGCATTGCCCCATGGCAGTCCGGGCGGACCGTGGTCGTGCCGTGATGTCCCCGACGAGGGGCGTCTCATGGTCGAACCCATCTTATCTTTCACGCCTTGCTTCGATCCGGCTTCCGTCTAGGGGTCCGCTGGTCTTTCGACGTTCTTGCGTTCTTGCGGTAGGCGGTGGATGGGCGAGTCTCGCGCGCGAGACGAGTCCGCCTTCACGCGTCGGGCAAGACACTCGCCTGGAATGATACAAGCGAGGGTAATTATTGTGGTGCCAGAAGGATACATTTACGGCCTCTTGGCCGTCGCGGTGAGCATCGGTACGTTCGTCGTGATCAAGGGACTCGATCACCTCCGCGGTCGCGACGCCGAGTCGGAAGCTCGCCAGGTCATCGACAAGGCCCAGCAGGAAGCCCACCGGCTGCGCCGCGAGACGGAACTGGAACTCAAGGAGCAGGCCATTCAGCAAAAGGCCGAGGGCGAGCAGGAACTCCGGCAATTGCGCGAGGAATTGCACGAGCGGGAACGCATTCTCGACAAGCGCCAGGACGCCCTGGAGAAACAGTCCGAACAGATTCAAAAGCAGGAGAAAATCGTCGAGGGCACGCAGCGCAAGCTCACTGAGCGCATTCAGGACACGAACCGCCGTCAGGCCGAGCTGGCCAAGCTGCTCGATCTCCAGCGTCAGACGCTCCACGAATTGAGCGGCTTGAGCCGCGAGGAAGCGACCACGCGACTGCTCGAGGACCTCGACACCGAACTGACCCAGCAGGCCGGCGCCGTGATCATGAAACACGAGAAGCAATGGGCCGAGGTCTGCGAGGAGAAATCGCGGGAAATACTCGTGACCGCGATTCAGCGGTTCGCCGCCGCCCACACGGCCGAGACGACCACCAGCACGGTCGACATTCCCAACGATGAAATGAAAGGCCGCATCATCGGCCGCGAAGGCCGCAACATCCGCGCGTTCGAGAAGGCCACCGGCGTCGACGTGATCATCGACGACACGCCGGGCGTGGTCATCGTGAGCGGGTTCGACATGATTCGCCGCGAGGCGGCCCGGCTCGCGCTGAACAAACTCATCGCCGACGGGCGGATTCACCCGTCGCGGATCGAGGAAATCGTCGCCGAAACCACCAAGGAAATGGAGCGTCACATTCAGAAAATCGGCAACGAGGCGGTCCAGGAAACCGAGGTTCACGGACTCCACGAGCGCATCGTCAACCTGCTGGGGCGGCTCCAGTTCCGCACGAGCTACAGCCAGAACGTCCTGCGCCACTCGATCGAAGTCGCTTTTCTCGCCGGCATGATCGCCGACGAGATCGGGTTGGACGGCAAACTGGCCCGGCGTTGCGGTTTGCTGCACGACATCGGCAAGGCGGCCGACCACGACATCGAAGGCGGCCATCCCAAGATCGGGGCCGATTTGTTGAAGCGTTACGGCGAACGGCCCGAGGTGGTCGCGGCCGCGTCCGGCCATCACGACGATCTGCACGTTGAGAACCCCTACACGGTGGTTGTCGCCGCGGCCGACGCGTGCAGCGCCTCGCGCCCCGGCGCCCGCCGCGAAACGCTCGAACGCTACGTCAAACGCATGGAGGAACTCGAATCGATCGCCGGCGGTTTTGCCGGCGTCGAGCAGGCCTATGCGATTCAGGCGGGCCGCGAGCTGCGCGTTTTGGTCAGCGCCAAGGAAACGACCGACGAAAGCGCCGCCAAGACGTGCCGCGACATCGCCAAGGCGTTCGAGGAGCGATTGACTTATCCCGGCGAAATCAAGGTGACCGTGCTGCGCGAGACCCGCCACACTGAAATGGCTCGCTAAAACGAATCCTTTTCGCAAGCTGAACCATAGAAAGGCTTTTGCGTGCGACTCGTATTGATTGGAGACGTCGTCGGCAAGCCGGGTCGCCAGATGGTGACCTCGTCCGTGCCCGGCTTGCGCATCGAGGAAGGGCTCGACCTGGTGGCCGTCAACGCCGAAAACGCGGCCGGCGGCTCGGGCCTGACCCCGGCCATCTATCATGAATTGATCGCGGCGCGGGTCGACTGCATCACGATGGGCGACCACATCTACCGGCGGCGCGAGATTTTTCCGATCCTCACCGGCGAATCGCGGATCGTGCGGCCCGCCAACTATCCGCCGGAAGCCCCCGGGCGTCCCTTCACCGTGTTAACGACGCGGGGTCGCGAGAAAGTCGCCGTCATCAGTCTGCTGGGTCGCGTGTTCATGTCGCCGGTCGACTGCCCGTTTCACGCCGTCGATCGGGTGCTCGGCATGATTCCCGGCGACGTGCGCGTCATCCTCGTCGACTTCCACGCCGAGGCCACCAGCGACATGCAGTTGATGGGCCGCCACCTGGACGGCCGGGTCACCGCCGTGTTGGGGACCCATACGCACGTTCCGACCGCCGACGAGCAAATTTTGCCCGGCGGGACCGCTTTTCAGTGCGACGTCGGCATGACCGGCCCGCACGAGAGCATCTTGGGCCGCCGCATCGAGCGCGTTCTGGAGACGGTTCGCACCTTCCGGCCGACCCATTTCGAGGTGGCCACCGACGATCCGCGGCTTCACGGCACGATTGTCGACGTCGATCCGGCCACCGGCCGCGCGACGGGCATCCGTCGGCTGGTGGTCGACGCCGCTCGGGCAGCCGAACTCAACGAGCGGGCCCGATCAGGCGGCTAAACGGCATCTCGAAAACGGATTCGGAGGTCTGGCACGCCGAGCCCCACCTTGCGAGGTATCCTTGCCGGCTGCCGGCCGTCCAAGAGAGCCCTTGTTCCACCACGCGGGGGCGTCTATCATTAGGGGTTTGTACACCGCCGGCGCGGTCCGCGCCGCGGACGGATGGGTCCGATGGGTTTTGTTTGGAATACGATCCGGACGATGCCCGGGCCGGCGTTCGTCGGAGCCTCAATCCTGGGGAATTACCATGGAAAATCTATTCTGGCAGTGTCCGATGCTCTTGGCCGCCGATGCCCCGGCTCCCGGGCCGACCAACCAGATACTCAATATGCTGGTGCTCATTGTTCCCATCGCCTTCCTTTTCTATTTTTTGCTTATTCGGCCCCAGCGGCGTGAACAGGCCCAGCGTCAGAAGATGCTCGACGCGGTCAAGAAGAACGATCGAGTCGTCACCGTCGGCGGTATTTACGGCGTGGTGACCAACGTGCACCGCGAGGCCAACGAAATCACAATAAAAGTGGACGAGTCGACCAACACCAAGTTGCGGTTGACGTTCAGCTCCATCGCCCGCGTGCTGGGCGAGGAATCATCACAGGAGAATTCAAAGGGATGACCAACCTTCTGCCCTTCGGAAAACGGCGTCTTGCCGGGGCCGCCTCGGCGCTGGCCATGTGCCTCGCGTGTGGTTTTCTTGCTTCCTGGGCACGCGCGGCCGACGCGCCCGTGGTCGCCAAGGGCGAGGTCGCCCAGTGGACCGATACCACGGCGACGCTCGCATTCACCGTGGCCGCGGAGGACGACAAGGGCCTGAACGTCGCCGTCTTGTATGGTCTTGAGGACGGCGGCAAATCCGACGAGGACTGGGGCAAGAACTCGGGCACGGTGACCCCCGACGCGACGAAGAACAAGGGCGAGTACACCGTCATCCTCAAGGATCTTCGTCCCGACACACCCTATTTCTATCGGGTAAAGGCCACGAACGCGGCGGGAACCACCTGGTCGGAGCCGGGCGAGTTCCGCACTCAGCCAGCCGCCACGCCCCTGCACACGATCCTGCTACGCGCCCTCGCGATCCTGGCGATGCTGTTTCTTCCCTGGGTCGCCGGCGCCTGGGTGGCCGGCCGGTGGCGCATGCCCGACTACGGGTGGAAGATCGGTTTGATCCTGTTTGCCCTGGTTTGGGGCGTCTATTTCGTTTCGACCCGGCCGCTCAAGTTGGGCATCGACCTGAGCGGCGGCGTGGTCCTCGTCTATGAGTTGGAAGACGACGTCGACGTTCCCAAGGTCGACGAGGGCGACTTGCCCGACGACGAAGACGAGGCGAAAGCGAAAAAAGAAAAAGAAAAAGTCGACATGGACAAAATGGTCAGCGCGATCTCGCTTCGCGTCGACCCGGGCGGCACGCGCAATGTCGACATTCGCACCTACGGTCCCCGGCAGATCGAGGTTGTTATTCCCCGCGCCAATCCCGAGGAAGTCCGGCGGATTCGCGACCGGATCAGCAGTTCGGGCTCGTTGGCGTTCCGCATCTTGGCCAACACCCAGGACCACAAGCACAAAGTCACGATTGCCCAAGCGAAACTTTCCAACGTCGACACGGTTTGGAACACGGACGGGTCGGAAGTTCTCGGTTGGTGGGCGCCGGTCCGCAGCGGCGAGGAAGACAGCATCGCCAGCTACGGCGACGTCGTTACCCGAACGGCCAACTTCCGCGGCAAGGAAGTCCTTAAAGTCCTCCTTGTCAACGATCCTTACAACGTCACGGGCCAGTTCCTGAGCCATTGCGGGCCGAGCGTCGACGACTCGGGCCGCCCGTGCGTGCTGTTTAATTTCGACAGCCGAGGCGGGCGTTTGTTTGGCGAATTCACGGGCCAAAACGCGCCGTTTACCGAAGGGGGCCAGGAACTGTTTCGCAAGCTGGGAATCGTTCTCGACGGCTACCTCTATTCCGCGCCCCAGCTCCGAAGCCGGATCACCGACAACGGCCAGATCACGGGCAACTTCACCAAGGCGGATGTCGATGAGTTGGTCAATGTACTCAACGCCGGCAGCCTGCCCACCGCGCTGAAGAAAAATCCCATCAGCGAGTTGACCTCCGGCCCGGCGCTCGGCGCCGACACGATCCGGCGAGGGTCTTATTCGATCGCGCTGTCGTTGGTCGTCGTTTTGCTGTTCATGGCTTTTTACTATCGTTTCTCGGGCATCGTGGCCTGCGGCGCGCTGTTGATGAATCTGTTGCTGTTGTTGGGCATCATGATGGCATTGAAGGTCGACTTCACCCTGCCGGGCATCGCCGGTTTGGTGCTGACCGTCGGCATGGCCGTTGACGCCAACGTGCTCATTTTCGAGCGCATTCGCGAGGAATTGGCCAAGGAAGCGGCCCTGCGCATGGCGATTCGCAACGGCTTCGACCGAGCTCTATCGGCCATTGTCGACTCCAACCTGACGACGCTGATCACCGCCACGCTCCTTTGGTTCATCGGCACGCCCCAGATCAAGGGTTTCGCCGTCGTCTTGTGGCTGGGCGTCGTGTTGAGCATGTTCACGGCCATTTTCTGCTCGCGGGTCGTTTTCGACGTCGGCGAACGGCGCGGTTGGATCAAGCAACTCCGCATGCGAAGAATGATCGACCAGACCAACATCAATTTCATCGGCATGCGCAAGATCGGCATGGCCTTTTCGATCACGTTGATCGTGATCGCCCTGGTCAGCGTGATCGCGCGCGGCAAGGGCTTGCTGGACATCGACTTCACCGGCGGCGAATCGGTCCAATTGCTCTTCAATCAACCGCAAAAGATCGACGAGGTCCGAAAGACGCTCGAAGAAGCTCGCGACGAGGCCACCGGCGATAAGCTCTTTCCCGACGCGGCCGTCTACGGCGCCGCCCTCCAAGGCGAAGAGTCGGGCTTGCGCTTCATCATGGATACGTCGAAGGCCGTTTCCGAGGATGAAAAACGGTCGGCCATCGACGTGGTCGAAAGCGATCTGTACAAAACCTTCGGCGACGACCTGGCCACGAACCGGATGATCGTCGGGACGATGGAAACGATCGGCAAGCCGGCGGATCCCGCGGCGCCGGAGCCCGAGGCAACCCCGTCCGACCCGCCGGCCGCGCCTGGGGAGACCAAGCCGGCCGAAAACCAGCAGACGCGCAATGATCTGCCGCCGCCGACCGTTCTAGCGGCGGCCGATCCGGCGGACCTGCTGCTCGCCCAGGCCGAGCCCACGACCGAAGCGAACGACGCGCCGGCGGTCGAGAGCCCGGAGAAGAAACCGGCCGAAGAGGCGAAAGCCGACGTCCCGGAAACGGCCGAAACGACCCCGGGCGAAAAACCCGGCGCCGAAACGCCGCCGACCGAGGCTACGCCGTCCGAGACGCCATCCGCGGCGCCCGAGGCGGTTCAGCCGGCCGGGCGATTCGAGGGCGGCACTCGGGTCGAACTGCACTTCGAGTTCGAGCTCGACCACGAAACGGTCAAGGACCTTTTCAGCGTCCAAATGGCCAAGGTCGACTTGGGCGCGGTTCCCTTCGATCTGTCCAACGAGCGATACGAGCCGGGTGACACCAACGCGTATGTCGATTGGGTGCTTCGGGTCAAGTTGCCCGCCGAGGTCCTCAAGGAAAAAGTTCTCGATCCGCTCGAGCACGAATTGGCCACTACGCCGTTCTTCCCGTCGTCCAGCAGCATCGGCGGCAAGGTGGCCGGCGACATGCAGGAAAAGGCCATTTATGCCCTGCTGGGCAGCTTGATCTGCATCGTCGGTTACTTGTGGATTCGCTTTCAGCGGGTTTCCTACGGGTTGGCGGCCGTCGTGGCCTTGGTGCACGACGTCATCATTACGCTCGGGGCGCTGGCCATTAGCGCATACCTCGCGCCGATGCTCGATACATTCAAAATCAGTCTGTCGGTCCTGGCGGCGTTTTTGACGATCATCGGCTATTCGCTCAACGACACGATCGTGGTGTTCGACCGCATCCGCGAGGTGAAGGGCAAATCGCCCGAGCTGACCGGCGACATGATCAACTCGAGCATCAACCAGACGTTAAGCCGGACGTTGCTCACCTCGCTGACCACGTTGATCGTGGTGGTGATCTTGTTCTTCGGCGGCGGCAGCGGACTGCACCCGTTCGCCTATTCGCTCATGGTCGGCATCATTATTGGAACCTACAGCTCGATCTTCATTGCCTCGCCCATCCTCTACTGGATGAGCAAGCCGGCGGCAACCGGCAACAAGAAGCCCTCGGGCGGCCCGCGATCCTAAGAACGGTTTTCAAACTCGGAAACGGTTCCCCAGGAACCTTGGGTAATCCTGGAGGGACGCGCTTCGCCGCGTCCGTTTTCCCGGCAATTTGCGGCCACGACGGAGCGTGGCCCACCAAGGGTGATTTCCAAACGGATTCTTATGAATTGGCCGTGGGCTGGTCGTTGGTTGTCGGCGCGTCGTCGGATTGCGCGGCGGCCGCATTCGTAGCGGAGGGCGAGTCTTCCGCACCGGTTGGCGAATCGTTCCGGCCAGAATGGTTCGATTGACCGAAGTGCAGCCGTGTGTGGAGGATGACGTACTGGATGACCCAGAGAAACGCCAGGAACAGGCCCACCACGCCGGCGTAGAAATGCCAGCTTTGGAAGTGCCACAGAAACCATCCGATGACCAGGCTCGCGCTCAGGGCTAACGCGCCGACCGCCAGGAGGAGCTTGCCTCGAATCTTTCTTTGCATTTGGTTTCGTTTATGGGCCGTGATTGCCGAGACGGCCGTAGCCGTGGCCAGTTCGCGCATGGCGCTCAGGCTGATTCCCTCGAGCGCCGAGTGGTGGCGTCGGGGCTTGGCGGTTTTCGTCCTGGCAGCTTCCTCTTCCTCGGACTCCTCCTCCTTGGATTTCTGCCGATAGGGATGATTGGCTCCGAGAAAAGCTTGGCGGCTCGCCACCGACGGTTTCAAGATGGGGGCTGTTTCCTTGGTTTCGGCGCCTGTTATTACATTCAACCGCTCCAGAAGTTGCGACATGTACTCGTCGATCGAGCCGTCGTCCTCCTTGCCCGATTCCGCTCGCTTGTTTTTGGGGGCATCCTCTTGAGCGGCGTTGGTTGGGAACGTTGTCGCGTCGGAATCGGCGGCTGTTTCCGGTATTTGCGGACCGGTCGATTGGGTGTCCGTCTTTTTTTCCGATTCGAGCGGCGGTGAAACGATTTTGGCGGCCAAGGGAGTTGGCTCAATGCGTGGCCCCGCCGCGGCGGGCGGCCCTTCAACCGCTAGAGTTTGTTTCTCCAGATCCGCTTGGCGGGCGTCGAGTTCCCGTTCCCAGTCGGACAACCGAGCTTCCACTTCCATGTGTTTGGCGTTTCGCAAGCGGCGTTGTTCTTCCAACTCGTGCTGTTGCCGCTCCCAGTCGTTTTTATGGGTATTGACCTCGATTTCCCACTGCCGCTTTTCGTTTTCGAACCTTTCTCGCTCGGCTTCCAATGCGGCTTGGGCGGCGGTCGTTTGGGCGGCGGATTCGGCTGAGGTATCCGACGGAATTGGTTCGTGCTCGGCGCGTTGCGACTGCTCGGGGTCCCGGCGTGTTTGTTCCCACTGTTGCTGGCACCGCTCGAATTCGGTTTGTCGAACGTCCAGTTCGGCTCGATGGGCCTCGAGTTGGCGTCGGTCCTCCTCGAGCTCCGCCTCCTGACGTTCCACCTGGCGTTGCCTTTCATCGAGGACGGCCCGCCGCGACTCGATTTGCTGGTGTTGTTCGTCGAGTTGTCCGCGAAGCTGTTTGATTTCGTTTCGAGCCCCGCGAAGCTCGGCCAGCAGGTCCTTGGCCCGGCGGCGCCCCTCGCGGCGAGCCAAGTTAAGCTGTCGTGTGATATTGCGATTGGCCGGAGTATTTTGGGTATTTTGCGAATTAGGGGGTTGCGGAAGCTCGGGCAATGGATTAGCTTCCAAGACTTCCATCTCGATGGGGCCAATTTCCAGCCGGTCGCCTTGGCGGAGTTCGGCGTCGACGAATGCCGAACCATTCAGCAGGGTGTTGGGGCTCCAGCGTCGGACTACCGTTCGCCGCCGGCCTCGAATGATCAGGCATTGGACAGGATGGATCCCCGGCACTTCGAGCTGAAGCGTGCATCCCCGGTCGGAGCCGATGGTGCATTTGGGGGATTCCAAGCGGATCACTCGTTCGGGCCATTCGTGTCCCGACATGCGTAGAACGAGCGGTCCGAGTTGAACGTCATGGTTTGGCTGGACCGTGGTGTCGGCCCGGGTGGGATCGCCGATTTGAATCATGATGGACCGCCTGTCGCTGCTGGCCAGTAAATCCTCTGAGGCATTTAGCTTACGATTCGAGGCGAGTCAACGCTCCGGAGGATGCCGCGGGCCTATTCCCGGGCAGAACGACAAAAACGGCTGTATATCCTTGCCGGTTTTGACGATTATCGGATAGCGGAATTTTGGGCCGGTTGCAACGGCCGGGCAGGGGCCGTTTTCGGCGAGGACCAAACTGCCGCGCAAGTGTCCGTCGGGCAAGGTTTTGGATAGGCTCGCACGGCCCGGCCGAGGGTGGCGCCAACGTGCCGCAAGTGCTTGGCGGACCGGCGATTGCACGTCGACCGGACACTTTGGCCGGCGGGAAAAAATCGGAGGGCGTTTTTTCACACACAAACGCGCGGCGCGACCTATAGTTTGGTTGGTGATGTTGATGTGAGTCGAAGCGGCAATGCTCGGCCGCCTGGACTATTTGGAAACCGTGAATCGAGTTCTAGAAAAGGAAGTTCGTCGAAGGCTTATCTGAAGGGGGGCCTCCTTCAGCGCGGCCAGGGTCGGACACCAAGGTGAATGCGATGTCCCGCAAAGAAGCGATCCTGAACCTACGCGAAGTTCTCATCAAGCGACGAGACGCCCTGCGCCGCGTGCTGGCCGGCGACCTCAGTTCGCTCAAGGAACTCCGGGCCCAAGCGTCCGGCGACGTCGTCGACGCGGCCCTCGATTCGGTGCACGATGAAATCAGTTCCCAGCTCGCCGAGGTTGAAAGCCAAGAGTTGGCCCGAACCGAAAACGCCCTCGAACGCATGCGCGAGGGACGTTACGGCGTCTGCGAAAACTGCGGCACCAACATTCCCATGGCGCGGCTCCAGGCCTTGCCCTACGCCACCTTCTGCATTAAGTGCCAACGCGAGGTGGAGCGGGAAGGATCCGGAGGACGGGCGGACGCCGATTGGGGCCGCTTGCTCGACTCGCCCGGCAACGACCGCGACGTCTCGATCAACGACATGGAACTCGACGTCTCCTGACGGCCGCGCAACAAGGCCGAAAAAGGCGATTAGCCGTCGGGCCCGTTCGACGTTTCTCCCGAGATTCTTGGGGCGCCGCGCGGGCGCGGCGGCTAATTTGGTTTTTTTACCAACCCAAACGGCGAGGCGGCGGGCACGATGTGCCGACGGTTGATTTTCGGCCGTTTGTCCGCTAGACTTCATTCTTGGGGTCCGTCGAATACCTCAGGGGTTATGTTTGGCCTTTTCACCATCCTTTCGGAGCTCGAACCGCGATGCGCGCCTTGTACGGCACCTTGGCTACCCACGGCCCTTGGGCCGGTTGGGCGATCGTTCTCGCCCTGCTGCTGACGGTCCCTTCGCTCGCCCAGACGACGGCGACCCCTATTTCGCAAACCCAAGGCCTGCCTTCCGAGGAAGCTCAGGCCACGCTCTATAAACAGCTCGACGCCCAAACCGAGACTCTTCGGAAGCAATCCGAGGTTATCAAAACGGTGGCCAAGCTGATTGGTCCGGCCGTCGTTCACATCGAGGCCGAGGTTCCCAATCGTCGAAGTCTCCAGCACGGCCAGAACGGGCTGGTCGAGGAAGCCGGCTCGGGCGTGATCATCCGTCGCGGCGACAAACATTACGTCCTCACCAACCGCCACGTCATCCGCGGCGCCTCGCCCGAGAACATCCGCGTGACGCTGGCCGACCAGCGGATGGTCCATCCGCTCCCGATGCACGTCTGGGAAGATCCGGAGACCGACGTGGCCGTCATGGAAATCGACGCGCCGAATCTGGTCCACGCCCGAGTCGGCGACAGCGACAAGGTCGAGATCGGCGACTTCGTTCTGGCCGTCGGCAGCCCCTTTGGGTTGAGCCATTCGGTTACCTTCGGCATCATCAGCGCCAAAAATCGCCGCGACTTACAGCTTGGCGGCACGGGCGTCCGATTTCAGGACTTTCTCCAGACCGACGCGGCTATCAATCCGGGCAACAGCGGCGGGCCGCTGGTCGACCTGCGCGGCGAGGTCGTCGGCATCAACACGGCCATTGCCAGCAACTCGGGCGGGAGCGAGGGCATCGGGTTTGCCATTCCCATGAAGATGTTCATGCAGACCGCCGGCCAACTTATCGACAAAGGAAAGGTCGAACGGGCGTTTCTCGGCGTGACGCTCGAACGGGGATTCGACGCGATCATGGCCGGCGAGCTTGGGCTGTCGCGGCCGATGGGCGCCTTGGTCAAGGAAACCACCTCTGGTTCGCCGGCCGCCGAGGCGAAGCTCCGGCCCGGCGACGTTATTCTGGCCGTCGAGGGCGCCCAGGTGCTCGACGACAACCATCTGGTCAATCTGATCAGTTTCCACACGGTTGGAGAGGACGTCTTGTTGATCGTCTTCCGCGACCGGAAGGAAATTCCCGTCAAGGTCCATCTGGCGCCCCGCAAGGAATACGAACGGGAATAAGCCTCGCGCCGGCCAAACCGAACCGCGACCGTCAGGGAGCGGCCCCCTTGGGGACGGATCTATCACCACAGAGGCACGGAGAATACAGAGAACGGAATTAACGAAACCTTCATGGATTGTGGCCAATGGCAAAGTGATTTGAACAACATTGCCCGATATGCTTCCTATTTGATTACCTCCGTATTCCCCGTATTCTCCGTGCCTCTGTGGTGAGTTTTCCGGGTTAGACGCGGATTCCGCTTCCTGACGGTCGCGGTTCGGTTTCTTTCTCGGTACAATCGGGGGCATGAACGCCATTTGCCTGGTTATCGATCGTTTGCACGTCGGCCATGTGGGCGCCTACGGCAACGCCTGGATGGACACGCCGTCGCTGGACCGCCTGGCTTGCGAGTCGTTTGTGTTCGACCAGGCGCTCGCCTCGCATCCACGGATCGAAACGATCCACGAAAGCGTCTGGCAGGGACGGCATCCCCTCTTGGGTCCCTCCGGCGGTGTTGCGACCGCGAGTTTGCCCGGCCGTTTGGCCGAGGCCGGCGTCGCCACGGCCTTGGCGACCGACGATCGGGCCGTGGCCGACAGTCGGTTGGCGGCGGCGTTCGGCGAACTCGTTGACCTGCCGCCGCCCGAGCGAATCGAGCCGGCCGTCGACGTTGGGGCGACCCATCTGGCCGCGTGCTTTGCCCGAATTATCGACTGGCTTGGCTCGGCCGAAGAGCCATTTTTGCTTTGGGTTCATTTGTCGAGCATGGCCCGATGTTGGGACGCGCCGCGGGAGTTTCGACACCGGTACGTCGAGCCGGGCGATCCCGACCCGCCGGACTCGGCCGAAGTTCCCCGGCTTCTGTTGCCGGACGATTACGATCCCGACACGCTCTTGGGTATGGTCCAGGCTTACGCCGGCCAGGTTTCACTCCTGGACACGTGCGTTGGGGCGCTGGCGGAGGCGATCGAAGACCACCCCTGGGCCGGCGAAACACTCCTGGCGATGGCTTCGGCGCGCGGGTTCCCGTTGGGCGAGCATCGCCGGGTCGGCGCGTGGGACGAGGCGTTGCACGGTGAGTTGGTCCACGTGCCGATGATGATTCGGCTGCCCGGCGGCCTGGGCGCGGCCCAGCGGAGTCAGGCCCTGGCCACTCCGGCCGACCTGCGTCCGACGCTCTTGGAGTGGTGGTCGCTCGAAGACCTGCCGACCGGCACCCTGGGCACGAGTCTCCTGCCCCTTATCCACGGCAATTGCGAGACGGTTCGCGATCGATTGGTGCTGGGCAGCCCCGATTTGGAGACGGCCATTCGAACGCCCGCCTGGTATCTGCGGCGGGCAGACCGGCCGCGACTCTACGTCAAGCCCGACGACCGCTGGGAGGTGAACGACGTGGCCGACCGCTGTGCCGAGGTGGTCGACGAGCTTCAAGCGGCGGCCGACGATTTCCAGGCGTGCCTCCAGTCGGGCTGTCTCGATGCCGTTGCGCCGATCAGCGAAATTCTCAATAGCGGTCTGGAATAATCGGGTTTTTTGCGAGCGGACTTCCGTCCGCGGCTGCTAAATTCGTGGGATAGGTTGTGTCCGGTGTGAAAGAGCACCGCGTCATGCGTCATGGCGAACCCACCGGCGGCAACGCCTCGACCGTTGGGGCCGGTGTTAGAGTGTCGATAAAACGGTCCAAGGCCTGGTAATACTGGACCGATTGGGGATCGCCGTGGCCGGCGCCGGGGATCGTGACGAACCGCTTGGGTTCGCTCGCCGCTTGGAAGAGTCGCAGGCCGTTTTCATAGGGGATCACGCGATCGGCGTCGCCGTGGCTTTGCAACAGGGGACCGCGGTACTTGCCGATTTTGGCGAGTGAGTCGAGCTGATTGCGCACGAGCGATCCGCCGAAGGGGACCTTGATCGCCGCTACGTCGGAAACCGAGGTGAACGTGCTTTCGAGGATCAATCCCCGCGCGCCGTCGGCCGCCGCCAGATCGACCGCCACGGCCCCGCCCAGCGATCGCCCCATCAGGACGATCTGGCTTTCGGCGATGCCGGCGCGCCGGGCCAGCCAGGCGCGTGCCGCGCGGGCGTCTTCGAGGATGCCCGGCACCTCGGGCGTGCCTTCGCTGCGGCCGTAGCCGCGGTAGTCGAAGATCATGACGCTCAGCTTATGGTGGTCGTGCAGATAGCGGATTAAATCGGCCCGATGGCTCAAGTTGCCCGCGTTGCCGTGGCAGAAGAGGACCACGGCCCTTGCCTGGTCATGGGGAAAATACCATCCGTGGAGTTTGGTTCCGTCGGCCGAGGCAAACCAGGCGTCCTCGACGGGGAGTGCGCCCCGGTCCCAATTGCTGCCGCGCGGGTTCCAGTTTCCGTCGGGAAATCGCGTGGGGTGGAAGAGGAGCGAGTCTTCCAACCCGGCCAGCGGAGTCTTGGAGTTCTCGGCCGATGGAGCGGCAAGCGGCGTTGAAGGCCGGCCGGCAACCGTGCCGGCGCACCCGGCCGCGAACAGCGCGAACCCGGCAATCAGAATGGTGGTAATGGCGGCCGTTTTCATTCGGTTCGCCTTTCCTCGCGGGTTCCGCTCGGGCAATTGCCGGCCGCGACGGGAGGGCGAGTCTCCCGTCGGGCCGAACTTTTCGTCGGAAGCGGCCCGGCCGTGCCGGGTTCCGACACCGTCGTGTCGCAATCACGGCCGCGTGCTTCCCAGATATCAGCCGATGAGCAGGACCGGCCGCCGTCTCGCCACGGCGACCCGGAGCGTTCGCTGCTCCTGAATCCTTGGCTTTAGGACAAGGGCGGGGATCATAGAGGCCGGGCCGGAGGCCGTCAAGTCGCGTTTTTGGTGATTGCTAAGCCTCCTATTTCTCGCATTTTCTCCACATGACCCGTTTCCGGCGACCAAGTGCGATGTGAGATCGATTTCTCGTAAGAACTTGTAAGAAACCAGAAAAGGGCCCAATCCGGCATGGATGCGGGCGAGTGGTTGTGTCTATAATCCGGCCCGATTTTGGAACCTACCTGGTGGGAATGAATCCCTTCCTCGTTTCTCTGTTTTTCTGGGCCGATGATGGTCGGACACGGACGTCCGAATGCGTCGTGCGAGGGTCTGCCACGGACCGGCCAAGGATGGCTCGGCCCGGCGTGGCGCTGCGCGCCGATTCTGTTGGTGCTGTTGCTGGCCGCGGTTGCCCAAGCCGGCGACTCGATCCGCGTGCGCGTTGCCTGGGGAGGATCGGTCGCGCGGCTTTGGCAGGGCTCGGTCACGCTTACCGAGGGAACTCTGACCGAACTTGAACCGCTGGGCATCGAAGCCGACGAGGCGGGCTCGATGTGGCTCGACAGCCGCGAAATCGTTGTCCGCGAACGCAGTCCCCGGCTCTATGACGGATTCGACGTGCTGGTCGATGCGCCGGTCAGCCAGGCCAAGCTTCGGGTGCGTTTGGCGGCCGACAATGACGCGCAACCCCCGGTTGTGATCGAAGTTCCGTTGGCCGACATCCTCGACAATTCGGTCATGACCGATCTCGACCAACAGGGGACGCGACTGCTGGTTCGCCGTTCGCCGGGCGACGCGCTGCGCGTCGAGTTCGATCGGTGCAACCTGATTTTTTTGCCGGGTGAGTCGTTCTCGATTCGCGTGCGCCCCAACCTCGTGGCCGGCTCGGGCGGCGCCGGACGCCGGCTTCGCGTGCAGCTTCGGCCCGCACGGAGCGACGAGGTTCTCTGGGAACAGCAGTCGCCGGTCGAGGACGTCCAGACCGTGCCGGTTCCCTTGCAAGTGAACGAGGGCGTCTATGACGTCGTCTTTTCGATCCTCGAAACACCGGCATTCCAATTGCCCTCGGTCGGCGCGGTTCCCTTACGGCTGAAGAAACGGGAGAAGGCGATCGTCGAGCGCAAGGTCCAATTGCTGGTTCTTGATCGGGCGGCCCCGGCGCCGCCGGCGGCCCCGGAAACCCTCCACGCGGTCGAGGAAATTGACCCGGCCAGTGGAAAATGGTGGGAAAAATTCGCCAAGCCGCCCTCGTCGCTGGGCAAGTTGGCCCTGGGCAAATGGCCCCGGTTATGGCAAGGCCCGTTGGGTTCGGGCGATCTCAAGACGCGCCAACACACGCTGGGAAAACTGGCCGAATTGAGTCCCAGCAATCTGTCAGGCGACGTTTCCTGGGAAGCCTACACGGTGCCGATCGCCCAGCCGGGAAAACCCCACGTGCTCGAAGTCGAGTATCCCAGCGACGTGCCGCAACAGTTGGGCATCAGCGTGCTCGAACCGAATTCGGCCGACTCATTGCTTCCGATTCAGCTCGACTCGGGCGTGAGCCTGGTGGAAGAAATCGTCACGGCCGGCGACGCGGGCCCTCGCATGCTCCGCCACCGGCTCGTTTTCTGGCCCCACACGGCGGCGCCGCTGGTGCTGCTCACGAATCAAAGCTCGACGCGTCCGGCCGTCTATGGCAAGATTCGCGTTCTGGACGGATGGAGCCGTCTGCCAGCCCGAAATCCCGACTCGACTCCGGCGGCCGGCGGCGCAGAAAGCGGCCGGTTGTTGGGAGCCTACTTCGATCGGCCGTTGTTTCCCGAAAGCGTTTGCGCCACCGAAGCCTTCGACGACAACAGCCGCCGCAGTCTCGACGATTGGATGACGTTCCACCAGGGTGGAACCCGGCTGGTCGAATACTTGCGCCACGCCGGCATGAACGCCGCGATGATCTCGGTTCTTGCCGAGGGCGGCTCGCTTTACCCGAGCCATCTGACCGGGGCGACGCCGCGCTACGACAAGGGGTCGTTCTTCGACTCGGGCCAGGATCCCGTGCGCAAGGACGTTCTCGAAATGCTGTTGCGGCTGTTCGATCGGAGCGCGATGCGATTGATTCCCGCGATTGAACTGGCCTCGCCCTTGCCCGAACTGGAAACCATGCTCCGCGCCGGCGGATCCGAGAGCGAGGGCATCCGCTGGATCGGTCCCGACGGAGTCGCCTGGGATGAGGTCTATCGGTCCTATCGGCGCATGGCGCCTTATTACAATTTGCTCCATCCAAGGGTCCAGGCCGCCGTGTTGCGTGTGGTCCGCGAGCTGGCCGACCGTTATGCCCGCGACCACGAATCGTTCGCCGGTGTGGCGGTTCAATTGGCCGGTTATGGTTATGGGCAGTTGCCGGGACCCGACTGGGGAATGGACGACGCGACCATTGCGCGATTCGAGCGGGAGACGGGTTTTCGAGTGCCGGCCGCCGAGGGTCCCGGCCGATTCGCGCGGCGGCACGCCTTCCTAATCGGTCCAGGGCGCCGCGCGTGGATGAAATGGCGAAGCGACTGCCTGGGCCGGTTCTATCATCGCGTTCAGGCCGAGATTTTGGCCGTTCGCCCCGATGCCCGACTGTATCTGACGACGGCCAATCTGCTTTCCGGCGCCCACTGGGAAACGCGGCTGCAGCCGACCTTGTCGCGTCCGGCGACCATGGACGAGTTGCTCCTGGAAGCGGGCATCGATGCGTCCCAATTCCGCGAGCCGGGCGGGCCCATCTTGGTTCAAGCGCGTCGCGTCGCGTCGTCCCGTTCGGCCGATACGCGCGCCATCGAATTGGCGTGGCAAGAATTGCTCCACGAGACGAAATCCGACAACCGGTGGACAAGCCATGCCGCTCTTTGCTTCCAACCGTCGAGCCAGCTCCGGCTCGAATCGTTTGATGCCAAGAGCCCTTATCGTCCAAGCTATACCGTGCTCCACTCGCAGCTCGTGCCGTCGAGCGAACAGAATCGGCGCCGGTTTATTCGAGCGTTGGCCGCGTGCGACGCCCAGGCGATTTTTGACGGCGGGCAACTCCTGCCCATGGGTCAAGAGGATGCCCTGGCCGATCTGGCGACCGCCTATCGTCGGCTGCCGGCCGTGGTGATGGAGCGTCTGGAAGTCCCGGTTTCGCCGTCCGACGGCCGTTCGACCGCGGCTCCCGGCGGGACCGATCCGGCGGCCCGGCAACAAAACATTCAGCCGGTTACGATTCGCCATGGCAGCCATGGGGGAAGGACGTATGTCTACGCGATCAACGAAAGCCCGGTGCCCGTTTCACTCGGTGTGCGCGTTGCCGCGCCGCCGGGAAGCCGGATCGAGCCGCTGGTCGAAGGGAAATCGGCCGGAACGTTGACCGAGGACCGGGGCGCCGCCTACTGGCGCGTCGACCTGGCGCCTTACGATTTGGTTGCCGCGCGTTTCGACGCGCCGGGGATTGCGTTCTCCTCGCCCGAGGTTGTCATGCCCGGCGGCGTGCGCGAGTCGCTCGCCACCTACATCCGCGGGCTGGGCGACCGGCTCGGCGATTTACGCATTCCACCGCTTCTGGAGACGTTGTCCAACGCTCGGTTTGAAGAGCCCGCCGGCGCAAGCGGCGCGATCCCCGGATGGATCGTGCAAAAGGAAGGCAATGCCGACGCGCGGCTTCATCGAGACGCCGCCCGATCGCACGGGCCGCAAGTGGCGCGGCTGGTCAGCTCGGGAGCGGACGTTGCTTTGTTAAGCAAGCCGTTTTCGCCGCCGCCGACCGGTCGACTGTCTATGCTCGTTTGGCTGCGCATTCCCAGCCAGCAACCGCAACCCTCGGTCGAACTGGTTTTTGAGGGGCGATTGAATGGCGAGCCTTTTTCGCGGTCGGGCTTGCTCGGCCGCGCGATCAACGGCCCGACCAAGCCGATACTCGATGAATGGCGTCCTTTTCTTTTTCCGGTCACTGATTTACCCTTAGACGGCTTGACGAATTTACAGGTCGGGGTTCGGCTTCGAGGGGCCGGCGAGGTTTGGGTTGACGATTTTGAGCTTCGCCATCTTGAATTCACGCCCGACGAACTCCGGCAGCTTTCCCGGATGCTCTCCTCGGCCGAGACGAAGCTCGAGACGAACGAGATCAGCGATTGCCTCCGGTTGCTCGAGGGCTACTGGCCGTGTTTTTTGGAGCGGAACGTTCCCTTGCGGACCAGCGTGGCCCGGCGTCCCGACGCCAAGGCCGGCTCGCCCAACAATACGGCTCCCCGGCAGCCCGAGTCCACCGGTCTGATGGACCGCGTGCGAAAACTGGTGCCAAGGAAGCTCTGGTGAGAGACCATTCCCAGGCCCGGCACTCGGACGGCCGGGCCGTGGAACGGCGGTGGTCCAAAGGCCCCGTGTCGCGAGCATCGCAGGCAGTTTGCAGACGGCAGCCGGTGAGGTAAAATAAGGGGATATATTGGGAACGTTGTTTCTTCAGCCCCAGCACGCGCAAGGAGTCCGAAGCATGACCGTGACGGCCAAGATGAGTATCCGATTTATCTGGCGGTTGGGGCTCATTGCATTGATTTGCCTCGGCGGCTCGCTCTATTGCGTCTATGACGGAGCAATCGGCTATCCGGCCCAACGTCAGCGGGCGCTGGCCTTCCTGGAACTCAAGGAGCAAGGTCTCGATCGGGCCGACACGCTCGCGCGATGGAGAGAAATCACCGCCGAACGCGGTTGGCCGTCGGAAGAACCGGGTAAGCCGAAGGAGGAAATCGATTTTCACATTCAATTCTTCATGGCCGGCTGTCTCGCCGTGCCGGGCCTGCTCTACCTCTACTTCTTCATCCGCTCGTGGAGCCGGTGGATCGAAATGAACGACTCGGGCCTGCGTACCAGTTCGGGCCGGCAGCTCGCCTTCGACCAGATTCTCATGCTCGACAAGAAGAAGTGGAAAACCAAGGGAATCGCTAAAATTCTCTACGAGCAGAACGGACGCCGGCGACGGATGGTCCTGGACGACTGGAAATACGATGACATGGCGACCAAGACCATTCTCCGCGAAGTCGAATCGCGGATCGATCCCGGCCGGATCGTCGGCGGCCTTCCCGAACCGCCCGAAGAACAACCGCCGGCCGCGGAAACCGGGGATTGAATATCAAATTACATAACAACAGTATGGGCAATGTGTGGAAGCGGGACAAAATACGCAATCCCCTTAGCAAGTGAATCCACAGTACCTACCCCACTCGTGGTTCATGTTCCCTGGACCGGCACACGATAAAAATCAGCTTTTTATGAATCGGACGGGAAGGAGGGTATCGGACTCAAGTTGATGCTTGAGTGTGCCGATTAGGGCGACAGTATCGATTAGGCAAAATCTATCGGTCGCCTTGAGTGGCGGTTCGGATCTCAACGAGAGCATGAATATGAGCACGGATCGGAATCCTTCTCCGACGAGTGGCCCCGCGGCACGAATTGCCGTTCGCCGAGGTTTTTCCCGTCAGCGTGCCTTCCTTTGGCTTCTGCTTTTCCTAGTGGGGCTGTCGGGGTGTCGGGCGTTGGATTTTTACGATCGGACGCTCGAGCAGCCGGCGCCGCCGGGTCTGGTGCCGCCGTATGAGATGGCCATGCGGAGC
>JAFGAY010000020.1 GCA_016933425.1 Pirellulales bacterium
GTCGTGGCGACGCCGTCAAGAATGACTCCGCCTCCGTAAACGACCAGATAGTCGCCGATCTGGTTGACATAGGGCAATCCTAAGTCGTCCGGGGGCGAAATCAACTCCAAGGTTCCGGCCCCTCGTTTGTAAAGGAGACCGGCGGTCGATTTGACCCCACCGGTCATGGTGAGGTTGTTGTCCATGATGAACGTTCCGTCGCCGTCCAATCCGAACCCGCGATCGATGGTCACGTTGGGGCCCGTATATTGGAGGGTGGCTCCCGCCAACCGCAGGTTCGAGGGATCGGCGGACGAGGCGCCGATCGAGCTTGTGGCGCCGCCGTTGGCCAGGTTTGGAACGACCACCGTGCCGCCGGCGAAGTTGCTCGAGCCGGAATAGTTGTTGGTCGCGTTGGAAAGGACCAACGTGCCCGTGCCCGTCTTGTGAAGGCCGGTGTAGCCATCGTCCGAGACAACGCCGTTGAGCGTCAACGACGCGCCGCCCGACACGTCGAGCGTCGAGTAATTCACCATGCTGACGGCGCCGGGCAAGGTGGTGTCGCCACTGTTGGCGCCGAAGCTCAGCGTGCCGCCGCCGACAATGACGGCGCCGCCGACGGAAACCCCACCCGTGTTGTCGAACGTGTAGGTTCCCGAGCCGCGTTTGTCCAGCGTGGTTTGGACGATCACTTCGCCGGGACCGGAGAGCGTGTAGTTTACGCCCCCGTCGTTGACGTCGATCTTGTTGGCGTGGACCCGCTCGGCGACGTAGACGTTGGGTTGAGCCGAGCCCGATGAATCAAAAGTCACGTTGTCGAGTTCATAGAACTGGTCCATTCCCGCGTTCCAGTTGGCCGTTCCGACGACGTCCCATTTATTGTCGACGTTGCCGGACCACGTGACGCTCATCGGAGCGGCGCTGCCCGACAGAGTGACGGTGACGGCGCTGGGCGTGACGTTCGCCAAGGCTGTGTAGCCGCGGATGAGGCTTTGCGCGGCGATGGTTCCGGCCGGCAGGCCGCTATAGCCGTTGATGACGGTATAGGGAGTTCCCACCTGCAACGAAGCACCCTGGCTTCCGACGCGGAGATTGGCCGTGCCGCCGGTCGGAATGGTCAAGGCGGCCGTCGTGACGGCGTTGGCGCCCGCCGCGGTCGTTGTCAGAGGCAGGTCGATCGTCGACGCATTGGCCAAGGAGAGGGAAGCCAACGGTACGGTAACGGCCGTCGTGCTGGGCAAAGCTAATCGCGTGCCCGAGGTAAGTGAAACGCCGGTGGTCGCCAGGGACCCGGTCGAGCTGACCAAGAGATCGCCCGCGCTGACGGCGGTCGTGCCCATGTACGTGTTGGCCTTGGTGAGGGTAAGCGCCCCCGCTCCCTGCTTCGTCAAACCCCCGCCTCCGCCGCCGTCCAGAAGCGGCCGGGTGATGCTGGCGTCTTTGCCGTTGGTGTCGACGACCGCGCCGCCCGACTGAACGACGACGTTCAGAACGGGCGTTGCGTCGTTGTCAGTGATGAGGACGCCGTCGGCGGCGGCTCGGAGAGTGCCGCCGTTGAAATTCAGCGTGGTGCTGGCCGGCGAGCCGCTGCTTTGAATGCGGGGAACCTCGATGACGCCTCCGTTGAGATTCATGGTCGCCGTTCCACCGCCGCTACCGAGTAGGACGTAGCCCGTGGGGCTTAGCAACGTTCCGTCGTTTTGCGTCCAGGTTCCGGTGCCGCCGTTAATGCCAATGCCAATGAGACTGTTCGATGAAGAATTATTGAACGTTCCACCGTTCATGGTTACGACACCCACCGAGGGCTTGGGAGTGCCGTCGGACAGGTTGCCTGTGCCGTCGCCGACGGTCACATTGTCGGCCGTGTGGTTGACGAGACCGTTGTCATCCATGACAAGTTCTCCGTTGCCGCCGTAGATGCCGATGCCAAACCATCCGGCGACGTTCGCCGTGGCGGTGTTGCCCGCGGTGCTCGAAACGGTCATGTAACCATCACCATAGCCGAATGTGCCGAGCCGCACGGAGGGCGTCGTGAGGGTGGCATTTCCGGAAAGATGGATTTCGCCTCGGCCCGCCGCGGCGTCCGCCGCGCCGGCGCCCCAGTTATCGCCCGCCGAAATACGTTCGGTGGCATAGAGCTGAGCGTTGCCGGCGAGGTTCAGGACGCCCCGCGAGTGGTTCCACACGCCCAGGCCGATAACCTTCGAGTTGAACGTGGTGCTACCGTCCATGTTCAGGACGCCGGTGGCGATGTTGCCAAGGGCGCCGGCATATCCGAAGTTGACCGAACCGCCGTTGAAATTGGCATCCGACGTGTTGGCCACCGTGAGGTCGTTCATGTTGATCGTGCCGGTTCCGCCCGCCCCAATGCCGATGAAAGCATTGCCGCCGACGTTCAGGGTTGAATCGCCGGCCAGGCCGATCGTTCCTTGCGAACTTGCGTTTGCTCCGATGTAGGCGTCGGTGCCGATGCTAATAGAGGCGGTGCCGCTGAGATCCACAATGCCCGTCGCCCCGCCATCCAGACCGATATAGCCAAGCTCGGCGATGCTCATGGTCGAGGCGCCGCTCATGTAGAGCCGGCCGGTGCCGCCCGCTTCGCCAATTCGGGCTTGTTTTCCAATGGTTGCTTGCGCGCCGCCGCTCATGTTGATCGTGCCGTCGCCGAACGAAGCGCCGCCGGCCCTGGAACCGACAAACAAGCCGTAGTCGGTCGGAACGGCCGAACAGGTGAGGGTGCCTCCGGTCATGTTGTACGTGCCGGTTCCGCCTGTGTAGCCCACGCGCAATCCGCCGTCGATGGTGACAATGCCGGCCGATTGAGTGATCGTTCCCGAGGTTCCTTCGTTCCGTCCGGCGTAGATGTAGCTCGGAAGGTTCATGAGGGCGGAAGTGATCAGGCACGTGCCGCCGTTGTTGACGTGCATGAAATCGTTGGTCGTCGGCGTGGCGGGATAATCAGGATCCCAGTTGGACAGCGTGGTGTAGTCGCCCGACGAGAGCGGGTCGAGGTCCCAATAGTAGTTAACCTGGGCTTGAGCCGGCAGCGCCAGCTCCAAGCCCACGATCAACGCAAGAATGGAAATCTTCACAAGTTGGCTCATAACGTGCATCCTCATGACATGGTGCCTGGTGAAAAACCGTTGTAACGCTTTGTATTCCAAATCCTCTTCTCGATGTCGCTCACTTGGCGGTTCGCGTCGAACCGCCGCGTATCCGGCCCCGTCGCCGGCTGGCCGAAAGCCTATTAGGGAACCCCGGGCTGAACCGACTTGTCTCAAGAACGAACCGAAGCGCCGCGCGGGCGCGACCGGCGCACTCGGCGGCGCTGGATTGTTGGGTCATCCCGACGCAATGTTCGCATAGGCTCTCTCAACAAACCTCACCAATGTTTGGAAAGACAAGATTCGCAAAACGCGGATAGCAGCCGCTTCTTCATTCCTAGCGAAACGATGCGTGTCCCCTTTCTTGCTGGATTTTCGATTCACGGACGCGCGCGCAGCCTCCACGCCCGGCGACTGCCAACGCGCTCAAACCATCATGGATTTGGACAATACCGAGGGCTCAAAAGAACCCAACCGCGCCGTGCGCGACGAACGCGCGCAACACGAGCGCGGCACAACGCAAAGGCGGAACGCCAAGCGCAACCACCGGCGCGTAGTGCCTCTTCGCCGTGGAAAATGAAAAACGAAAAAGTGTTTGTTGAAACGGAAGCGAACGAATGTCACTAACGCGGGCGGCACGATTGGCTGGCAAAGAATACCAACACAGACCGAGCGCTCCCGTCGCGGCGGCAACCACGGGGGCCCCTCGACAGACACTAACCCATCTCCTCGCACTGCCCGACGGCGAGGAGCAGCTACCTGTCAGCCTCTAATATGTCTTTGACAAAGGGAGGATTGCAATGGACAATATTCCGCAAATGTCGAAATACGTTGAATTATACGCAAACACACAATTTGCATTTTTTTACGCATGACCTGAAACCACAAAGAAACCCTATGGATTGATCTCATCCATTGGTGGTTTCGGTAGATGGGCGCCCGGGACAAGCCGGCGACTCGTTGAGTCGGCGGATCTCTTGCGTGTTTTTCATCGAGCAAAACTTTGGTCCGCACATGCTGCAATATCGCGTCCCGTCGATTTCCGAAACCGTCTCCTCGCGCATGCGGCGCGCCGTTTCCGGATCGAGTGCAAGACGGAATTGCTCTTCCCAATCGAACGCAAACCGGGCCCGGCTCAGGGCGTCGTCGCGATCGCGCGCGCCCGGAATTCCCCGGGCCACGTCGGCCGCGTGGGCGGCAATTTTGTGGGCAATCACGCCTTTGCGAACATCGTCCAGGTTTGGAAGCCCCAGATGTTCCTTGGGAGTCACGTAGCACAGCATCGAGGCCCCATACCATGCGGCCATGGCGCCCCCTATGGCACTGGTTATGTGGTCATAGCCGGGCGCAATATCCGTTACAATCGGACCCAGTACATAGAACGGGGCGCCATGACACCATTCCTGCTGACGTCGGACGTTCATCTCGATCTGATCCATCGGCACATGGCCCGGGCCTTCGACCATGGCCTGGCAGCCGTTTCCCCACGATCGAGTTACAAGCTCTCGCATCACCTTGAGTTCGGCAAACTGGGCCTCGTCGCTGGCATCGGCGAGGCAGCCCGGCCGCAGGGCGTCGCCCAGACTCCACGTGACGTCATACTGCCGGAAAATCTCGCACAATTCGTCAAAATGGGTATAAAACGGATTTTCCTCACGGTGGACGGTCATCCATCGTGCCACCAACGACCCGCCCCGGCTGACAATTCCCGTGACGCGGCGTTCGGTCAACGGCAGATGATCGCGCAACACGGCGCAGTGAATGGTCATGTAGTCGACCCCCTGCCGCGCCTGTCCCTCGACCACCGAGAGAAAGTCGCTTGGCCGCATGTCGGCGATGTCGTCGAGCTGTTCGGCAACCTGATAGATGGGAACCGTGCCCACCGGCACCGTGGCGGCGTCGAGAATTCGCTGCCGGATGGTGTCGATTTGTTCGCCCGTCGACAGGTCCATGACCGTGTCGGCGCCATACTGCATCGCGCAGGCCAACTTGCGTAATTCGCACTCCGAATCGCTCGACAAGGGCGAATTACCCAGATTGGCGTTGATTTTGACCCGCGCCGCCGTCCCGATCCCGATCGGCCGCAACTTGCCGGCCAGGTGTACCCGATTGGCCGGAATGACCATGTGTCCTCGGAACACTTCATTACGGACCTGTTTCGGATCGAGGTGCTCATCCCGGCCGACAATTTCCATTTCGGGCGTGACGACGCCGGTCCTCGCTTGTTCGATCTGAGTCATCCGCGCGCGTAACTTTCTTGGGTACGAGAAAAAGAGCGTCCATGGCGTCGCTTTTCACGGTTCATGGGCGCCCTGGTCCGAGCGATTGATTGCTTTGCACTCCTCATCCTAACGCACTGATTTTGACTGTCAACGAGAGAAGTATCCCCCGAGGGATGGGGTTTGCCGGCCTACATTGGCTCGATCAAGCGGACCTTGTGGCCAAGTTTGCGAGAGTTCAAGCCGAGTTCCGCCGCAGCCCGATTCGGTCAACGATGCCCGTTTTTCGCTTTTTCACGGAGATTCTCGGGGAACTGGATCATGAATCTCAGACTCGCGACATGGACAATTTTGGTGGTTGCCCTCTGCCAAGGGGCCCTGGCCGATGATGCCGATTCGGTTCTGCCCGACCGGTTCGATCCGCTCGAAGCCGACCGGCCCGATTTCACCGAATCTCCGACGACCGTGGGTCGCGGACGACTCCAGATCGAAAGCGGCTGGACCTACTACCACGATCGAACCAACGGCATCCAGAGCGATGCTCACTCGTTGCCCGAGTTGCTGCTGCGCTACGGTCTGAACGACAGCATCGAATTGCGTCTCTTTTGGGAGGGTTATTTACACGGTCGGGAGCGCGACATGGCCGGTTCGTGGGCGCTTTCGTCCGATGGTTGCACTGACTTCGATCTTGGACTTCGGGTGGAAATATCAGAGCAGTCGGGTCTCCGGCCCGAGTCGGCGTTGACGGTTTCCGTCTCGACGCCTGCCGGATCCTCCGAGTGGACCAGCAGCCGGTCCGATCCGTTTATCGACTATATCTATGGCTGGGACATTGCCGAGCGGATTTCACTGACTGGCAGCACCGGCGCCTGGTGGACCGCCTGGGACGCCGATGATTTCACGGTCATTCATCAGTCGTTTGCCCTGGGGTTGGGCGTGACCGAGCGTTTGGGGTGTTTTTGCGAGTGGTTTGGGCTGTTTTACGAGGGAAGCGACGACGACCGGCCCGACTATTATTTCGACACGGGTCTTACTTACCTGGTCACCGAGGATTTTCAGCTCGACTGGCGAATAGGTGTTGGCCTGAGCGAATCGGCCGACAATTTATTCACGGGAGTTGGCTTCGTCGTGCGAAATTAGGTCGTACACCGATACGTTTTTCTCATCTTTCCCATTCAAAACCAGCCGCAACCTCGCGCTAACGCTCAAGATCGGCACAATCAGTACCGATACTGACTCTGGTTTATCGGCGGATGCTCCTCAGTGTGCCTATGCGCAAGTAGGGAGTCCACCTTTGCGAGGGGTTGCCGATTGTCGTGTTTTCATGGACTTGACCTCAATCAGGCGGGCCAATAAAAGGACTACCCATGGGCGGCTATCAAGCCTTGCGGACACCGGACCGCGAACGATCGACAACGGCGACCTACGACCTGCCGCGTCGGCATCCCGACGAAGACGATTCTCCCATCGTGTTGGCACGGGTCGCCAATTTTCGGTCCAAGCGGACTCGTTCGCAAGATGAATCGCGCGATTGGTCGTGCGATGATGATGCGGACGAACTGGTTGACGAGTTCGCCGACGAGGCGCCGGCATCAAGCGCGTTTTCCTTGGCGGCCGTTGGCGAGGTTGTCCGGTCGCGAATGGCGATTGGCGTATTGGTGCTCGTGGCGGGGCTTTTGGGATTTATGCTGGGCCGGGCCACTAGTCCTGATCCGCCCCAAGAGGCGGCTCAGGCATGGGGTCCCGCGCCGCCGGCCTCTGCGGCGCCCGAGGCTCCAAAGTGGAATAGCGATTCGTCGACGAGCAACGCGACGACATGGGCGGCCGCGCCGGTTTTGCCCAAGTCGTCGGAGGTTCCTCTCCGCGACGAATCTCCCATACGCGATGCATCGCCCGCGCCGACGCCCTGGAATCCGCCGGCCGACGGTTTACCCGGCCTGCCCGGCAAGAGCGAGGAACCCGCCTGGAGCCGGACGCCGCCGAGCGAGCCGGGCAATTTGCTGGGTGATCAGGCGATACAACAGGCATTGCCGCGCGATATTCCATCGCGGCCCGCCGAACAACCGCCGCAACAGCCCGTTTCCCAACCATCGGCCGGCGCGAGTCAGCCGCCCCAGTGGGGCTTTAATCAGAGCATGAATCTCCCGAGCGCCCAGGCTGAAGGCCGCCCGGCAAATCGTCCCGCCGAGAATCCTCCCCCGGCGTTTCCACAAATGGCAAGCCGGCCTGCA
>JAFGAY010000154.1 GCA_016933425.1 Pirellulales bacterium
CTGACCTACCCCCTTTGGGGTAGAGTGCCGGCGGGGATTACCAGCCCATCACCATGTTTGACTCGATGACCTTGCGAGACTGCTCAAGGTCCGAGCCCGTGTGCTGCATGTAAAGACGGATTGCTTGGAGTTTGTCTCCGGAAGCCTTGGCCAGGCAGTCCCGGGCGATATTGCATGGGTCGGTTGGCCCGTGAATGCCCAAGGCCGACTTGGAAATTACCCACGTATCGCGGGGGCGTTTGGTGACGCGAATGGGCGATTCGTCGGGATAAGCCTGCTCGACGACGCCAATGGCTGTCGCTTCGTCCGCGGCCCAGGTGATGATGATGTGCGAGGTGGTCTCGATTTCGAACAGGGGCATGGCATCCGGGTCTCTGGTTTAGAGGTTCAAAGCTGGTAATGCAGCCGTGGTGTTCATGCCCCGACATGTTGTGGCAATCGGAAGAGGGGCAAAGGAATAGTACACCAGAGGGGCTAGTCGACGGTTCCTCGATCTTGCCATTAAACTGAATCGGCGAACGACAAGAACAAGTTTATCTTGCTACTAATAAATGCGCCGCAAATCCAATTTCCTTGCCCACCAACTGTTTATCCTAGCGGGCCACATTCGGGTATGTCTAGTCTTCCCGGTGGTTTCTCTTGGGACGGATTGGCCGGACTACGATCACTCGAACCATCATCTCCAGCGAGGAATTGAGCTTGTCCGGGGTGCGGGACCCTGATAACAAGTACGCCCATGGTCGCGGCGCGCCATTTCGGGGTGCTTCCCTTACGGAATCCATCGTGCCCTTCGCGGTCGGCACGATTTCCTTGACACGACGCATCGGGTCATGAAACCGACACGCGAATCGACAATGCCCACCATGCGAAGCACCGAGGACGGTTGTCGTTGGCGCGTGGTTCCGGAATGGGAATCGATTTTGTTAGGTTCCGGCGGCCTTGCCTTGGAAACGTGGCTCGCCGACGGCCGCGCGCGAATGATTCGGCAACGCGTGGGCCGCGCCATCTACCGGGTTCAAGTTGGCGGCCGCGCCATTTACGTCAAGCACCAACGGTTCGCCGGATTGGTTCGCGGATTGGCCGATTTGGCGCGGGGCAGCGCGGCGCGGCGCGAGTGGCTTGCGGCCGTCGAGTCGCTGCGGCGCGGCATACCAACCGCCACGCCTGTTGCCTACGGCGAACAATCCACCGCCGGGTGGGTTCGCTCAAGCTGGTTCATCAGCGAAGCCATCGACGGCGCGGAACCCTTGGATCGGTTCATGCTCAACCGGGTCAATTCGCTTCCGCCGGCGCGCCGGTGGGTTCTACGCCGCCGGATTCTCGACCGGTTGGCCCGATTCATCGCCGCCGTTCACGAGGCGGGCTTGCGCTGCCGCGATCTTCACGCCGGCAACATCCTGGTAACGCCCGACCAAATTGAAAGTTTCGACCGCGGGGGCATTTACCTGATCGACCTGGCCGGCGCGAGGTTTTCGGGTCCTTTGACTTGGGCCGCTTCCCGCGCCGATCTTGTCGTGCTTCACGCGGAGTGGTTCGATCGGTTGACGCGCGCCGAGCGATGGCGGTTTTTTCAGGTCTACCGGAAGAATCGTTCGGATTTGCGTTTTCCGCCGCGAGACGTTCTGGTGGATCAGCTCGACCGAGGCGCGCGGGCCCATTCGCGGCGAATCGATCGCCGCCGCGATCGGCGCGCGTTGCGCGACAACCGCGATTTCCTGGTCATCAAGCGGCCCGGCCGGCGTCTCCACGGCGCGCGCGAGGTGTCCGAGTCTGTTCTGGAGGAATTTCTGCGACGGCCGGAAGCCATGGTTCTGGAAGCCTTGGATCAACCGGTCAAGATAAGCCAAGGGACGCTCGTCGTGCGTGCGGAGTGGCCGTTGGCCGAGGGGACTTGCCGCTCGGTGGCGATCAAGCGGTGCCGGCCACTGGGCGCCGTTAAAGTACTTTTTGACCGATTCCGCCGGTCGCGCGCGCTGCGCGGCTGGTGCTTGGGTCACGCGCTGCAATCGCGTCGGATTTCCACGGCCAAGCCTTTGGCGGTTTGCGACGCGCCTCGGTCGCCGCATCCGGCCGATGGGTCGTGGTGGTCGAGGTGGTTCGCGCCGCGCGAAAGCTACCTGGCCGTCGAGTGGATCGAGGAAGCGGAAAACCTGCACCTTTGGGCTTGGCGCCTGGCCAAATGTCCTTGGGAAGAGCGACTTCGCCGGGCCTCGCGATGCGCGGAGAGTCTTGGGCGGCTGCTGGGACGGATGCACGCCCGATGCGTCTCGCATCGCGATCTGAAGGGGAGCAATCTCCTGGTTGCCGAGGGGGGCGGAGAAACGCGAACCTGGCTGATCGACGCGGACAGCGCGCGGATCCACCGCCGGCTCGCCGCTCGGCGACGCGCGGACGATCTGGCCCGACTGGCCGTGAGCGTCGAGGCGCATCCCTGGGTAAGCCGAACGATTCGCTACCGATTTTTGCGGGAATACGCGGCGTGTTTCCCGCGCGGCCAGATCGACCCGCGACGACTGTGGCGCGCTGTGGCCCGAAGAGCCCTCAGGCGCATTGCCCTAAAGAAACGCCGAGGCAAACCGCTGTTTTGAGGACCGAGTGGAAAAGAGGTTGCCGTTTCACCCGGGTCATCATCATGGCGTCGAGCGTATCAGGGTCAAGGGAACGGGGCCGGTCGCGCTTGCTTATTGGATCGCGCGGTTGTCGGCGCCGTTCGGATTGGTTTTACGCGAGGTGTCCCTGATTTCAATCTCGAATTTCTCGATGAATGCCTGGCGATAGGGAGTTCCGTCCTTAGGATACGCATGGCCCTTTGAGGCGTAGAATCCCACGTATTTCAGCCCGTCCGGAGTTTTTCCCCGATCGCGCAGGGTCCATTGTTTGCCGTCGCGCGACCACCAGCCGGAAACGTCTGAACCGCGTCGCACGAGCCGAAGCTGGAAGGAACCCGCCCCAAACTCGACCGGTTCGAAGGCTCGGGAGCCCGGGTCTCCCTCCGTTTCCACGTTGAACTGCACGTAGTGTCGTTGCTGAATGCGGTGCAAGGCGTAGATGATCCGCGCGTAGTTGTTGGTGTCTTTTAGAATCATCAGGCCCACGTGTTCGCAGAGCCGTTCCGGCACGAAGCTTGCGACCGTCAGGACGACGTCGAAATCGGCGTCTTGGGGAGCCGGGAGCAGGAAGAGATTTTCGCCGGGCTTTTGTCTGCCATAAACGTTTCCCCAGGTGGTATCGACGGAAAGGCATCCGTGGGCCGGGTCGTAGCGGTAGTGGTCGGGATTTTCGCGAACGATGGCGAGGAGATTCAAGTTTTCAGGGTTGGTGAAATCGATGCGTACTCCGCGAAAGACGCTCAACCGCGCGGGATCCCACACCTCGCGCGACGTATCCCGGCCCGTCCGCAGGAATTCGCCGACGCCCAGGCTGTGTGTGGCATTCGGCGTCTTTTCTTGCCGCTTGAGGCTGGCCTCGACTTTTCCGTCGACGACTTCGACGTTCGTCTGACCGCCGTCGTCCACGTTCAGCTTGAATTCGGTGCCCAGATCGCGTACGTCTATTTCGTCGGTGTGGATTAGGAATCCCCGGGCCTCGTCGGGGACGTTCACCCGCAGGTCGCCCCGCAGCAGCGTTGCGTCCATGGGGGTGTCGACGGCGAGCAGGGCGGGACCCTTCAACGTTACCGTGGCGCCGCAGTCGAAATAAACCTGGGCGGTTCCACTTGCAAGGTTTAGATGATCGCCCGGCGACAACCGAGCGTCCGAGCGGCGCGGGAACGTCGAGGATTCGTTCCAGACGCACTCTCCGATCTCTTCAACCCTTGCGACGCTTTCAGCGACGGGAACGGCCGGAACGTCGTGGGCTATCGGCGACGACGGCGTGAGGTTGGCTTGCCCCGGGCCGCGAAGAAGCCAGAAGGCCGCGCCCGCGATCATCAAGGTCACGAAAACGGGAACCAGCCATGGCCGAATGCCGCTGGCCCAAACATAAAACACCGAGGAACCCGGCTCTGGATTCGCGCCGGTTAACGGATTGGCATCGGGCGACAGTTCGGCGTTGGGCGACAGGTCGGGCGCGGCGCCAAGGGACGACTCACCAGCGGAGGCTGCCGTCGATGGACGGCCGAGATCGACGGGGGGAGCATCGCCTAGGTTTTCGCGCAGCGCTTCATGCAACGCATGATGCAAGAAAGCCTCGCGGACGAACAGGTCGACGTGATTTCCGTCCCGCTTCAGCCATGCCTCGAGCCGGCGGCGTTCCTCCTCGGTCGCCTCGCCGCTCAAATAGTCATGGATTCGATGGATTTCGTCCGTCATGGTCGCACTGCCTCCTTCTTCTTCTGTTCAAGGCATCGCCGGACGACGTCGCGGGCACGATGCAACATGGTTCGAACGGCGCCGGACGACATTCTCAGCCGCCGGCCGATCTCCGCCGAACGCAGGTTCTCGCCGTAGCACATGGTTAGCGCCGCGGCGGAACGCCCCTGAACTTTTCCCACGCACTCCTTGAGCGTCGCGCCGCTAAACGCACTCTCCTCGGACAAGACAACGCATCGATCGCCGATGGTTTCCAGCAAATCCTGCGCGAACAAATGCCGATCGCGAGCCCGCTCGCGACGGAACTTCAGAATCTCGTATCGAGCGATTCCAATCGCCCAAGCCTTGAAAGACCGCGACGGGTCGTATTGCTCAAATTTGCGCACCACGGTAATGGCAATTCGGGACAGCACCTCCTCGGTCTGGTGGTGGTCTGAAACGAGGCTGGCCGTGTAGGCAGCCACCACGGGATAGGCGTTGCTCCACAGCGTCGTAAATTCGCTCTGTTTGTCGTCAGTCAAGTGCCTCTCCACGGCGGCTTTCTCCGCGGGGCAAAAAATGCATGGTTGGTCAAATCTTGATGTCCGCCGTCACCTTTTGAACCTACGAGGAACGCTTTTGAAGGCAATGCGTACTCCGTGATTCATGCGGGGATAGTTAGTCTATCCGTCCATTCTCTCCCCCAGCTACGGATTTGTTCCAAAAATTCAGCCCGGAATATTGAAAAAGAGAATACCCGGCCTGAATACCCCCGCCAAACGGCGGTCTTGCCGGCTCGGCCGCGAAAAGAACGGTCCGACGGCGTCTGCACCTCGCCATTTGATTCTTGCGAAAAACGTGTAACAAGTCCATTCCTTAGGGAGAAAATATCTGCGGAATGTGCATTGCCCACGGAATCTCCGCCATCACAACCAGGGTTGTAATGGTTTTGGCAAGGATGTCGTGACGTTGCTAGCGAGAACTCATCGGGGGCCAGCTTCCGGCACGTGGTTGTGGTCGCGCGGAACTTGTCGAGCCGTTTCGACAAGACCGAACAATTCCCCTCGGGCCTTTGCGTCATGCTTCAGGAATCGCCAGCCAATTCGGCCGGTGTGCAATGATCGCGAAGGATCGCGGCCCGGGTTGCCGCTCCGCGCGTTAGGGTGAGACGAGGCGCGACGCCGTATTGTCTGTTCTTGGTTGAAGACGATCCGATCCGGATCATCCCGTGTTCGGAAGTCAATTATCAACGCACCATGATTTTGGGAGATGAACCATGAAAGAACCATGTCTCTGGGGGCTCGTTGTGTTCTCGGTTTCCATCCTATTGCTGCTGCCTGGCGCCGCCACGGCTGCCTTGACCTGGGATGCTGACACGGCAACGGCGGGCATCCAGGAGGGGGCGGGCACCTGGCAAGATGGAGGAACCAATTGGTACGACAACGTGGCCTGGAGCAATGCCAGTCCCACCGTCGCCGTGTTTGGCGATGTGTCGGCCACGGGCGAAATCGGCGAGGTCACCGTTGCTGACGACGGCGTCACGGCGACCGGTCTGACGTTTAACAAAGGATATACCCTTAAATCAGACATCTTGGGTCCGTCCGTCCTCACGCTCGCGCCCGACGGAGGGGCGACGCCCGTAATCACCATGTTCAAGAGCAATAATCCCACAATCAGCACCGAGTTGACGGGAGGCGACATCAATGTCGACGGCGCCAATGGCGGCTATCTTTACCTGGGAGCCGCCAACTCATGGACGGGCAACCTGTCGGTGATCAAC
>JAFGAY010000155.1 GCA_016933425.1 Pirellulales bacterium
ATCTCTCCTCTTCATTCAACTCCCATTCACCCAATTCTCGATTTACGAATGCCAAAAAATCCACGACAACGAAGTTTGCCGGGCATGGAGCCGGCGAGCGAGCCCGCCGAGGGCCATCGCGGCGAGGTGGAGCAGGATCGGGCCGGCGTGGCCCTGTCGAACGTGTGCACGCGCGCCACGTCTCCGCCCCCAAGTCTGCGCGGCAAGACAATTTACGTGATCGACACCCACTCGTTGGTCTATCAGGTGTTTCACGCCTTGCCCGAGATGACCAGCCCCACCGGCCAACCGGTCCAGGCCGTGTTCGGTTTTGCCCGCGACGTTTTGGCCCTGTTGGCGTCGAAAAAGCCCGACTACTTGTTCGCGGCGATCGACATGCCGGGCAAGACGTTTCGCCACGAAATGTACGACCAGTACAAAATTCATCGGGCCGACATGCCCGACGAGCTGAAACCGCAGATGCCGGCCATCCGCCGGGTGTTGGCGGCCATGCGGGTTCCCGTGCTGGGGTTGGAGTCGTTCGAGGCCGACGACGTATTGGCGACCGTGGCGCGTCAAGTCGACGCCTTGGGCGGCGAGTGCATCCTGGTCACGACCGACAAGGACTGCCGTCAGTTGATCACCGATCGCGTGAAGCTCTACAACGTTCGCAAGGACGAGTTGATGGACCGCGATGCCCTGGTGGCCGCCTGGGGAATCGAGCCCGAGCAGGTCGTCGACTTCCAGGCCCTCGTGGGCGATTCGACCGACAACGTGCCGGGCGTCCCGCTGATAGGCCCGAAAATCGCCGGCGAACTCCTGCAAAAGTACAAAACGCTCGAAGGCGTCCTCGACCATGCTTGTGAACTCTCGGGCAAGAAACGCAAGGAAAACCTGATGGCCGGGCGCGACGTGGCCATGCTCAGCCGGCGGCTGGTCCAGCTCGACGCGAACGTGCCCGTCCCGATCGACTGGGAAGGGGGGCGCGTGGGCCCGATCGATCGCGAGCCGCTGTTGGCCTTGTTCCGCGAGTTTGGCATCCGCCGGCTGGTCGATCAGGTCGACGCCTTGGTCGGCGGCCCCGCGTCGAGCGAAACGGCGCCCGCGGCCGAAGCCCGCTATCGCCTGGTCGATTCGCCCGAGGCGCTGGCGACGTTGGTTGCCCAATTGTCAAAGCAGAAACGTTTTTCGATCGACACCGAAACGACGAATGTCTGGCCGCGCTGGGCTGAGTTGGTCGGCTATTCCTTCGCCTGGCGCGACGACGAGGCTTGGTACGTGCCGGTCCGCGCGCCGGCCGGCGAACCGTGCCTCGATCCGTCGGCGACGGCCGACGCCCTGCGGACCGTGCTCGAAGACCCGAAAATCGAGAAAATCGGCCAGAATCTGAAGTACGACATGATCGTGCTTCGCGGGGCGGGCATCCGGCTGGCCGGGTTGGCGTTCGACACCATGATCGCCAGCTACCTGCTCGATGCGGGCGAGCGCAACCACAATCTCGACGAACTGGCCATCCGGTACCTCAATCACACGACGATCAAAATCAGCGAACTGATCGGCGCCGGCAAGAACCAAAAGCGGATGGACGAGGTGCCGGTTGCCCGGGTCTGCGACTACGCGGGCGAGGACGCGCTGGTGGCCTGGCGGTTGTGGCCCATTCTTCAGCGCCGCCTGGCCGAGGCGGGACTCGAACGGCTTTTCGTCGAGCTGGAGTTGCCGCTGGTCGAAATCCTGGCCGAAATGGAGTTTGACGGCATTCGCGTCGATCCCGACCGTCTGAGCGAACTAAGCCACCGATACGGACGGCGAATGGCCGAATTGGAAGCCGAAATCTTCGTTTTGGCCGGTCATAGCTTCAACATCGCCTCGCCCAAACAGCTTCAGGAGGTGCTTTTCGCCGAGTTGGGACTTCGGGTCCTGAAGAAGACGAAGACCGGGCCAAGCACCGATGCCGAAGTGCTCGAGGAGCTGGCCCAGGAACATGACCTGCCGGCGAAGATTCTCGAATTCCGTCAGTATGCCAAGCTCAAGAGCACCTACGTCGACGCCTTGCCCGAGATGATCCACCCGGCGACGGGCCGGGTCCACGCCTCGTTCAACCAGGTGGTCACGGCGACGGGCCGGCTCAGTTCGAGCGATCCCAACTTGCAAAACATACCGGTTCGGACCGAGGAAGGACGCGAAATCCGCTCGGGCTTCGTGCCCGGCGAACCCGGCTGGACGCTGCTGGCCGCCGACTATTCGCAGATCGAACTGCGGATGTTGGCCCATTTCTCGGGCGACGAACGGCTGTGCGAGGCTTTCGAGCGCGACGAGGACATCCATGCCCGGGTCGCTAGCCAGGTCAACGGCGTGTCGCTGGACCAGGTTACCCCGGCGATGCGCCGCGAGGCTAAGGCGGTCAATTTCGGCGTGATCTACGGTCAGAGTCCGTTCGGGCTGGCCAAACAATTGGGCATCAGTCAGGAATCGGCGGCCGGATTTATAAATGCCTATTTCGAGGGGTACCCGCGGATCGAGGAATTCTTGCGGGGAATACTGGCGGAGTGTGCGAAGACCGGTTATGTTAATACTATTCTCGGTCGACGCAGGGCGATTCGCGGCGTGCGTGCGGATGCCCCTCGACAACGGAACCAAGCCGAGCGGACCGCGATCAACACCGTCATTCAAGGCTCGGCGGCGGATCTGATCAAGCAAGCCATGATCGGAATCCATACGCGCCTGCGCCACGATCGCTTTCCCGCCCGAATGCTGCTGCAAATCCACGACGAACTCATCTTTGAAACACCCATCGAGCGGCGCGACGCGCTGGCGGAAATGGTTGCCCAAGAGATGATCGGGGCGCAAACCCTAAGCGTGCCGCTCCGAGTAGACATAAAAGCCGGCCCCAATTGGGCCGACGCGGAACCGGTGAAATAAGGAGGGAACCACAGATCAACACGGATGTACACAGATGATTGAAGGTAAAAAGTAGGTCAAGCTGTGCCTGATGGGAAAGGGTGAGAGGGTTTCTTTCGCTGGGGACGAGAGATGATACGTTCCCGACCCTCATCCTATCAGTGTTCATCTGTGTCCATCCGTGGTTCCAAAAAAGTATGCAAATCATCGGAATTGTCGGCGGCGTGGCTAGTGGGAAGACGCTGGTCGCCCGGCAATTCGAGAAATTGGGAGCGGGAGTGCTGGAGGCCGACGCGGCCGGATACGAGGTCCTGCGCATGCCGGAGGTGGAAGATGCCATCCGGCGTCGCTGGGGCGACGAGGTATTCGACGCCGACGGACGCGTGGATCGGGCCCGGGTGGCCCGGATCGTATTTGCTCCACCTCCCCGCGGTCCCCAGGAACGAAAATTTCTCGAGCAATTGGTGCATCCGAAAATCGGCGAGTTGCTCCGTCGCAAGGCGGAGGCCCTGGCGGAGCAAGGTCGCCGGGTCGCCGTGCTCGACGCGCCGCTGTTGCTCGAGGCCGGTTGGGACGGATTTTGCGACAAAGTGGTATTTGTGGATTCACCCCGTCCGACGCGCCTCCGGCGCGCCGCGTCGCGGGGTTGGAGCGAGGAGGATTTTACCGCTCGTGAGGGTGTCCAGGAATCGTTGGACCGTAAGCGGGCCCGAGCCGATGTGATTATAGAGAACATCGGTTCTCCCGAGTCCACCCAAGCTCAGATCGAGCGTATTTGGCATTCGCTGGTCGGTTGATCGTTTCCCACCCACTTTTTTCATCTTTCCCCGGGGCACGCCGCGTTCCGGGGGGATGGTTCGTCCCCGATAATCATCACGGATGGAACCGCGAGCCGCCGCGCGCCGTGAGTCGGAACGTTTTTGGGACTGCCCGTTCAAAACAGGTTCTCTGATAAACATCCGCGGTTTCGACCTGCCTAAAAAACCTTATGAAGTGGTTAGCCTGCCGCACTTGGGCCGCATGCCGACCTTGCGTATCTTTTTTATCCCGTTCATCGGTCCGCTTTCCCTCCTCCAATACCTTTCGCGCATCCCACCACACCGTCTTAGAGTACGAGACGGGGGGTTCCCCTTCACGGGTTTAATCCCCTCGTCAGGAGCAAGAGCATGTCTCCGAGAGAAACCAGATCCGGCCCAAACCGCCGGCAACCCGACCCGGCCAAGTCGAGCAACACGAGCAACAACGGCGCCGCCTCCCCGTTCGACGAGGAAGAGCCTCTGTCGCTAGCCGAGGAAATCGTCGAACGCACCCTTCGCAGCCGTGCCGAGGACGACCGGCGTTTCGACGAGATGAAGCGGTCGGACGACACGCACATCGCCGCCCTGCAACGGATGACCATGCCCGAACTGCTCGAGGAGGCCCGCAAGGAAAACCTAAGCGACTACCACGGGATCAAAAAACAGGACCTGATTTTCCGGATTCTGAAGGAGCGGGTGAAGCTCAACGGGTTGATGTACGGCGAAGGGACGCTCGAAGTTCTGCCGGACGGGTTCGGGTTTCTCCGCAGCCCCGACTACCATTACCTGTCGTGCCCCGACGACATTTACGTTTCGCCGAGCCAGATCCGGCGGTTTGGGCTGAAGACCGGAGCGACCGTCTCGGGCCAGATTCGCCCGCCAAAGGAAAACGAACGCTATTTCGCGCTGTTGCGCGTCGAGGCGATCAATTTCCAGGATCCCAACCTGCTGGCCAAAAAGATCGACTTCGACGATCTTACTCCGCTGCACCCCGACCAGCGCGTCGTCATGGAGCACGACCAGACGGATATCAACACGCGGGTGGTCGACATGATCGTGCCGGTTGGCTTCGGCCAGCGGGGACTGATTGTCAGCCCGCCGCGCGCCGGCAAAACGATCCTCATGCAGCGCATGGCCAAGGCCGCGCTGGCCAACTATCCCGATTTGTACGTCTTCATGCTCCTGATCGACGAGCGGCCCGAGGAAGTCACCGACATGGAGCGCCAGGTGAAGGGCCCCAACTGCGAGGTGATCAGTTCGACGTTCGACGAGCCGGCGGCCCGGCACATCCAGGTCTCCGAAATGGTTCTCGAAAAGGCCAAGCGGATGGTCGAATACGGCTACAACGTGCTCATCTTCCTCGATTCAATCACGCGGCTGGCTCGGGCGTGGAATTCCGAGTGTCCCCACTCGGGCAAGATTCTCTCGGGCGGCGTCGACGCGAACGCCCTGCAACGGCCTAAGCGATTTTTCGGCTCGGCCCGCAAGGTCGAAGAAGGCGGCTCGCTCACCATTCTGGCCACGGCGCTGATTGACACGGGCAGCCGGATGGACGAGGTGATTTTCGAGGAATTCAAGGGAACCGGCAATCTTGAAATCGTCCTCGACCGGCGCCTGGTCGATAAACGCATCTGGCCGGCCATCGACATCAACGGCAGCGGCACCCGGCGCGAGGAAATGCTGATGGACCCCGAGGAACATCGCCGCGTGTGCGCCCTGCGCCGCGTGCTCAACGAGATGAACCCGCCCGAGGCCATGGAACTGCTTGTCACCCGACTGACTAAAACAAGGACCAACGCCGAGTTCTTGATGAGTATGAACCTGCAACGGTAGACCGTAGGCCGGGTCGCGACCCGGCAAGAACACTCCGTAGGTCAGGCTGTGCCTGACGACAGAAGTTCCCGATAGCACGGTCAGGCACAGCCTGACCTACGAAGTTGCCCCTCTTCTTCGAGGAAACGATGAACGTTTACGAAGGGAAACCCGAGGCCGCCGACGGCCGTTTTGCGATCATCGTTGCCCGGTTCAACGACACAATAACCTCGCGACTTTTGGATGGGGCCGTTGCAACGCTTGTCGAACACGGCGTCGCCGATTCGCAAATCGACGTTTTTTGGGCGCCCGGCGCGTTCGAAATTCCGACCGTCGCCGGCCGTTTGGCTGCGGCGGGCCGGCACGTCGCCATTATTGGCCTCGGCGCGGTCATTCGCGGCGAAACAACCCACGACCAGCACATCAATCGGGCGATCAGCATGACCACCGCCGAACTGGGCATGCGCCACGGGCTGCCGGTCATTTTCGGCGTGCTCACCTGCAACACGCTCGACCAGGCGATTGCCCGAAGCGGCGGCGAACCCGGCTCGCGCGGCAAGGATCGTGCGGACAGCCGCCTGGGCAACAAGGGAAGCGAAGCGGCCCTGGCCGCGCTGGAAATGGTCAACCTGCTGAAACAACTGCCGTCCTGACCACGTGCGAGAAAATACTAACCACAGAGACACGGAGACACGGAGAATTTAGGGAAGTAAGTCGAACAGGCTCGACCGGCTAACCATGATCCACATGATTCACCCGATGAAATCCGTGATTTACATTCTCCGTGCCTCCGTGTCTCCGTGGTGAATTATTGGTCCGTCAAGAAAAGGAGAACCGCGCCCCGTGGCCACGCGCACGCAAGCCCGCGAAGTCGCCCTTCAGGTGCTCTACCAGGACGATCTTCACCCGCGATCGAATCCGGCGTTGACCGATCAGTGGATCGGCCAGCGGTTGGCCGACGGCGAGGCCGCCGCCGAGTTTGCCCGCGAGCTAATCGCCGGTGTGCGGCGTCATCGGGCGGAGATTGACCGGGCCATCGCCGGCGCGGCGGCCAATTGGAGTCTTGATCGCATGGCCGCGACGGATCGGGCCGTGCTGCGGATCGGCGCCTACGAAATACTCCACGCTGGAATCCCGGCCGCCGTGGCCATCGACGAGGCCATCGAACTGGCCCGGCGTTTCGGCACGGCCCAATCGGCATCATTCGTCAACGGCGTGCTCGACGCCCTCGTGCAAACCGGCGGCCCCGCCGAATCCAACCCCTAACCCCTAATCTCCAATCCCTAATTTCGCCATGGGCCTATTCGACAAACTCAAGCAAGGTCTTACCAAGACCACCAACCTGCTGAAGACCGACATCCGCGACCTTTTCAAAGCCGAGGGCCGCCTGGTCGACGAGGCGTTTCTCGAGGAACTGTTCGACACGTTGGTCAAGACCGACATGGGCGTTCAGGCCGCCGACGAGACGGTCGACGAGATTCGTTCGCAATTCCGCGGCCGCGTGGTCGAGATGAACGACGTGCTCGACGTGGTCAAAAAAAAACTCAAGGCGCTCATGGCGCAGGATGCCGATCCAATCCGCTTCGCCGCCGCGGGGCCGACGGTCATCATGGTGGCCGGCGTGAACGGTTGTGGAAAAACCACCACGATCGCCAAACTGACGCGGATGTTTCTCGACGACGGCAAGAAGGTCGTGCTCGGCGCGGCCGACACGTTCCGCGCAGCGGCCGTCGAACAGTTGACCATTTGGGCCGGCCGGCTGGGAGCGGAAATCGTTACCGGGCCCGCCGGCAGCGACCCGGCCAGCGTCGCCCATAAGGCGGTCGCCCAGGCCATCGAAACGGGCGCCGACGTCTGCATCGTCGACACGGCCGGGCGGCTCCAGACCCAGCAGAATCTGATGCAGCAGTTGACCAAAATCCACCGCGTGCTGGGCAAGCAGATTCCCGAAGCGCCCCACGAGGTAATCCTCGTTCTCGACGCCACGACCGGTCAGAACGGCATTTCGCAGGCCAAGCATTTCACCGACGCGGTCCACTCGACGGGCATCGTCCTGGCCAAGCTCGACGGCACGGCCAAGGGCGGCGTCGTCGTGGCCATCCGCCGCCAGGTCGGCCTGCCCGTCAAGTACATCGGCGTCGGCGAAAAAGCCGAAGACCTCGCCCTGTTCGAGCCGGAGCCGTTCGTTGAGGCGCTTTTCGAGGACGTGGCCATATGACCATGGCCGAACCGCGCCCGTAAGGAAGCGGCCGCCACGTAATCGCGTAGGTCAGGCTGTGCCTGACGGAAGGGATTAGAGGGTAGGGATTGGGGATTAGAGACAGGGGCGAACCATGCCTGATCCGACAAACGAACCTGTCGGCCGGGTCGGGACACGGCGTCGAGGGGATTATTGCCGGGTCGTGACCCGGCCTACGGTGCCGGCGAGACGTCAGTGGCACAACAGCTTGACCACTACAGCGATACGATGGAACGCCTCTTTCCTCTCATGCCAGTTCTCACTGGCCAAGAAAAGGGATCTTTCTGAAACACGCTCACCGCGGCGTGGCGTCGGGCAGGCCGCCATCGACGGGGATCGTCGCGCCCGTGGTCGGCGTTTGTCGCGTGGCGAAAAACAACACGGCTCGGGCCACGTGGCGGCCGGTCACTCGGGCCTTGAGCAAGTTGCGGTTGCGATAGTATTCGTGCAGGCCCGCTTCGTCGAGGCCGCGGGCCTTCATGCGGCCCGGGCCGACTTCTTCCCAGAGACCCGACTTATAGGCGCCCTCGGCGAACACGGCGTCGGGCGCGACCATGTTGACGCGGATTCCGTCGGCGGCCATTTCGAGGCTGGCGATGCGCCCAAGCTGGTGGCAGGCCGCCTTGGTGGCGCTGTAGGCGCCAAAACCCGCGCCCGGGCAGGGGACGTTTTTCGTCGACATGATGACGATATCGCCGCCGATGCCCTGGGCGAGGAAGACCCGTTGGGCCTCTTGCAGGACCAGCAGCGTCCCCTCGACATTGACCCGCTCGAGCCGGCGGAAGCTTTCCAGGTCGAGTTCCTTCAGGTGGGCGACCAGGGCGATGCCGGCGTTGTGGACCACGAGATCGACGCCGCCCCACACCGCCGCGACGTCGTCGAACGCTTGGGCGACTGAGTCGGCTTGGGTCACGTCGAGCGCGACGCCGAGCACGCGGTCCGGCGCGTTTTTTCGCAGATCGGCCGCGAACCGGTCGAGTCGCTCGCCCGCCAGATCGGTCGCCGCCACGTGGCAGCCGGCCGCCAGCAGTTCAAGGCAAATCCCATAGCCAATCGCCCCGGCGGCGCCGGTGACCAACGCGACCCGACCTGCCAGCGGCCTCGTCGAGTTGGGCCGCGAACGTTCCATGCGAAATGCGCGGCCGTCCTCAACGCGGACGATGTCCGGCCGGCAACCGTGACTCGCGACATGCGCCTCGATCGCCGTGAGCAGGCGGCTCTTGACGTTCTCCTCGGAAAGTTCTGGCCCGAGCGCGTCGACCGACAGCATCCGATCGTTCGCTCCACCCGCCGGCGAGTCGACGCGGGTGAGGATGCCCGGGCAAAAGGGTCGGTCCGCGTCGTCGGTCGGCTCGGCCAGCAAGCCGCGAAGCACCAGAGTCAAACGAGAGCGATCATGGTTCGAGGTCATGGTTCTCAACAATCCTTCTGTTGCCCGCGCCTGGATTGGTAATAAATAAGTTAGCCGCCGCGCCCGCGCGGCGCCGGGGGTAGAATGTGGTGGATGACGTCGGTGCCTGCTCGACGGCTAACAAGGGTTTTTCCGTTCGATCGACGTATTACGTCGCCGCGCGGGAAGTTTTGAGGATATCCAGCATCTCACGGGCGTTTTCCCGAGGAGCTTTACCGTCGAAGACGGCGCTGCCGGTGACGATCAGGTCGGGGCCGGTCGCGGCGATCCGGGCCAGATTGTCTTTGCGTACGCCGCCGTCGAAACACGTCATTATGTCGCGTCCGGCGCCAGCCGCCATGCGATTGAGCCGTTCGATCTTAAGTCGCACGACATCGACCAACGTTTGCCCTTTCCAGCCGGGATTAACGGCCAGGAGGACGACGAGGTCGATTTCGTCGATCACCGGCTCGATCATTTCGACCGGCGTGGCCGGATTGAGCGACACGCCGCGCACGACGCCGCGCGCCGGATCGTTGGCGTTTTCCATCTGACCGAGCATTTCGAGCGCTCGGTGAAGATGGAGACATGATTCCAGGTTGAAGGTCAGAATGTCCGCGCCCACCGCCACGAATTCGGCCAGGCGCGCCATCGGATCCTCGACCATCAGATGGACGTCCTTGATCAGGTCGGTCTTGACCGCTTTGACGATCGGGGGACCCAGCGTCATCATCGGGCAGAATCGCCCGTCCATAACGTCGAAATGGAGCACCTCGACGCCCGCGTCGGCGATGAGCCCGAGCTGGCTTTCCAACCGCATCCAGTCGGCGGTCAACACGCCCACGCTGATCGTTGGGCACATGCCGCGCAGCCGATCGAATAAAGTACCCCGTGCCATGGTCGCCTCGCGTTACATTCGGTTTTTCAGCGTCTGGTAGAGATCGAGCGCGTCCTGGGGTTTCGCGTTCTCGTGAACGACCTTGCGGACGGCTCGCATCATGGCCTCCGGCGCGTCGCTCTGAAAGATGTTGCGGCCCATGTCGACGCCGGCCGCGCCTTCCTGGACGGCGCGATAGGCCATGGTCAGGGCGTCGAGTTCGGGCAGTTTTTTGCCGCCGGCCATCACGATCGGCACGGGGCACGACGCCACGATCGTCTCGAAATCCTCGGGCACGTAGTACGTTTTGACGAACTGCGCGCCCAGCTCGGCGCAAATGCGGCAGGCCAGCCGGAAATACTTGGCGTCGCGGACCATGTCCTTGCCCACCGCCGTCACGGCCAGCGTCGGAATGCCGTAGCGCAGTCCCATGTCGACAAGCCGCGTCATGTTGTGGACGCTGCGAGTTTCATGCTCGCCGCCGATAAATACCTGGAGCGTGACGGCCGCCACGTTCATCCGCACGGCGTCCTCGATGTCGACCGCCAGTTGCTCGTCGGACAACTCCTTGAGAATGCTGGGGCCGCCGCTGGACCGCATGACGATTGGCCGGGTGATGCTCGGCGGCACCGTGGTTCGCAGAATTCCCCGGGTCAACATGAGGGCGTCGGCCATCGGCATGAGCGGGACGATGTTCAAGTCGATTCGCTCCAGCCCGGTCGTCGGTCCCTGGAAGTAGCCGTGGTCGATCGCCAGCATCACGGTCCGGCCCGAGTCGGGATTGAAAATTCGCGCCAGCCGATTCTTCATACCCCAGTCGAGATGGCCGGCCCCCTTGAGAAAGAAGCCCGGCGTGGCCGCCGGCACGTCCGTGAAGTACTGTTTTTCCTTTTTGGTTTCATCCGCCTCGGGCATGGGTTTATCCTTTCATTGGGTTCGATGACGCGGTCCGCGGCGCCGCGCGCCGGGGGGACGTCGCGGCGCAACGCGCGTTGGTTCCGTCCGGCCAACAAAAACAAGCGAGATCCCGATCAGAATGGCAGTCTGGGCGTCGACAAAACTACCGCCACGTAGCGCCCTTGCCCGGACTACCATTCTGGTCGAGATCTCGCCCGCACCCCGGAACTCATGCGTGCGTCGGTAAAGAAAGAGTCTATGGGATTGCGGCCAACAGCCGCGCTCGGACTGAGAAAACGCGGCCGACCATCGTGGAACGCCTGGGAAAATCCACCGGGCAAAGCCCTCCAAGCATCCACGACTCTAGTATGTCGTGAATAACTCGAACCGCAATGAGCGAATGGCTCAATCCTATTAACCGTTTGGCTCAGAGCGTTTTTCGTGAGATTCTTGAGCCGACAGGGTCGACTTCCTCGCCTGAAAAATCATCTTGTTTCCCGGGTTGCCCCGGACCAGATGGCCCGACCCGCGGCGCGAGCCTCGTTTTCGGCGCGCCGGAAACGGTTTTTCATGGCATGGGAGTAATTGAATTTGGTTCTGGCGCGGGCAAGGCCCTCGCGGATCAACTCCTCGTTGAGCATTCGGTGGTCGACCCAAACGTAGGCCAGGAAGCGGCCGTATTGGTCTTGGCGGTCGCCGTCGAATTCGAGCCGGACCTGACCGTTGGAGACGAACCGTTTGGTGAACTCGGTTGCCTCGGGGCCCCACGGCTCGACCGCATGGTTGGGCATGACCGTCTCAGGCGTGTCGGCGCCGATAAGGCGAACCCGAGCCTGCCCGACCAGCACCAGAGTGTCGCCGTCGACGACGCGCTCGACTTGGTGGATGCCTTCGGCGAGAACGGCCGGCGCATCGGCCTG
>JAFGAY010000156.1 GCA_016933425.1 Pirellulales bacterium
AGCCTGACCTACATGTTTTTCTTATCCTTCGTGTTCTTCGTGGTGGCTCGATAGGTTACATGGTTGATTCGGTTGGCGTGATTTTCTTGGATGGCAACCGATTATGCGGGCGTGGGCGTGGCAATCGAAAAACTCGATTCAGATTCCCCCGGTTATCGATCGAAGAAGTGAAAATCGCTGCATTCGATGCGTTTGGCCTGGCCGTCTCGCATTCAAACCGGAAAGGTTCGCCGGACTGTCTCATTCGCGTTTTCTAGGCGAAACTGAAAAGCTCGCCATTTGGCCGAGAAAGGTTTTCTTGCCTAATGACCCCCGCTTTCCCTTTCCGATACGTTTACCGATCGGCAACGTCACGGAAGCGCCTTGGTGAAAGGGAGTTCGCGTCGGCTCACTCGGGGTCTACCAAGGAGGACACACGGTGATGAGATGTGCTCGTCGAGCGTGGTTGAGTTGCTGCGTGGTTTTTAGCTTGAGCGTGGTTGCTCCGAGGGACGCGAGAAGCGAGGAGAGCGGCGCGTACACGGAGCCTTACGCCGTGTGCGACTACGAATACAACTACGGCGAGACGCCGGAGGCGGTGGCCTGGGAAACAAACCGCGCCGACGGAACAACGCCAAGCGACGAACAACAATGCCCGCCCGGCATGGCCCAACACATGGTCGCCTACTACGACGATCCCCTGCCCGGCACGATCGAAGAAACCGCCGAACTCGAAGAATGGTCGCTGGTCGACGATTCGAGCTACGGCGATGCCTATGAGGCGGATGACCCATGGTGGGAGAACGCACTGCTGGACACGATGGACGACGCAGCGTCGGAAAACGGGCAATCGCATGAGGACGAGCGGAATAACCAAGCGAGCGAGGATGCCTATCCCGCATGGCGAAACGCGCTGGCCGGCGCGCTGAACGAGCAGGCCTCGCGGTTGGGCTGCTGGTTCGACGCGGAGTCTCCCGTCATGTTGCCCGGCGCGGCCGGCCGGCTCTCGGTCGTAACGGCCATTCTGGCCGTTCATCGCTGGGTAGCGGATCATTGCCGGAACAACATCGCGGTGGATTCGCGTTTGGCGGACGAGATGGAAGTTGAACCTTCAGCCCCAACGGCGACCGAAGAATCCTGGAGCGAACCGATCGCCGCACATCCGGTCCCAGCCGACGCGCTCGGGCATGTCGGCTGGGCCATGCGGTGGTGCTTGGCAGGGCTGGAGCCACTAAAATAGGTGGTTCAGCACTAGGGAATACCGTCCCTGAAATGCGCCCCGGATTGGGGTTGTCGAGGGTATAAACTGCCCATGCCGGATGCCGGCAAGAGGGCACTCCTTGAGAGGGGCCCCATCGTCGAGCCCAACGATCCCAAAACCTTGTTCACTCATTGGGTTAGCGTTTCCCGCCAGGCTTGGCGGCTTGCTATTGGCCGGCTTCTCACGGCGGTCTTTTCTGAGCGGGAAATATGTTGCTCGGCCTCCAGCCGAGCGGCCGGGCCGCGGGGTTGATCGCGGCCCGAAATCCCGGTTTTTCATTGGCAAAACCAGGGTAGCCGGGATAGAATAGGCGCAAATGGCTGTAGTAGCCTTGCTTAGCGACGTTCCCGCGGGGGCGGCTCGCCCGAGCGCCGGGTCTCCCGGCTTGGCGTGGTTCGTTCCGCGTGGCTAGGCCAACGTTTGTGGATAATGATTTCCAAGAGTACTTCTGGCGGATCGCGCGGAACACGGTTCGCCCTACGCTCCTATTCTCGCCTGCCGGAGATTCTAAGTATGTCGAGACAGTTTTCCTTCCGCATGGCTTTCTTGCCGTTGGCCGTTTTGGCCGCTTGTGCAACGTGCACGATGGCCCTGGGCGCCGAGTCGGGTTCCGAGGCGGCTCGACTGAACGTGTTCTCTCATCCCGACGGCGCGACCTATTTCGCGCTGAGCCTAAAGCCGACCGTCGAAGCGGCTGTGCCGGATGGGACCGACGTCGTGATTCTGTTCGATACGTCGAGCAGCCAGACGGGCATTTTCCGCGAGAACGCCCTGACCGCCCTCGACAGTCTTCTGGCCGGTCTTGGACCGAAGGATCGAGTTAAAATTTTCGCGGTCGATCTGAACGCGATCGCGATGAATGGCGAATTCGCCGCGCCGGGCAGCCGGGAAATTGCCGACGCCGTCGGCAAGCTCAAGTCGCGCGTTCCCTTGGGCGCAACCAACATGGAAGCCGCCCTGACCACGGCCGCGGCCAGCTTCAGCGGCGCGACCAAGCCGCGCGCGTGCGTCTATGTGGGCGACGGCATGAGCGCCGCTAATGTTTTGGGAACCGACGAATTCGACAACCTCGTGACCACGCTGGTCGACTCCCGCGTGCCGGTCAGCAGCTACGCGGTTGGGCCGCGTTTGGACGGCCAAATGCTGGGCGCCCTGGCGGGTCGGACCGGCGGCGACGTGGTGTCGCAAGATCAGGTCGCCGTGCTCGAGGGCGGCCAGCAAGGCATGACCCTTTCGCCCGCCGAAGCCGGCCGGCGGTTGGCCAAGGCGGCCGACGGAGTGGTCTACTGGCCCGTCGCGGTCGAGTTGCCCAAGGATCGTTTGCCCGAAGTCCTGCCCGTTCGCATGCCGCCCCTGCGAGCCGATCGCGAGAGCGTGCTGATCGGCGAGTTGAAAGGGGACGGCCCGCTGTCGATCACCATGACGGCAAACACGCCGGACGGCGCGAAGCAACTCTCCTGGGAAGTCGCGCCGGGCAAGTCGGACAAGCAATACGAATTCCTCGGCAAGCTGATCGAGCTTGCACGGCCCGACGGCGGGATGAGCCTGCCATTGGTTGGCGAGGCCAGTCTGCGGCTGGTCAAGGACGTCAGCGACGTGGGCGCCGAAAACCTGGCCGACTTGGCCCGTGAAGCCGTGGCCATCGGCAATCTCGATCGCGCGCGGCAATTGGCCGAGGAGGTCCTCCGCCGGAAGCCGGAAGACCGCGGCGCAAAGGCCCTGTTGGCCGAGATCGACCAGCGCGTCCACGGC
>JAFGAY010000157.1 GCA_016933425.1 Pirellulales bacterium
GCTAGGCGCGCAGCTCAACCACCGGGTTGCCGCCGGCCGTCAGTTCGATTACCGCGTAGCAGCCCCGATTGGCCGGCCCGCAGTTGACCAGCGTCGTCCGGCCCAGCCGGTCGACGCCCCGCGCTTCGTGGATGTGGCCGCAGACGACCAGCTCCGGCTCGACGCGATCGACGAACGCCCGCAGAGCCGTGCTGCCGACGTGCCGGCCGAACGTGGTCCGGTCGAGGCGCGTGTCGTGGGGCGGGCAGTGGGACAGCACGACGAGCGGCTCGACGCTGGCCAGTTGGCGCCGGCCCGTTTCGAGCGTGTCGGCCAATTCCTCCTCGGAAAAATGATACATGGTTCGCTGCCAAGGCGGCATGGCCGACATGCCGACGAATCCCACGCCGTCGACCGCGATGCCGCGCCGGAAAAGCGAAACGCCCAACTCGGCCAGATGGGCGTCGATCGAAGCCGAGTCGCAATTGCCCGCCACGGCCAAAACGCGAGCCCCCTCGGCCCCGGCCATTCGGACAATCGCTTCGGCGTCCCGGGCCGATCCGAAATTCGTTAGGTCGCCGCCCAGCAGGACCACGTCGACAGGCCCGGCGGCGTCCAGAATCCGTGAAAACCGGTCCATGTCCGAGTGAACGTCGGTGGCGGCGAGAAGTCTCATGGTCGAAGCGGCTCGCGGTCGGCGGATAAAATTGAAGGGAAACAACCAGGGAACACTAATCTTCGCTAATTTCCACTAATCGTTTTCATCAGCGTCGATCAGCGTGAATTAGTGTTCAAGAAAAAACCAGTGCGTTTCGCAATTTCTTTCTCCCATCGTATCGTTCCCGACCCGCCGGGGCAAGGTTACTGGGACGCTGGTGATTACGCCGGGGTGGTTGCCGTCGACCGGAAAAAACCGACAATAAAAAGAAACGACACCGTTTTCTTTCCTGTTTTCCGAGTATGCCTCCGTCGGCCAGACGTTGGGCAATTGTCATGGACCCGATCCTACCGCCTGAACTCCGCACGACCGACGACTGGGACCGCGCCTATCGCGAGGGGCTTCCCCCTTGGGAGACGGGCGAACCGGCCGACGAACTCATCCGGGTCCTTCGCGACCATCGGAAGATGCTCCGCGGGCCGACGGCCATCGATCTGGGATGCGGGAGCGGCGCCGACGCCATCTATTTGGCCAAGGCCGGCTTCGACGTCACGGCCGTCGAAATTTCGCCCATCGCCATGGAGCGTGCCCGGGCAAGGACCGAAATGAAAAACGCGGCGGTCCATTTCGTCCTCGACGACGTTTTCAAGTTCGCCGAGGACGCCGGCAAGTTCGATTTGATCCTCGACGCCGGATTCTACGAGTTCGTCCGGCAAAAAAACCTGGGCCGGCTCTTGGACGCCCTCTGGCGGCTCAGTTCGCCCGGCTCGTTCTATTTCATGCTGGCCGCCAACGCCGAGGACGAGCCGGGCGACCAGACCCGCGGCGCAAACACGCAGATCGCGGCGGCCGATCCTCTTTTCCCGCCGGGCGTCACGCGCCGGGAAATCCATCTTGAGTTGGGCCGGCTGTTCGAGGTGGTCGAACTCCGCCCGTGCCGCCTGCCGAGCCCCCAGCGCCCCGAGGGCTATCCCGGCTGGTCGTGCCTGATGCGCCGTCCCCAACCGCCCACGCGCTGACGCGGCGCGCCAAGGAAGGGGAGAACGCTAATCTTCACTAATCTTCGCGGATATTTTTATTAGCGCAGTAGGCCGGGTCGCGACCCGGCAATAACAATCTATTGTGGACAAAATGGCATAAGGGTCGGAGATAAAACCCCCAGCACGGGGTTCCGAATCCAAAGAAAAAGCCGCGTAGCGGCAAAATGTGAATAGCCGGGGGTGAAACCCCCGGGCATGAGGTCACAAGCCCGAAGAAAAAGCCGCATAGCGGCGTAATTTTGGTCGCGGACAATGGTAATGCCGCTACGCGGCATCGTGCGTGCAATCACGTTTTCCGGGGGTTGCGCTGCGCTTCACCCCCGGCTATTCACATCTTGCCGCTAACGCGGCGGCTATTCACATTTTGCTGCTATGCGGCGGCTATTCACATTTTGCTGCTATGCGGCGGCTGCTTGGCCTTCGGCGATAGCTTCCTGAAACGCGTACTCGACGCCCGATCGCGACCCGGTCCACAGGCTGATAAGCGTTGATCAGCGTGGATTAGCGTTCCTCGAATCCGATTCTCCATTTGTCGGGCCATGTGCAAACAAAAACGCCCCGGTCGAAACCGGGGCGTTTTGGAATTCAGAGACAACCGATCGTGGCTAGGGCGTTTGGCCCTCGGCCGGTTGGGCGTCGGGTGAAAGATCCACCTCGCCCGGCGGCGGCGCGTCGGCCGGCGGTTTGGTTATCGTTTGGCCCGAATCGCCCCCGCACCCGGCCGTCAAACCGATCGTCAGCCCGATCAACAAAACACCCAAAACCGCAAGCCATCGTGTCTTCATGGGTTTGGTCCTCGTTTGCTTGAAATGATGAATCGCGTCTTCATCCTTGCACCAGGCACGCTGGGCCATCGCAGCGCCATGGCCCCGCCCAATGCACGGGCAATGCACTACTCAGGAATATCTTATTCCTCTTCCATCTGGCGGACCACCTCGCCGTTGGCGATGCTGCCCTGGGCCCAGAACAGTAGCGGCTCGATTTCCTTCTCGATCGAATGAACCGAGGCGTCGCCGAAGCACATGTTCACAACGCCCGCGTGATCGCTGTTGAACCGGGGAAACCACTCGCCGGACGACGACGGCGTTAGGGCTGTCCACATGTAGCCGGAGCCGATCCAGGAGAACGGATTGCCCTGAATCTTCGGCGGGCTTCCCGACGGCGTTCCAACCGTCACCGTCGGCACGGTGGTGGTCAAATGGAAATTGGTTAAATTCACTTGCACTTGCTGCGTGGGAGTGCCGCTGCTATAGACGTCGGTTTGCGTCTGGCCGTAAGCATTGCACTCGCCGAACATGAAGGTTGTCGCCAGGCCGTCGCGGACGTCGCGCTGGGTGGTCTTCGACCGGTTGTAGAACATGCCCTTGCGCTGGTTGATTCCCGTGCCCGGGCTGCCGATCATGCCGACTAGGCCGCCGCACGGCATGTAGCTCGTCCATCCCAGGTCGTACGTTCGGCCGAGAACCGCGAACGTAGCGGACGTGCCGGTGCCGAAGAGGCATGACATCATCCACACCGTCTTTTTGCGCCGCTGGGGAACCGAGGGGCACTGGAACGCCGAAATCTTATAGTAGGCCAACTTGCCCGTGGTCCACATGTCGGGTCGGGCCCAGTAGGTGCTGCCCACCTGGTCCACATCCAGCAGCGAAACGAACGTCCCGCTGGAAGGTTTTGCCTTCTGGATCCGGTCGCCCTCGGCCCTCATATCCATGTAGCCGAGCAAGAAGGCGAGCGTGCCGACGTTCTGGTTCGTGGCTACCATCGAGTTGGCGGATAATTCCTTCGGAACGAGATTGTTCAGCATTCCGGGCGGAAAACGTCCGTTGGCGTTTTCGAAGCTGTGGGCCGCCAGGCCGATTTGCTTCAAGTTGTTGATGCACGTTTGTCGGCGGGCCGCCTCGCGGGCCGCATTGACCGCCGGCAACAACAGGGCAATAAGGATTCCGATGATCGCAATCACCACCAGAAGCTCGACCAACGTGAACCCCGGTCTCCGACGAGTCTTCATCACGACGTTCTCCTCTCTGACAAGCAAGATCAAAATAAGAAATAAGTCCACCGCGGGGACATAGCCCCGCCGGGTTATCAGACACACTCATTATTGTTGCAGTTTGACTAGGTCCCTGTCAAGAGTTTTGCGCGCGGCAGACCCCCGATTCGGCCCCAAGCCGCGCCATGCCCGAGGGGCCAAAGACTCTCCCCATGGCCCGACCAACCGGGTATCGCCACGGCAACCGGGACAAAGACCTTGCGACGACGGAAAATGCGCGCCTCGCGAAGAACCAACAATGAATGAGCGGCAGGATCGCCGGGAAGAATACCCCCCGAACTAGGTAATTCTTAGACTGCCCCCAATGCATTGATCACTGCGAAAGACTTTTTGAAGGTTTTTTACCACGAAAGACACAAAAAACACGAAAGCGGCAGGAGGAAATTGATGCCATGCACTGGCGTTCTCAAAAAAACGATCGACAAACCTTCCGTTTTTTCGTGTATTTTGCGTCTTTCGTGGTCTCCCCTCCCGTCTTTCGTGGTCTCCCCCTCATCGCACAATGCGTTCATATTCGAGCTGGGGATAGTGGCCGAAATTGACAAGCAGCCCCAGCTTGTAGGCGGTCGCCTTCAGGTAATTGTGCATCTGTGCCCGATGTGTGTCGACCAGCTCGTGGATCGCCTTGATCTCGAGCACGATCTTGTCCATGCAAAGGAAGTCGGGCATGTAGGTTTGGACCAGCATTTGGCCTTTATAGGCCAATTGAAGGGAAACTTGCTCCTGAAACGCGATGCCTCGCAAACGAAACTCGATGGCAAGACATTCCTGATACACGGCTTCTAAAAACCCTGACCCTTTCTCCTTGTAAACCTCGAAGCACGCGCCCATGATCGAATAACTCTCATCCTTGTAGATGATGTTGGTCATTCTTGTTGCCGCCCTTTTTTTACCACGAAAGACGCGAAAAACACGAAAAGGTGGGTGGAAAATATTTCTACTTTGCCTGGCCAATCTAGATCTAGATTTTCTCAAACGCAACCAGTCTCGGCAACCACCAAAAAACCTCTATATTTTCGTGTATTTCGTGTCTTTCGTGGTCTCCCCTCTACGTCTTTCGTGGTTTCACCTACTACGTCTTTCGTGGTCTCTAAAAAAACAAATCCCGCTCATCAGTTTCCCGGATGCGGCGCAGCCGGTCGACCAATTCGCGTTTGCGGGAACCGTCGGGCAGTTGGGCCAGTTCTCGGTCGATCAATTGCCATCCGGCTTCGCGCGTCGGCGGCGAGGCGTAGTCGACCAGATACTCGGCCAGCGTCGTCAAAGCGTTCGGCGTGCACAGCTTCTGAATGAATCCCGGCACGGCATATTCCATGAAGTGCTCGCCCGTGCGCCCCAGCCGATAGCACGCCGTGCAGAAGCTGGGCACGTGGCCGTCGGCGATCAGTTCGCGCATCACCTCGTCGAGGCCTCGCAGATCGCCCAGGTGGAATTGCTCGCGATCGGGTTGCTGCTCGCCCTCGAGTTCGGTGTAACCGCCCAACTCGATCCGGCTGCCGGCGTCGATTTGCGAAACGCCCAGCCGCACGACCTCGCGGCGCAGCGCGGCCGGCTCGCGCGCGGTCAAAATCAGGCCCGTGTAGGGGACGGCCAACCGCAATACGGCCACAAGCCGCTTGAACTGGTCGTCGTCGACCAGATGCGGCCGGTCGACCTCCGCGCCCAGCGCCGGCCGCAGCCGCGGAAAGCTGATCGTGTGGGGACCAACGCCATGGCGCTCGCGCAGATGAATCGCGTGGGCCACGAGCCCTAGCACCTCGAAACGCCAGTCGTACAGCCCGAACAACGCCCCGATGCCTACGTCGTCGCAGCCGGCCTCCATGGCCCGGCCCACGCCGTCGAGCCGCCAGAGATAGTCGCTTTTGCGCGTGCCGGCCGGGTGGACCCGGGCGTAGGTCGCGTGGTGATAGGTTTCCTGGAAAATCTGATAGGTGCCGATGCCGGCCGCCTTGACCGTGGCGTAGCCGTCGTGGTCCAAGGGGGCCGCGTTGAGATTCACCCGGCGAATCGTGCCGTGGCCCACTCGCGCCGAGTAAACCTGGGTCACGCAGTCGGCGATGAAGGCCGCGTCGTATCGTGGGTGTTCGCCGAAGACGAGGATGCACCGTTTGTGGCCCTTGGCGACCAGGGCTTCGACCTGGCGGCGAAGATCGGCCGCGTCGAGCGTTCGCCGCGCGGCGAGCCGGTTCGAGCGGCGAAACGCACAGTAAACGCAATCGTTCATGCACTCGTTGCCGACGTAAAGCGGCGCGAACAAAACGATCCGATTGCCGTAGACGTCGCGCTTGAGCGTCTGGGCCGCGTCGAGCAGCGTTTCGATTTCCTCCGGCGCGTCGGCCCGAAGCAGAGCGGCCGTTTCGTCGATCGAAAGGGGTTCCTTGGCAAGGCTCTTGGCGAGAATAGCCCGGATCTCGGCCGGTTCGGCCCGGCGCCCCAACAGCGCGTGCAAGTGCGCTTCGTCGATAAAATCGCGGCCGCCGGCGCTCAATTTGCCGAGAGACGTGGACATAATCAATACTCGTAGGTCAGGCTGTGCCTGACGGGGAAGGGATTAGGGATTGGGGATTAGGGATTGGTGTTGGGCTTAACGCTGCCAATCCCCAATCCCTAGTCCATTGTTGCACGAGTATCGTCCGGCGAACAGGGTCGTATTGCGCTCGGGTCGCATGCGTGGAGACGGCGGTTGTAATTGCGCGAATCGCCTCGCCCGAGGCCCAGGCGGCGGCCGATCGACGCGATCTGGCGCGCGAGCCCATCGGCGCACGCCTCGGCCGTTTCATCGGGACAGTCCTTGCCGGGATAAATAGCATAAAGCCGGCGGTAGGCGGGCGGCGTGAGATTGGGCATGACGACATTGGCCCCGCGCGCGAGGGCCCGCAAACGACCCGACTCGCCGGCGGTTGTGGCCAAGGCCGTCGTCGCCGGAATGTTTGCCCAGGGACAAACCAGCCGCGTCAGCGCCACGACCTTGCAGGTCATGAGTTCCGAATGGGGGACTTGGTCGCCGGCGTCGGGAATGTGAATGTCCGCGTCGGGCGTTTCGGTCGTGGCGACATTTCGACCCAGCGGCGTATCGGGATGCGGCACATACGGCCCCACGCCAACCATGTCCAGATCGAGCAATCGGAACAGGCCAATATCGCGGGCCAGATCGTCGTGGGTCTGGCCGGGAATGCCCACCATCGCGCCGCTGCCGACTTCGTAGCCCAAATCGCGGAGCACGGTCAACAGCGACATCCGATCGTGCGATTGGCCGGCGCGTGGCGGATGAATCTGGGCGTACAACCGGGGATTCGACGTTTCGAACTTCAGCAGGTAGCGATCGGCTCCCGCCGCCCGCCACGCGGCCAATTCGTCGGGCGTTCGCTCGCCCAGGCTGAGCGTCACGGCCAGCGGGGTTTCGGCCTTGACGCGGCGAATCAAGCGATCCATCCATGCGACGGTAATATCCGGGTCTTCCCCACTTTGGAGCACGATCGTCCCATAGCCCAAGTCGACCGCTCGGCACGCGGCGGCGAAAATCTCGTCCTTGCTCATCCGATAGCGTTCGATCCGCCGATTGCCCGCTCGCAGCCCGCAGTAGCCGCAAAATCGGGTGCAGTGGTTCGAGATTTCGACCAGCCCGCGCAAGTGGACCTCGTCGCCGACGTGCCGTCGGCGCGTTTCGTCGGCGTTCCGCCAAAGCTCGACGAGCCGCGCGGGATCCGTCTCGCACAGCCAGGCGAGAATTTCGTCGTGGATCATCGTCGACCCGGGAAAAGAGAAATGCCGTGCCCGTGCTGAGGCCACGACGGAGCGTGGCCCTCCATTCACATCTTAGCATGTACTGTCATAAAAATCGTTGTCGAACTCTGAAGAGGGGGCCTATTGACAGGTCTGGGGCGTCGTGGCATATTGCCGTTTGCGTATTGTGCGTTGGTGGTCGGCCGGCCGAGGCTTTCGGCGGCCGACAAACAGGGAACTCCGGTGCGATTCCGGGACGGTCCCCGCCGCTGTAACCGAGTGCACGCGCCGCGTTTGACTCTCTCGCCATTGTCGCGCAAGCGACGAGAAGGCCGGAACGCAGGCGGCTCGGAAGTCAGAAGACCTACCAACGCGGGACTTGTGTGGTCCGTTCGCCAGGGACGAACGTGCCGCAAGGTGACTAGGTCGGTTTGCCCGCGTTTTTCTTTCCGATATGGCCAATTATGGCTCTCCGCGCGTCACGGGTGGTCGCGGACCACGCGTGTCGGAGGCGAGTCCGTGGTCTCGATCGTCTGAATGCATCCGCAAAACCGTCCTGACGTCGCCGCTGAGCGACACTACCGACAGGCTTCTTTGGAGAAACGACAGCGGTCCTCTCCCGTTCTGGCGGCATGTCGCGGAAAGGAGTGTTTCGGATGAAGCGGTTATTGATCTTGGGACTCGCGGTACTAGCGGCAAGCACAACGGGCGAAGGCCGTGCCGGACCTTATGCCTCGGCGGCCGGAACAGCCGGCTCGACGGCCATCCACAAGGACGACCCGTCGTTCGTCGCCTGGGCCACTGGATACCAAAATTACGTCGTGGGAACCGATTGCGACGCGGAATGGCAAACGCCCGGAAAAGCCCTGGGCAAGGCGGTCGGAGGCAGTTACGACATCGTTTGCCTGGGCAACGGGGGCGCCATCACGCTGACGTTCGACGCCCCGATCACCGACGGCGAGGGTTACGACTTCGCCGTTTTTGAAAACGGCATCGCCGACACGTTTCTCGAATTGGGTTACGTCGAGGTTTCGTCCAACGGGACCGATTTCTTCCGGTTCGCCAACGACTCGTTGACCGCAAGCCCCGTGAGCGCGTTCGGCGCCGTCGATCCGACCAACATCACGGGCCTGGCGAGCAAATATCGGCAAAGCTATGGCACGCCGTTCGATCTGGCGGAGCTTGACGGCGTTTCAGAGCTGCTGGATATCGAGAACGTCGGCTACGTGAAGATCGTCGACATCGTCGGCGACGGAACCTATCTCGATACGTCGGGCGACGTCATCTACGACCCGTACAACACCGTTGGCAGCGGCGGATTCGATCTGGACGCGATCGGCGTGATGCACCAGGTTCCGGAACCGACCGTGATGGCCTTGTTCCTCGGCGGAGCCCTTGCGGCCGCCGCAACGCGGGGCCGGCGGAGTCGACGGCAGGCGCAAGGATGAGGAAAACCGGACAAAGGATCGTGATTTCATCGTGTAATGGTTATCTTCTGGAGAATGCTTCCATGTTTGCAAAGTACTTATTCACCGCTCTCTGCCTGGGGCTCGTTGTTGCCGCGACGCCCGCCGACGGCCTCACCGTCCATTCGGGATATCAGGCAACTCAGTTGTATTCCTCGGCCGGCACCTTCACGGTGATCGGCGGCCTCGATTGCCATGACGGCGAGTTGTATTTCGGGCAATCCACCGAAATCAATTCTCTCGACCTGTCCGACCTCACTAGCACAAAGGTCGGCGACGTGTCGAGCATCGCTGGCAATTCGTTCGTGACCGTCAAGCCCGACACCGGAGTGGTTTATACTTCCTACGGCACTAGCTACGACTTCCCTTATCCCTACACGGCGGGCTATCTCGACACATCGGGTGCGTTCGTGGCGCAACTCAACATGGACGGTATCTATGACGCCGCCGTCAACAGTGTGGGCCAATTGTTCATCGTGGCCAATCCGGGAGCCGACGGCAGTTTCATCTACGAATACGACTGGTCCAACGGCTCCACGCGAACGGTGGCCAACGTCGGGGGTTGGTCGGGCGGACTGGCTTTCGACGCCGACGACAATCTGTATTACGCGGCCGACACCGGCCGAGTGGTCCGATTTGACGCCGCCGACGTCGCCGCCGGCGACCTCACCATGGCCGATGCCGCCACGGCCCTGGAACTGGCGAGCCCGGGCTATCTGGCGTTCGACGACGACGGCAACCTGTTTGCCACCAATTACGATGGCGGCACGAAGTTGAATCTTTACGATCTCGACACGCAAACCAAAATCGCCGACGTCGCCGACGGCGGCGGCAAGATGGTCTGGACCAACGGCGTGCTCTACACGATCGACACCACTTGGGGAATGGACTCCTTTAGCACAATCGAGGCGATCACCGCCGTGCCCGAGCCGGGCACGCTGGCCTTGTTGGCCATGCTGGGCGTCATGCTCGTCGGACGAAGAGCAAGGCGATCGGCTTGATCGAGGAATAAGACGCGGAGCGGACCGGCAAAGACGGATTTTGCTGGTCCGCTTCCGCCGTCTCGATAAACCATGTGACAAAACTCATGAAAGCGATGCGTCGGTTGTCGAACCACACAAACTTGCGACGCCCCGGGCAAGGTTTTACCTTGGTTGAATTGCTCGTGGTTATCGCGATTCTCGGCATATTGATCGCGCTATTGCTGCCGGCGGTTCAGGCGGCCCGCGAAGCGGCACGACGGGCCGCTTGCGCGAACAACATGAGGCAAATGGCCCTCGGATTGGTGGCCTATCACGACGGCTACCATGTGTTTCCGCCCGGGTGCATGGAACGATTTGAAAGCGAGGGTTTTCCCAACGGGAAGCGCATCGCCTGGTCGACGCTGATCCTGCCCTTCCTCGAACAGCAGCACGTGTACAACCTGATCGACTTGTCAGTGGCTTTCGACGACCTTGTCAATGAAACGGCAAACCGCCAGGTGCTCGCCGTCTATTTGTGTCCCAGCACCAGCCGATACATGGAGGGGCGCGACGGCCCCACGACGGGCGACCGCAACGGCAACGGCCTTGCCGACCACGGCGACTACTGGGGCTGCATCGATTACGGCGGAAACTACGGACACAAGATTCCAGGTTCCATCGCCACCAACAACGGGATTATGATCTTTGAAAGCGCGATCGGGTTAACCGACATCGAGGACGGAGCGTCCCACACGATCGCGGTTTCCGAGGATACGGGACGAGGCCGCGGTCAGAACGGTTTGTGCGAGGGCATGTGGGCCGACGGCGAAAATATCTTCGACCAGCACACGCAAATCAACACAGTTCAGGACAACGAAATGTGGAGTGATCATCCCGGCGGCGTCCATGCCGCGTTCTGCGATGGTTCGGCGCATTTCCTGGACGAAGCGATCAGCACCGAAGCGCTTCGGGCCTTGTGTACCCGCGCGCGGGGTGATCGCCCGCCGGACGATGGGATTCATTGACCAACGGGTCCACGGACGACTTTCCACAGAGCTTTTTTATCACCCCCAGGAGGCCGTTGCCATGCTTAGCCGATTTTTCCACCTGGTTGGAGTCGTGGTGTTCTTGTGCGGTTCGTGCGGCAGCCAGCTTGCGATGGCTCAACAAACTTATGACGCGCCCGCCCCTGTTGTGCAATTGTGCAACGTGCCGCCCAAATCGTCGTATGCCTATCATTACGCGGCACGATTTTACTCCGACGGTTTGTTGTATCTCTGGGACGGAACCGACGTTTGGCGGCAGACGGGCGTGAATGTTGACGGATTCGCGTCGATCGGCCAGGTCGCGGACGTGCCCGATGGATCGGTCAACATGGCCGACGCGGGCCCCATCAATTTCACGCGCGACGGCCTGCGCATCATCCTGGGCAACGGAAACGGCGGAAAAGGACCTCTCCAGGATCCACCGGAGGAATTCCACGTGGGACGCCTTTTTGAAATGCCCATTGCGGGCGCGACGGTCAGCGACTATTTCGCCGACGTCGACTACCACTACGACCTCATTCCACTCCCCTCGCAATCGACCATTCCCAACGCGGATCAGAAATATCTCCTGGACTACGGATGCGACGAATACATGACCGATCCGATGAGCTGGGTCGCGGTTCTCGACGAGACGACGGGCACGCATCGGATCGTGGTCAACGATATCCCCGGCGCCAGCGCTGCAATTACCACCGACAACAAGGGAAATCTGTACGCCTGCGCCGGCTGGGGCAGCGAACGCGGCCTGATCAAACGCTTCGATCGGGCCACCGTCGATCTGGCGTATCAAACAAGCGAGCCGCTGGCCTGGTCCGACGGCGTGGCGTTGAATCCCGGCAACGACGACAACCAGAGCGGCGCCGGCATGTTTCTCGACGCTCGTGGATTCCTTTTCGCTGGAGGCAACGAAGGCGTGACCGTTTTTCGACCTGATGGAACCTCGGGCACATTCGCCATGGGAGCTTATTCCTTCGTTGCATACAATCCGCTTCTCGACCAGATTCTCGTGATGACCTCGGGCGATCCGGTTTTCAACGTCTTCGACACCGAGGATTTCTTGCCGCTGATTCCCGGCGACGCCAACTGGGATAATCTGGTCGACGAGGACGACGCCGCGATTCTGGCCGAGCATTGGGGCGAGCGAAATGCCTACTGGATCGAGGGAGATTTCAGCGGCGACGGCGCCGTCAATGCGGCCGACGCGGCCATTCTGGCCGCCAATTGGGGCCAGAGCCTCCCAACAACCGGCGAAACGGCGGAAGTGCCCGAGCCGGGTGGGATTACCATGCTCATTGTCATGGGATTGGCGGGACTGGCCACGGGACGAGTTCGATGGCAGCGCGGATAGGGGCTTGATGAGGAGCGAGGCGGCAGCGACAATAGGGACGTGTGTTCCCCTTTCGCGCGTTCTTGAACACGGAGTTTCCCCGCCGTGGCCAGCCAATCGCTCCAACCGATTCTTGCCTTGCTGGGCTATCCAGTCGGCGGCAATCCGATCCAGTATATGATGGAGAAGGCGTTCGCCCATTGCGGTCTCGACTGGCGATACGTTTCGCTCGAGGTCCGGCCTGAGCATCTGGCCGACGCGGTGCGCGGGCTGAAGGTAATGGGTTTTTCGGGCGGCAACTGCGCGGCGCCACATCAAGAGACGATCGGCCCTCTGCTGGACCAGCTTGGCCGAACGGCCGAATTGACGGGCGTGGTCAACCTGCTCATTCGGCGCGACGACGATGAACTGATCGGCGAAAACACCGAAGGCCGTGCGTTGATCGACCTGTTGGGTGGTTCGGACAAGTTGGGCGGACGCCACGCCGTCGTGCTCGGCGTGGGCCAAATGGCCAAGGCAATCGCGGTTGAATTGGCCGCCGCGGGCGCAGCCCAAATCGCGATTGTCGATCACGTCGAGGCCCGGGCAAGCGAGTTGGTCGAGTTGCTGACCGGCAAACTGAACGCCGCCGCCACGGCCGTCTGCTGGGAAGGCGATTATTCCATTCCGCCGGAAATCGATCTGGTGATTCACACGGCTGAGGCCGTCCAAGGTGACGCAAACGCCCCGATCGCCCTGGCCCTCGAAAGCCTCGTGCCCACCATGACGGTCGTCGACACGACGATTGATCCGCCGCGAACCTGGCTTTTGGACGAGGCCCGCGAACGCGGCTGCGCGACGGTCGACGGAGTCGCCATTTTCACTAATCAAGTCTCGCTCAACTTCGAGACGTGGACCGGCGCGCGACCCGATCGGGCCCTTCTGCGCGAGGCGGTCGAGGAGTTTCTCGAACTGTGATTTGTTAAGGCGGATGAGCGAATCTCAAATCTCAAATCCCAAATCCCAAATCTCATATCTCAAATCTCAAATCTCAAATCCCTCGCGCCATGCCAGGTCTTTTCATCACGGGCACCGACACGGAAGTGGGCAAGACCTACATTGCCGCGCTTGTCGCGCGCGATTTGCGCGAGAGGGGCTGCCGCGTCGGCGTCTATAAACCGGCGGCCAGCGGCGCACGGCGGATCGACGGCCGGCTGGTGGCCGACGATGCCGTTCAACTTTGGGAAGCCGCCGGGCGGCCGGGCCGGCTCGACGAGGTGTGTCCCCAAGTGTTCGAAGCCCCGCTCGCGCCCCACCTGGCCGCGCAAGCCGAAGGAAAACAACTCAACGCCCCATTGCTGCTCGACGGCATCGAACCCTGGCAAAAACAGTATGAATTCGTGCTGGTCGAAGGAGCCGGCGGCCTGATGTCGCCCTTGGGCGACGATCTCTACGTCGCCGACCTGGCCGCGGCGTTCGGCTATCCGCTGGTCGTCGTTACGCCGAATAAGCTGGGAACCATCAACCAGACGCTCCAAACGCTCATGGCGGCGGCCCATTTTCGCCGGCCGCTCGACGTGGCGGGCATGGTGCTAAACTGGCCAACGCCCAGTGCCGGCGACGCCAGCCCGACAACCAACCGACGGCAACTCCTTCTCCACTGCCATGCGCGGCTGTTGGCCGAAGTGGGCCATGGGGCAACGCGGTTTGATCCAACCGTCGACTGGATGGCCTTGGGCCGGGCCGATCGCCGCTGAACCACGGCTCAACGGCCATGCATGCCTCCACCTTTAGGGGGAAACCCCCAGCGAAAGGTGGATTCTTCCGAGGGTCATGGGTCATATTGCTCGAAAACGGTTGCGACAAAGTAACTTTTGTGTATCCTAGAGATTAGGTGAAATAGCCTGACCTGGCCGATAATGCCGTCCTTGCGCGACGGCCAGTCGTGGTGCGAGCAGCGCGAAACACGAGCCGGTTGTCGCACCTACAAGGTTGGGCGTTCGTCGAGTTTTCATCCCTCCGAAAAGTTCATCATTATTGATTGCGGCAGTTGAGAGGAGTTGGCCCCTATGCCTGGATACCGTCGAGGTTTGTTGCTCGCGGGTGCGGCATTGATTGCTTGCGCGGCGTTTTGCGCGCCGGCTGTGTCTGAAGCCGACGTCATCCGCGTCGGCAGTTCGCAGTACGCGCATCTGCGGGGTTACGTCTATCTCGATCTGAACTTCAACGGAGAAATGGAGGTCGGCGAGTGCGTGGTCGAAGGGATCCGCGTTTCATGCACTCTTGTTGAGCAGACGGCCGGCGGCGGAACCGGAGAAAGCACCACGGATCCGGTTTATACGTTGACCGACGAAGCCGGCCATTACGCGTTCGATGATTTGAAGCCGGGCAAATACACCCTGGCGATAGAGGAACCGATTCAATTCCGCCGAACCCGCGTCGCCAACGAAGACATCAAACTCGGCACGATCAATGATATTCCCGTCGGCACGGTAATTAGTCCTTACGAGTATGCCGACATCGAGTTGGGGGCGGGCGAATGGGGGATCATGTACAATTTTGGCAACGGCGGCCTTCGCGCGGCATACATGTCGAAGCAATATCTGCTGGCCGGCAGCAAAAAAATGAATACCTACGACGGCAAGACCGAGGAAATCCCCGAGCCCACGGGAATCGTGCTGCTGGCGGTCGGTTTACTGTCGCTGAGCCGGCCTGTTTTCGGCCGTCGACGCCTGAGCCGCTAAACGTTGCGCGTCCGGCCAAAAAGCTTGTTCTATCGTCGTTTCAACAGGCGAGTTACCCCATCCCGTCGCTCCTTTGCGTTCGCGGTTCGGTTCCAGACGACGGACGCGATCTTCCACCACGCGCCGCCACAATCGGATACCGCGCCCAAAAAACACAACTCAGTAAAAAAGGCCGAAAAAAGGGTTAAAATCAGGCCAGGCAAGTTGCACGGGCCGCGCCCCGATGGTACAGTCCGATAAGCCGCCTTCTGTGAACGCCTATTGGAATGAGTGCCATCTCTGATTTGCCCCCCGCGCAAAGCGAGTCGCTCACGACCATCGCCATCACGCGAGTCGACGACGTCACTCACCGCCAATGCGTTTCGCGGTCCTTCCCCAAGAAGGCAAGGCCCGTCTCCCCCTTGACCCACCCCCCATGCGTTTTCCCCTTGCTCCAGGAGAAACCCTCGATGACTCATCGCCACAAACTGAACCGCTGGATCGTCGCGGCGACATTGATTCTTGGACTGACGCCCGGCGCTGTCGACGCCCGAGAAATAAATCGGAGCTTCAACGGCCCCTATGCCGGGGCCAATCTCAACCGCGTGGCGTTTCCGATCGGCGGCGTCGGGGCGGGCATGTTTTGCCTGGAAGGAACCGGCACTATTTCACACATGTCGGTCCGCCATCATCTCGAATTCACCAACGCGCCGCTGGCCTTCGCCGCGCTGTGCGTTTTGGGAGAACCGAGGCAAGAGAACGTTGCCCGGGTAATCGAAGGTCCGATACCCGACTGGAAATATTTCGGCCGACCCGGCGCTGCCAACGGTTTGGGACGCGACAACACGTATGGCTATCCGCACTTCAGCCAATGCGAGTTTCTCGCGCGGTTTCCATTCGCCATGATTTCACTGGCCGATCCGGCCGTGCCGCTTGTCGTGGAGCTCACGGGCTGGAGCCCGTTCACGCCGCCGGAGGCCGATCCGTCGAGCTTGCCGGTCGGAGCGCTGGAATACACGTTCAAAAACGTCTCGAATCAAACGCGCAAGGCCGTCTTCTCGTTCAATGCCGACAATTTCATGGGCCGCGGCGGTTCGATCGGGCCAATCGACGGGGGATTCGTGCTTTATGCCGCGTCGGGCAAGGATCGCGAGAAGAAAGATGCCTTCGCCATCTTTGTCGACGGCGACAAGGCCGTGGTCGACCACTGCTGGTTCAAGGGCGGATGGTTCGACGCGACGACCATCAACTGGGAAAACATCCGAAAGGGCGCCCTGGTCGACAATCCGCCCGTGGCCAAGGGGGCTGAAGGCGCATCGCTGTTCGTTCCCTTCGAGTTGAAGCCGGGCGAGGAAAAAACCATCCGCCTCTTAACCGCTTGGTACGTGCCGAAAACGGATCTGCGCATGGCCAACACCTCGGGCGGGCCCGCCTTCCGCGAAGCCCCATCTCACGGAACGGCCGAAGGCCAAAATCCCGTCAGCGGATTCGTGGGCAAGGGACTGGTCAACACCTACGATCCCGACGGCGACGGATCGAAAGGAACGCTGACCTCGCCCGAATTCACGGTCAAAAGCCGATACCTTCATTTCCTCATCGGCGGCGGGGCTTATAAGGGCCAGACGTGCGTCGATCTGCTGGTCGACGGCAACGTGGTCGATTCGGCCGTGGGCAAGGACTCCGAAACGCTCGGCTGGGCCAGCTTCGACCTGCAAAAACTCCAGGGCAAAAAGGCCCGGGTCCGCATCGTCGACCATCACGCGGGGGCGTGGGGCCACGTGCTGGCCGACCAATTCGTCTTCAGCGACGCGCCGGTCAAATCGCCCTTCGCGAGTATGGACGACCTGGGCGAGGTCGTCGTTTTCCAGGATTTCGAGGGGAAGGATTACAGCGGCTGGACGGCCGAAGTAGTCGCCCCCGAAGCGCCGTGCCCGTGCGCCGGCGGCGTTTGCACCCCAACGACCACCCCGCCGCCGACCACCTACGTTCCCTGGTACGCGACGAAATACGACAGCATCCAGGCGGTGGCCAAGGACTGGAAAACGCGATATGACGAACTCCGCGAAAAAAGCAAACGGTTTGCCGACGCGTTCTACGACACCACCTTGCCGCCCGAGGTCGTCGAAGCGGTCGCCGCCAACTTGACGATCCTCAAATCGCCGACCGTTCTGCGCCAGCACGACGGCCGGCTCTGGTGCTGGGAAGGCTGCTGCGACAGCTCGGGCTGCTGCGCCGGCTCGTGCACCCACGTCTGGAACTATGCCCACGCGCTATGCCATCTGTTCCCCTCGCTCGAACGGGGCTTGCGCCAGACCGAATATTTCGAGGGCCAGGAACCAAGCGGCCGCCAGGCGTTTCGGGCCAACCTGCCCATCTCGTCGGGCGGACTAATGTTCGACGCCTCCGACGGACAACTCGGCGGAATCATGAAGGCCTATCGCGAGTGGCGCGTCTCGGGCAACCAGAAATGGCTCACCGCGTTCTGGCCGCGAATCAAACAGAGCATGGACTACATGATCCAGAAATGGGACCCGCGACACACGGGCCTTCTCGAGGAGGACCATCACAACACCTACGACATCAACTACTTCGGTCCCGACGGCCACTGTGGAAGCTTCTATCTCGGGGCGCTGGCCGCGATGATTCGGATGGGCGAGGCGATGGACGACAACGTGAGCCTCTATCGCGAACTGCTGGCCAAGGGCCGCAAACGCATGGAATCGGAGCTGTACAACGGCGAGTATTTCATCCAGATCGTGATGAAGAAGGGGCTCGACCACAACTTCCAACCGATCGACCCGGCCCAGCAAAGCGCCGCCTATCAGGAGACGGCCCGACGCATCAATGAACAAGGCGCGAGATATCAATACGGCACGGGCTGCCTGTCCGACGGCGTGCTGGGGCTCTGGATGGCCAAGGCGTGCGGCGTCGACGACGAACTGATCGACACCGACAAGGTTCGCGGCCACCTGCTGGCCGTGCACAAACACAACCTCAAACGCGACCTGTCGGCCCACGCCAATCCCCAGCGGCCCACCTTCGCCATGGGCGACGACGGCGGACTGCTGTTGTGCAGTTGGCCCCGGGGCAACAAACCGCTGCTGCCGTTCGTCTACAGCGACGAGGTCTGGACGGGCATCGAATACCAGGTCGCCTCGCACCTGATGATGCTCGGCTCCGTCGACGAAGGGCTCGAAATCGTCCGCGAATGCCGCAAACGCTACGACGGCACGCGACGCAATCCGTTCGACGAATACGAATGCGGCCACTGGTACGCCCGAGCCATGTCGAGCTACGGGCTGATCCAAGGCCTGACCGGCGTCCGATACGACGCGGTGACGAAAACACTGTGCGTCGACTCGAAAATCGGCGACTTCCGCTGCTTCCTGGCGACCGAAACGGGCTATGGCACCGTTGAACTGAAGAACGGAAAAGCAACTCTGAACGTGAAGTCGGGCGACATTCCCGTGGAAAAGGTTGTTGTCGAATAATCAAGTTAGCCGCCGTGCCCGCGCGGCGCCGGGAACCACTTTCCCGACAATCGCCGAACAGGCGCGGCGGCTAATGCGTTTCTTGCCGACGACTGCCGTCAGGCACAGCCTGACCTACGCATCTGTCATTCCTTTAGAACCGATATTCCAGGCCGAGGTTCATGCCCTGGGCCCAGAAATCCGTGCCTTGCCAGACGAATTCGGGCCGTTCGATGCCGGTGGGCGTGTCACCCTCCAGTGGAACGTACGAGGAATTGATCGTCCGGTCGATTTGCTCGGAGGCTCGGGCCACATTGGACCAGAGGAGGAAATTGTAGCCGATAAAGGCCCGCGTCCGGCAAGTAAGCTGATAGCCGAGTTCGGCGCCGAACTGGGGAATCACGACGAAGTCGTTGCTCGTGTAGCGGTCGATGTTCGTATCGAGAGCCAGTAATCCACCCTCGACCGTGGTCGTGGCGCCTCCATATTCGATGAACGTCGATTCGCCGTAGATGTCCACGACCCGGCGGTTGTTGCCCATGGCCATTTTGGCGAGCAATTCGAGGGACCATCGCCCGTGGTAGATTTGCGCCACCAGTCCGAGCTCGCCGCCGTGAAATTCGTTCCGGCTTCGGAACTCGTCGGAAACGAGGATCGAGTCGCCCGGCTCATAGGGCGGGAAATTCAGAATCTCGATCGCCTCGTTGACTTGAAGCGAGTCGTTCAATCGATAGTGGCGATAGCCGGCGATCAGATCGACGCGATAGCAGGCCGGCCCCAGCTTATTCAACAGCGAGCGGGCCCCGCGACAATAGGCCGCCGCCCGAGTCGAACAGAGTTCGGAGCCGCAACCGTCGTTGCAGCCGACGTCGCAACAATCGTCGTAACAGCCGTCGTCGCAACCACACCCACAACACGGCTGATGGCAACAGAGATTCAGACGCACGTTGACCCCCGCCGAGTGGAAATATTCGTCGATCCGGCCGTCGACCGTGCCGGCCAGTTCGTTGGGCTTGGAAACGAGCTGGGAACTCTCATGCGGCGTGGTTGCCGGATTCACGTCGTAGAACGGCCGGGCGTACAGCGGGTAACCGCTGCCGTTGGAACTGAAGGAGAATTCGGTTCCCGGTTCTCCCAGGGTAAAATAGTCGAATTCGACTCCGACCGTACGGCAGCAGTCGAGCCACCACCCGAAGTTGATGCGGAAATTGGATCGGCTGCCGCCGTTGACGCGGTCGCCGCCAAACAAGACGCTGGTCGTCTCGGCTCCTATGACTCCATCATCGTCGGGATTGCTGCTCGTCGTGACCAAGGGAACGACGCGGGGCCCCTGGGTCCACCAAAGCAAGTAGTCGGCACGAAACCAATACTTGCCCGAGGGACCCACCAAACAGGCGGGCCCAATCAAACACTCGCGGCATCCGCCGCAGTCGCCGCATCCGCGTGCCAGGGTGGGGGCGCATTGATATTTGCAAACGGAAAGACTGTCGTCGAGGAGGCTTTCGCCCGCCTTTTCGACCTCGGGCACCGTGGTCAAATCGGCGGCCGATGGAGCCGTTCCTAGGGCTTGTGGGGAAGCCGACTCGGTCTCCTGATAGGCCAACGCTCCCTGGCCGGCCCAACTCAACACGGACGCAAAGGCCACCAAATAGATGGAGCGGACAACGCTTCGTGTAATGTTCATCTCTAACTACCTCTCGTTCGGCATGGAAAACGTGCGGGATGAGAACCTCTGCGGGTTATGAGGCTCGTTTCTCATGTACCGAATCGGGTGGTCATGCCGGTTGGATCAATTATTCCGAGGCCGGCGGTAGAGTTGACAAAACCGCTAGAACCGGCAAGGTTCTCGCAGATTATCTATTTTGCGACGGGGACGCTTTGCGGCTCACCAGCACCTGGCCGACCCGAAGCCCTTCCATCTTTACGACCTCGATTGAAAACCGGCCCCATTCAATGCGGTCGCCGCCGACGGGAACGCGGTCGAGAGCCGACTGAATCAGCCCTCCGATGGTGCTAACCTGTTGCGGTCCGGCTGACCCAAGTTCCGGGTCATCGACCGCCTCGGCCAGATCGCGAAGCCTCGTCGTTCCGCCGACGAGCCAGCTTGTTTCGTCGCGCCGCACGATTCCCGGATGCGCCGAACGGTGCTCGTCGTGAATGGCTCCGACGATTTGCTCCAAAACGTCCTCGATCGTCGCCAGCCCTTCCGTGCCGCCGTATTCGTCGAGCACGATCGCCATTTGGGTCCGCTTTTCTCGGAAAAGCTCGAGCAGTTGGTCCAACGGAAGCGTTTCGGGAACCATCAGCGCCGGGTGGAGTATCTTGCGCAAATCGGCCGGCCAGCCCATGTGAAGATGGCGCAATAAGTCCTTGTTGTAAATGAAGCCCATGACGTGATCGAGATCGCCTTCGTAGACGGGCACGCGCGCAAAGCCCGACATGGCCACGGCGCCAACCACTTCGCCAGGAGGCGTATTAACGTCGAGGGCGTCGATTTCGACGCGCGGACGCATGATTTCACGAACATGCACGTCCGACAGTCGGGTTCCCCGCGTGATAATGCGTTCCTGGTCGGTGCTGATTTCCTTCGAGAGTCGGGCAAGACCGGCCAACGCGGCGATCTCCTCGATCGTGGCCGCCGGCTCCGCGTACGACTGACGCCAACCAAATAGCCGATTCACGGCTCGAACCAGCAGCACGACGGGACGCATCGCCCGAATGAGCAGGGCCAACGGTCGGGCCATCCACACGGCGATCTGCCGATTGTAGCGCACTCCGGCGCCCTTCGGCAGAATCTCGGTGAACTGGAGCATCAAGTATGTGAATCCCAACGAGAAAACGGCGATCCACTCGCCGCCGAACAACCGGTCGAATTCGGCCCCGGCCACCGATGCGCCAATCGTGTGGGCAGCCGTGTTCAAAACAAGAATGGCGGCGATCGGCCGTTCGATGTCGCTCTTGAACCGCTTCCAAATAACGCCGATTCGGGGCCACCGGTCGGCAATCGCGGCAATCTGGCTGGGAGGAAGACTCAACAACGCCGCTTCCATCAGCGAACAAAGTGCCGAAATCGACAACGCCGCGAAAATACTGATCAGCAAGAGGGTCATGACAAGAATCTCTCGGACCGGAATTTCGAATGGGTTTGGAAATCCGTAACACTTCAGCCGAATGGCAAAATCGTGGTTAGCCGTCGAGCCTGCTCGACGTTTGTCCAAACTGACGAAAAAACGCCGCGCAGGCGCGGCGGCTAACTTCATTTTTGCCGAATCATTTCAGACGGCTGAAGTGTTGCAGAAATTCATCGTTGAATGCCTTGCGCTCTGTCCCTGGGAGGGCCACGCTCCGTCGTGGCCGCGAACAATCGGAGAAACGGACGTGATGAAGCACGTCCCTCCAGCGCGGCGGATAACGAGGATTTCCACCAATCGGCTGACAAGCTTCTCAAACACGTTTTTACGTCGTCGCGACGACGACCGAATCCTTGTGGTGATTCTCGGCGTGGCTCGTGTCGATTTCCATCCGCAGGGTCACTTGCCAGCGGCCCTCGGCGTCGGGTTGGACGTGCCAGTGGGGCTGGACGACAACCGATTGATGGACCAGCTCGAAACCGCCTTCCGACTGGCTCACCGTCTGAACGGGGAACGTCCAAAAGTCGGTCGGCCGCGAGGGTTTCAGATGGACGTCGATGCCCAGCCAACGGTCGGCCAGGCCCAGGCCGTCGACGTTGGCCAGATCGAGCCGGGCGCCCAAGTGGCCGAGGTTCTTGCCGTCGGCGTCGGAAAAGTAACGCCCGTCGACGTCGGCCGGCAGACCGGCAAAGTTGAACTCGACGCCAAAGTGGAGATTCCGGTCGGCGGGCAGCCCTTCGAGCAAATAGGCGATTACGAGGCACGAACCGCCCGATTCGAGCGTGAGCCCTTTAGTCACGCGGACGGCGTGCTCGCCCACGCGACCCTCGCGCGAGAGTTGCACCTGGATCTTGTCGGGATTGCGGCGGACCCGGGCATCGTAAGCGCCGGCGACGAAATCACCGATCTGGACGGCCTGGCCCGAGGCCACCGAGTCCAGCGTCGCGTCGGAGTCGTAAAAGAGGTCCAAGAGACTTTTTCGCGGGTAATGGTCATATTGGAGGCACTGGTCGAGCCCTTCCTGCTTGAAGACGACCCGATCGTGGATGCTGGCGACGTCGTCGCCCTGCTGGGTGGCGCCGGCGGCGACTTTCCGGTGATAGGCCTCGGGCCGGCGCGTGAGGGTGGCCAGAAGATTATGGCGGATTTGGCGAACGTCCAACTCGTAGATTTGGCCGCCGGCCGCCGGCGCGATCCACGCGGCCAGGCGATCGTTGGCCAGTTCGATTTCGCGGCATCCGTCGAAATTGAAGTCCTCGGCCTGGGCCTCTACCCAGTGGTCGGGCCGCTGGCAGGCCCGATCGAGCAGATTGTCGGCCGAAATGAGGTGTTCATACACGGCGTTGCGCAGGTGGGGCAGATAAATGCCGCCGAACGCCCCATGCCAATACGCGCAATTGCACTGGCCGCGATACAACTCGGCCCGCGCGCCGGCGACCGGATTCGTGCCGGCCGGCTCGCCGCGACCCACCGCCGAACCGATTTCGGCCAGCCGCCGGCTGATTCCCATCATGCGACAGTACATCTCGTCCGATTCGGGATAGCGAACCTTGAAATTGCGCCAGTAGCCGCCGCGAACGAATTCCCGCAAGGCCGGCCAATCGGGATTGTCCTTCATCTCGTGCGACAGGTGCTCGAAATCGATCTGGCGACCGACCGGCAACGCCCATTCGGTCATTTCGCGATAGCTGCAATCGGGCAGATAGACTTTTCCGGCGGGCGCGACGTTGTCGAACGCTTCGGCCAGCGTCGTTGCGCGAATCCACTGCTGGTTGGCCGTCAAGGCGTCAAAAAATCGTTCAAGCCACTTCTCGCCGTAGATGTATTTGAACGTGCCGGGCCAAGAGCCGAACTTCTCGCCGTCGTCGCCAAAGACCACCACGGCGCCGGGCGTTTGTTCGGCGATCCGGCCGAGGTGTTCGATGGTTTTTTCCGGCGGGGCAAAGGGAACCAGGTAGCGAAGCCGCTCGCTACCCGGAAAAACCGATATCACCCGGCCGTCGTCCTCCGTGACGTAATGGCTGGTCAATTGCGCCGTTTCGAGGCCGGCCGCCTTGAAATGAAAGTCGTCCAGCACGGTGTACTCGATCGAGGCGTCGACCAGGTCGCGGGCGTAGGATTGTTCCCAAACACGTTCGGGAATCCACATGCCGCGCACGTCGGCGCCGAGTCGCCGCTGGAGCCAGGCAGTGTAATCGCGGATCTGGCCGAGCCGGTCGCGCGAGGGGAGCATGGCGAGAATCGGCTCGTAGAAAGCGCCGCCGAGAATCTCGATGCGGCCTTGACGAACCAGCGCGGCCAGCCGATCGACGTATTCGGGATGGCGGGCATCGAGCCACTCCATCAGGGATCCGCTAGTGTGCAGCGTGATCCGAAGCGAATCGTAACGCTCGAAAACGTCGAGAAACGCCCGATAGCTCTCCTGATAGGTCTGCTCGAAAACGTGTTCAAAATTGCCGACGGGCTGGTGGTTGTGCAGGACAAGCGCGAGTCGGATGGGGTTGGGCATGGTGGCAAGCGAGCAATTCTCTTGGGCCGATGGCTGGTTGGAAGACGAAGATTACTCACTAATCGGCAATCACGACCCTGTTTATCCAATTTGCCTGGTCGAAAAAGTCTCCGTTTCCCGAAAATCGGCCTCTACTTCACTGAGGAACATGGCGGCCTCCTCGGGCGGCACCGGGTTAATGTAAAAACCGGTACCCCACTCGAATCCGGCAGCCTTGGTCAAACTCGGCATAATCTCTATATGCCAGTGATAGTGCCCAAGTTCCTGGGTGTCAAAGGGGGCCGTGTGAATGATGTAATTATAGGCGGGCCGATCCAACGCGGCTTCAATCTTGCCGACGACCTGACGCATCATCCCGGATAATTCCTCGACTTCGTTTTTCTGAATGTGCTCGTAGTGGCTCGAATGATTCTTGGGCAAAATCCACGTCTCGAACGGAAACCGACTCGCGAAAGGACAGAAAGCCACGAATCCCGGTGTGTCGAGCACAATCCGCTTCTCCTGGGCCAGCTCCTGCTGGATCATGTCGCAATAAACACAACGCCCCCGATAATTGTAAAACTCCAACGAACCGGTCATTTCCTCCCAGACGTTGATCGGCACGATCGGCGTCACGATCAATTGGCTATGGGTGTGCTCCAACGACGCGCCGGCCGCCGCCCCGACGTTCTTGAAGATCATGCCGTAAACCAGCCGCGGGTCTTTCTTCAGGTCGACGAGCCGATCGCGATAGACCCAGAGCACTTCGCGAATCTGCGGCTCGGTCAACTGCGAAGTGCTGACCAGGTGGCGGGGCGATTCAATGATGACTTCGTGGGCGCCGACGCCCTGCATCATGTCATACATTCCCTCGCCCCGCTTGTTGAGACTCCCCTCGATCTCCAGAGCCGGAAACTTGTTCGGCACGACCCGAACCCGCCAACCCTCGCGGTCGGGCTGCGAGCCGCTTTCGCGGTAGGCCATGATCTCGTTGGGCGTGCTGTATTCATTCCCTTCGCAGAAGGGGCAGAATCGGTTGGCGCGGCGCGAAAGCGGAGCATCAAAATCGTGTGGACGCTTTGCGCGGCTCTTGGCCACGATCACCCAACGACCGACTATCGGATCTTTTCGCAAATCAGGCATGGATTTTCTTGGTTGTCGTTCTCTGTGGGCCGGGTCACGACCTTGTCATTACCCACATTTTCTTGCGTAATATACTCGAGAAACAAGGTTTCGACCCGGAGGGTCGTTTGAAAATAGCCCAGCGATTTATCGCTGGGTAAGAGGGGCTGCCGCGAAGTGGTCTCGTCCCGGAGGGACGATCGAAGAATGATCCGTGAAAGATACGTTCGATCGTTCCTCCGGGACTTAATTCCATGAATATTTTCTTATCCCCAGCAGTGAACTGCTGGGCTATTGTCACATGTCCCTTCAGGACAAAATGTGGGTAATGACAAAGTCACGACCCGGCCTACGGATTTCTCACACTCTCACGCTTGCCACATGATCAACTCATAGTCGGGTGAGGGGACGGTTGTTTCAATTGCTCCCTCGGCCGGAACGCGCTCGATCAGTTGGTCCTTGTCGAGCAACTCGACGTAAAAGTGGACCGGGTCGCCAGTCTTCAATTTCAGGCTTCGCAACGGGATAGTCAACTCGAAAATCGCGTCGACGGCCGCTTTCACCCCGGCGTGGGCCGCCGGTGCGTCGTCGTGGAACAGTTGGGCTGGGACGGCCTTCCGATCGAGACGACTCAGTCGGGTTTCGAATCCCTCGGGCTCGAGAAACACCAGTCGAATCGCGTCGACCGCGGCGAGCCGTTCGATGGCGGGCCCGCCGCGGGCATCCAGACGGACGGCCAATCGCGGCAGATCAAAACCGAAATAAAGATCCGAGATCAACCCGGCCGAGGCCTGGCTCATCGTTCCTCGAGCGCCCTGGCAGACGAGATGACCCGCATTGATCCACTTGAAATAGGTCCGCCGGCCGTTCACTTTGACGTCCAACAGGCCGGTCGGTTGTGTGTGAAGCCGGCCCATCCGGTGCCCCTGGCTGATGGGTCGCGCCAGTTCGGCCGGCGGGTCCTCGTCCAGCAGGCGGTAGACGTTTTGCAGATGGGTCCGAAAAAGCTGGTCGAACAGGGCATCCTGGGCGCTGGAATGGTCGTCGCCGAACCACCAGAACCAGTCGCTCCCCTCGGCAATATCGAGTTCGGTCCGCGCCCGATCGAGCGCGGCGGCCGGTTTGGTTTTTCGCTCGATCTGGTCAAACAGGAACTCGCGTGTTTCGTGCAGCAAATCCCACGCCCGATTACACTCCGGGTGGCCGATCCAGATGCCGAAGTTGTGGCCGATCCAACTGCCGGGAAACAGGTGGTTGAGCCGGTCGGTGGCCGGGTAGGCGTCGAGATACTGGCTCACGCAAACCGGCTCGATGTTGGGATGGTCGACCACGCGGCCATATAGCGCGCGGAGAAAATCGACGCCTGCGTTGGCATAGTATTCCCAGCAGTTTTCGCCGTCGAGAATGATCGACAGCAGGGTCGGCCGGCTGGCGGCGTTGGCTCCCGTCGAACGGCCGACGGCCTCGACCTTGGCGAGAAAATCGTCGACGGCGTGCCGGGGGTCGTAGCCTTGATAGTGGAATCCAATCTGATCGCTCATGGCATGGTCGCGGAAAATAATCTGGACCGACTTGCCTTGCTCCTCGACTCGCCAGGGACGATAGAGCATCTCGGGATTGCGCAGGTAGCCGTGCCCGTCGCGCGAAACCCAGCCGTCGGTCGAACTCGAGAGGATTTCCTCGTCGGTGGCGAGCCACTCGATTCCCGCGGCCGCGACGACCGGAATAATGCCCTCGCAAACCGAGCCCTCCGAGGGCCACATTCCCCGCGCGTCGCGCCCAAACAGCTTGCGGTGGTGCTCGACCGCCAGGGCGACGTGACGCTCGGCATCGGCACGGTAGCCGTCGAGATGATTGGGCAAGGCCACGTCGGGCATGGCGCGGCGGGCCAAACGCTTGTCCCACAACAACGGCAGGATCGGATGATAGTAGGGCGTCGTGGTCAATTCGATCTGGCCCCGGTCCTGCAATCGCCGGTGCAAGGGAACCACCTCGGCGAGGATTTCGCGCTGGCGGGCCAGGAGCCAAAGCTTTTCGTCCTGGTCGTAGTGTTTTCCCTTGTCGCGAAACGCGGCCAGATCCTTGTCTTGCTCGAAAGCCACGGGATGGAACCACACCAGATTGGTCCAAACCTGCAAATCGAGCAGGTCCCGCTTGCTGAACCGCTTGTGGGCCCGCTCGGCCGAATCGATCCCCAAACCCCGCTTGCGGTAAAGCTCATGATAGCGCGGATAGGGCCGGATCATGCGGTCGGGATGGACCATGAAAGCGTTGTCGAGCAGATAATATAGGTCCTCGCGCGACAGCGCGTCGGGCGGCAGCCGCGATACCCGCAGATGGGCATCCTCGGCGTCGTGGTCGACGTAAGCGAGCAGTTGCTGGAGCAAGGAAGGAACCAGGTTGATCGTCGCGCGGAACTCGGGCGCCTCTTCGAGCAGCTTGGCCATGCCCCAGTAGTCCTTGACCCCATGGAGACGAACCCAGGGCATCGGATTCCGACCGGCCACGTCGTCGGGATAATAGGGCTGATGCTGATGCCACAAAATGGCCAGGCAGACGTCATGCATGACTCGCCCTTAGCTAGGTATGGGCTGCTTGCTTCATTCGCTCGACGGTTCGGGCATAGAGGGCCAGGTATTGGCGAGCGCTTTGTTTCCAGGACCAATCCTGGCGCATGCCGGTCGTGATAAGTTGATTCCAAACTTCTTTGTTCCCATAGGCGTCGCACGCGCGTTGGAGCGTCTCGGCCAGGGCCAGAACGCTGTATTCGTTGAAGCTGAATCCGTTGGCCGTGCCCGCCGCGAGCCCCTGAGAGGTGGCGTCGACGATCGTGTCGGCCAGCCCGCCCGTGGCGCGGACGACCGGAATCGTGCCGTAAGCGAGGCTATACATCTGGTTCAGACCGCAGGGTTCGTAGCGGCTGGGCATCAAAAACATGTCGGCGCCGGCTTCAACCCGATGAGCCAATGGGCCGGAGAATTCGAGCCGTACGGCCACTTTCCGCGAATGACGCTGGCGGAGATCTTCAAACTGTTTGTGGAATTCGGCGTCGCCCGTCCCCAGCACCACCCATTGGACGTCGCGGTCGGGGGTCCATTGTTTCATGACCTCGACAATCAGATCAATGCCTTTTTGTTGGCAGAGCCGGCCGATGACGCCGACCAACGGGACGTCGGGCCGCCGGGGTAGTCCGACTTCCTCCTGAAGCGCGGCCTTGCAGGCGGCCTTGCCTTCGGCGAACGTGTCGGCCGTGTAATTGGCCACCAGATTTTGATCGGTGGCCGGATTCCAATGGGCCGTGTCCATGCCGTTGAGGATGCCGGACAAAACATCGCGCCGCTGCTGCAACGTTCCTTCGAGTCCGCAACCCAGCTCGGGACTCTGGATTTCCTGGGCATAGCGGGGACTGACCGTGTTGATCGAGTCGGCGAACACCAGACCCGTTTTCAGAAGATTCAGCCGCCCGTGAAACTCCATCTGGTGCCAGTTGAAATATTTCCAGTCCAACCCGGTCAGCAGCATGTCCCAGTGCCAGAAATGGCCCTGATAGGCCAGGTTGTGGATCGTCATGAGCGAGGCGATGTGCTCGTAGCGAGGAATGCCGCGGTATTCGATTTTCAAGTAGGCGGGCACCAGGCCGGTCTGCCAGTCGTTGGCGTGGATCACGTCGATGTCCAAGTCGAGCAGCCGGATCGCCTCGAGCACGGCGCGAGAGAAAAACACGAACCGCTCGCAGTTGTCGATGTAGTCGACACCATCGGCCTGGTAAAGCCCGTCCCGATCGTAGTATTGGTCTTGTTGAACCAGATAGACGGGCACGTCGGCCCCGGGCATGGTGCTTTGGAGCAGGTGGCCGGTAACCGTTTTGCTGCCGATCGGCACGATGAAATCGATACCCAGCGGTTTGATCGGTTGGCCGCAACACCACGACTGGCGATAGGCGGGCAGGATCACGGCCGGCTTGTGTCCCAACGCGGCCAACTCGCCCGGCAAGGCGCCGCACACGTCGGCCAGTCCGCCCGTCTTCGAGAAGGGGACTGCTTCACTAGTGGCCAACAGAATTTTCACGTTTGGGCACTCCGATCTGGCGAAACAACACGACCCGGCCTACGGTATTGTCAGGCACGGCCTGGACTGCATTGTCACAATTATTACGGTTTGCGGCTCGGCAGGATACCACAAGGCCATGGGAGTCCATGGAGCCAAGCAGATCCACTAATTTATCCATTATTCCATTATTCGCTAAATAGCCCCATTGACACGATCGGAATTGACATGATCGAGATTGAGGTTTTCGACGCGGGCACATCTATCCCGGATCATTGATTAGTCCGCACCAATCAGGAAGCCGGCACGAGAAAGTGTTTTTTATGGCTTTTTGGGTGCCAATATTTAAAATCCACCCCAATGGGTATATCGCACTCCGGTTAGTTAGTCCACGCAACCGGAAAAACCCTTAAGGTTTGCCTATTCTTATCCGATGATCTATTCGGTTTGACCGTCAAACGTTATGCCAAACCCCCACGCCCGGGTGTTTCGGCAACCATCATTCTGTGCGCGCGAACTAACGATCTCGGCTTCAGTGGTCCCACCGGTCCGAGGTCAAATATGAAAATACATCGCCCCATTCTTCCATAACTACTTAATTTCTCGCAACCTTGCCCGGATGGGTACATTCATCCAAAAAAATCTGACGCAAACAAACTTGTCCCCGCGGGACGGCATTACCCTTGGCCGTCCTGCATGGGATGGTTTTGCGCGCAAGACTGTTTGGACAAATGGCCGAGCAGGAAACTTATGGCGGCCGAGTGTTTTAGCTCTCTTGTTGACGCTGAGCGGTCTTCTGGCGGGATGCACGTCGTTGAGACCCCCGGACGACTTGGCCGTGACTATCGACAAGGAGCCCATGCCGGCGGAGGCGATGGATTTGCCTTCGCATTCCAAACCGGATAATAGGGCGCGGGCCCAAATGCTTTCTCCCCGGAATACGATGGAGGGCCCGGCGTCGAGCCTTCCACTAACCGGTCCGGAATCGAGCGCTGGCACATTAACCCAACAGAGCGCCACAACCCAGCGCCCAGCGGGCAAACCGACCACTTGGCAAGGCATCAAACGGAGCCTGTCGACCGTGCTTCCCTCAAACGATTCCACGGAGGGGGCGAAAATGGTGGTGCCCGACCCTTCGGAGCCGGCGCCGACCAATCAGTTCCCCCTGATCGAGGCCCAGGTCCGCGAGGCGGCCGAGCCTCGGCCCGATGCGCCGAATCAGCCGAATCAACCGTCGGATGAGTCGTTCCAGGGAGAAACGGTGGCCAAGCCGCGAGGTTTCACGCCGATCACCTTGAACCTCCAGGACGCCGACGCGCGGCAGGCCTTGGAACTGCTCGGCCAGGACGCTTCGATGAATATTTTCGTCGCCTCCGGCGTGAGCGGAACGGTGACGGCCAATCTTCGGGGAATGAGTTCCGACGAAGCGCTCAACACCATTTTGAGACTGTGCAATCTGGTGGCCCATCGCGAGGGAAACAGCATTTTCGTCTATCCTCCCAAGGATTTTCCGGAGTTGGACCGGGTATGGAAGGTCATTCCGCTCAATTACGCGTCGGCCGAGGACGTGGTTGCCTCGATCAACGCGATCAAGGGTTTGCTTTCGCCGGTGGGCTATGTCTATGCGTTCGTCACCGGCGATCCAACGCAAGTCAACGATGACGATCCCGAAACGTCGGATAATCGCCGGACACAGGAGGCGATCGTCGTGCAGGACGCGCCCGATCACGTGTTCCGGATCGAGCGTTACGTCGCGGAACTCGACATGGCGCCCCGCCAGGTGCAGATCCAGGCATACATTCTCGAAGTGGATCTGAAGAACAATCTTCAACACGGTGTGAATTTCGAGGAGATTATCCACTTGGCCGGCAACACGGCCACACTCCAGACGTTCGGTTTCGCCGATCCGAAGGCGACGCAGGCGTTTTTCGCGCGGATCGACGGAAAGAACTTCGACGCCCTCCTGGAAGCCCTCAAAACAACCACCGACGCCAAAACGCTGGCCAACCCCAAGGTCACGGTGCTCAACGGGCAGATGGCGCACATCCAGATCGGCCAAAAACTAGGCTATCGCGACACGACGACGCAGACCGAAACGGCGGCGACGCAGAGCGTCAAGTTCCTGGAGCTGGGCGTCGTCCTGGACGTGACGCCGAGAATCACCGACGACAATCGAGTGATTATGACGGTTAAGCCGAAAATCGCCGACGGCCGCATCGACCCGATCAGCGAACTGCCCGAGGAAGACACCACCGAGGTGGTGACCAACGTGCTGCTCGAGGACGGCCAGGGCATGGTAATCGGCGGTTTGATCAAGGAAAAGGACAGCGACATCCAGGGCAAGGTTCCCTTCTTTGGCAATCTGCCCTACGTGGGACTTCTCTTCCAGCAGCGTAAGAAGGAAGCGGAGCGGAAGGAAGTCATCATCGCCTTGCTTCCTCGCGTGCTTCCTCTTGCTCCGTGCCCGGCGGCCGTCGAACGGCTCGAAATGATTCGGGCCACCACGCCGCTGTTCCACGGCCCGATGCGCCGCTGCCCACGGCCGTGGGAACCGACGTTGCGCGACGCCTTGCCGGAACGGGGCGACCGGCTGTAGCGCAATCCGTTCCACGCTTCTTTCTGCATGTTTCTTTCATACCGAACCGCGACCGTAAGGGAGCGGCGCCGGTTTTCCACCATGCCGCTTTCTCGCGGCCAAAATTCGTTGTTGTTTCTTGGCAACATAGCCGCACGCAAGCCGTCGTTTTGCTCAATTCAATCGGTGCATTCGGGCTGATCGCGCGCCGCCGGGCGTGTTTGGGGTGTTGACCCGGTTCCGGGCGAGGCTTCAGGCAATGGTCCCAAACGGCGGGTAATCATCGCCTACGCCTCGTAGGATTTGACTTCGGTTCTCCGCGACCTAGAGTACACACAGAGACGTTTCAAGCTTCCGCGTCGCGAGTGATCTCGCGGGAAGCGTGGGCTGTACAGCTCCACCTGCGTTTTGAAAAGGAAGAGGTTCCCCGAAGGCCGTTGGCGCAAGGAAGCCGGCACGACAACCACTATCTTCGGCGGAAAAAAGGAACAGGCATCACCTGCCTGAAAGGCCCCGCGGGCGATCCGCATCATGGGCGCCTTGCCTGATTTCCGGCGAGGGAATGGCCAAAAGCCGCTGCCGAATGCGACGGAACGCCTGGGTGGATAGCCCGTTGGTTACCCGTTTTTGTTTTCTCTAGTTGCTATGGAGCAAACCTATGAGTAGTGCATTGTTTCACAAGGTGGTAAACCGTCGGAAAGGATTTTCGCTGGTCGAGTTGGCCGTCGTGGTCATCATCATCGGCGTGCTGGCGGCGTTCGGCGTGCCGCGGATGCTTCAGGCGGTCGAGCGGTCCAAGGCTTCCGAGGCGTTCGGCTACCTGTCGTCCATCCGTTCGGCCCAGGAACGTTACCAGGCCCGCGAAGGCAAGTACGCCACAACGACCGACGACCTGGACATCAGCCAGTCGGCTCCGAAGTACTTCGACCTCGGCGAGATCGTTATTGAAGACGGCGTCGAAAACGCCTGGTCGATGACGCTGACGCGCAAGGCCGGATCGTCCGGTTATGGACAGTACTTGGTCGTTTTCACGCAAGAGGGTTATGACAGCACAAACAGCACTATCCCGGACGACGTTAATCCGCTGGGTAGCGAAGCCGCGGCTCCAGTAGAACCCTAGGCGGAATTTGACCATCCACGCATAGTGTGAGCATGGGACGTGTGGGACCGCTTGCCTAAGGGCGCGGTGGGGCGAAACGCGGCTCGTGCAACGACGTGACCAAGGAGGTGCGGCCGCGCTGGCGTGGTCGCACCTTCTTCAACTATGGGGATAAACGTTTTCTCCACCACCGCAATGACGCAAAGAACGTAATCCAAGTAGGTCAGGCTGTGCCTGACGAAATTCCGTAGGCCGGGTCATGACCCGGCGCCGCAACCATTATCGCCAGTCGCGACCCGGCCTACCGCGTAAACCCCGGAATGCAACCACGCCCCTTTGCGACCTTCGCGTCTTCGCGGTAAAAAACCCTCGCGCGGATCGAACCGGCATGAAATGGCTTCTTGCGAGAATCGGACTGCCAAAGGCGATAGGCCTTTTCCTCAACGAGGCGGAAGCCACGTTGAGCCAGGTCGTGGCCACGCCATTGGGACCGGTTGAAATCGAACGGAAGCAAGAGTCCCTGGCCGGCAAGGATTGCGCCGCCGTCGTCCAACGGTTGGTTGGGCCGCTTGTGGGCAAGCGGAAATTCCGCCGGCCGCCCGTCTCGGTGGGGCTGGCCGCGCGAAAGGTGTACTTTTCGACGCGGCCGGTTCACGCGGCGACGGGCGATTCGTCGCCCCACGTCTTGCTCCGTGAGGCGCTTCGCTCGCCCAACGCGCCGGTCAACGACATGGTGGTCGACGTCATCAAGGGCGATCCGGACTCGCGCCAGGTGGCCAGCATCGTCGCGTGCGACAAGAACTACTTGAACCAGGTCCTCGAAGCACTCTCGCTGTTGGAAATCCAGCCGTGCCGGGTCGAGCCCGGTCCCTGCGCTCTCTTACGCTTGGCGGAGAGCAAACACCGAGCCCGGCGCGGCGACAAGGTCGTGCTTCGGCTTTTCCTCTCCGACGCGCAGGTTCTCACCGTGCTGGTCGTGGAGAATATGCCGTTGTTGTGGCGTTTTACTCCCCTGCCGCAAGGCGAGGAGGCGGCCGCTTTGGTCACCGCCTGCCGGTCGATGCTGGCCACCAGCAAGGACTGCGGCGTCGAATCGCCGCTGAACGTCGTGATGATCCACGGCCGAGCGGAACTCAAAAGGCTGGTCGATACCGACTGGATCGAGGAGCAATTCGACGCAACGATCCAGTGGCACGACGGACCGGCGCTCAATCAAGAGCAAATCGCCCTTGGCCTGGCCCAGGGCAGCCTCGATCGAAACGAGGACGGATTCGACCTGGCCCGATCGTTAAAACCGCGCCCCAAACTGATGCAACTCTTTCCCTGGCGCGAAGCGATCCTGCAATTCGCCCTCCTGGCGTGCATGGGCCTGTTTCTCGGCTACAAATACTGGACGCTTCAAGAGGCCAGGCAAAGTCTTCAAACGCGCGCGGCGGCCTCGGGCGTCGACGCGGGAATGACCAAAAAACAACTTACCAAGGAAAAAAAGGAACTCGAGGAAAGAGTCTCCGCGATCCGCGAGTTCCTCGGCAGCCGAATCCTCTGGACGACCTTTCTCCAGGAACTACAGACCCGCGTTCCCGGAGACATGTATCTCATGTCGATTCGCGGGGATTGCGGGCTCAAAAACATGACCAAGGGAAGCCGTGCCGGCAAGGTTAAAAAATCCATCGTGCTTCGAGGCGCGGTCAAGGTGCCTCCCGACGGGCTGGTGCCCCAGGAAGTCGACTATTTTCTTGAAGCCATTCGATCGCTTCCGACGCTGGAGAAAGAATTTCCCTTGGTTACCCTGGACGAATTGAAGCAGGTTCGGGGAAGGGTTGGCGATATTCCAACAGCCAATTTTTCCGTGGTGTGCTTGCCGGCGAAGAAGGGTTCCAGAACGAGCAAATCGACTCCCAAGTCCGCGAGCAAATAGAAAAACGGCGATCCATGAAAAAAGAAGATAAAAAGACCGGACTCGCGAAGCTGGCCGAGCGGCTCTACGATCCGCTTCAGTTCCGCATTTTTATCACCGTCGTGATGCTCGCCATCGGTTACATGGGGATTTACACTCCGCTGGGCGATCATATCACGGAGGTAACCAAAAACGTCACAATAGCAAGAGAACACGAGCAATTGGGGAAACAGATCGAGGGGCTCCGTAACGAAGTCAACCGGATTCAGGAACGACTCCCGAAAAACACCGACACCAACGAATGGGTGCAGTACGTTCTGGCCGGCATCCGCAAGATGCCCGTCACGCTGGTCAACCTCGATTCGGACGTCCCTCGGCGCGTGGGGCCTTACGACGCGATTGTGCTCCGGGTGGAACTTCGTGGAGCTTATAACGGGCTGGAGTCATTCCTGAGCTGGATCGACACGAACCAGCGGTTGTTCCGCGTCGACTCGCTGGTGATCGGACAGGCGCGCGGCACCGAGGAACTCGAAATGAGAGTCACTCTCTTGGGACTGCGAGGTTAACATGGCGGAATGGCTCCAAAAACTCGGACCGATCTCGGTGGTCGCCATCGTTTTCACGTGGTGCTGCTGGCCCTATATTACCGACTCGGCCGCAATCGGATCGAAGGAAGCCAAGAACATCCCCATTCTGTCGAAATCGCTCCTCTCGCCGACCGTGAAATCCTCCGATGGACGCGACCCGTTCGCCGTCCTCGGCGAGGCGACGGCACAAATGCTGGCAAACGCGGCGCCGCCAACGCCCGATGACATTGAGAAAAAAACGGCCGACGCCGCGAAGACGGCCGACGCGAATTCGCCCAGGCAGTCGCTTGTCCTCTCGGCCACGTACCTGCAAGGCGGCCAGGGCGTGGCCGCGATTATCGACGGAAAAATTTACCGGCCGGGCCAAACGCTCGCCGCCAAGGACGCCGCGGGAAATCTCTGGACCGTCAAACAAATCCTCGCCGATCAGGTTGTTCTAAAAAACAACGGGGGAATCAAAGTGATTACGTACGCCGACCCCGACAAATCCGGCGGGGCGGGCCCCGGCGGCGACAACAAGGACTCCTCAGGCACGAATCAAAACGCGGGCAGCGCCAATGCGGCGAAGCCCGAAACCAATACGCCCTCGAACGGCGAACTGAAGCCTATCTCGTCGCTGTCCGATTTGATCGAGGCCGTCGAGGCGATTAAAAACCAAAAACCATGAGACACGGGGCCATGGACCACGATTCGGCCACGGCTTGACCACGAGAATTTCCATGCCAAAAATCGCCACGCTTTCCGGAACTCGGGCGCTCATCATCGAGCTTCTCCTGCAAAAGGAATGCTTGAAGGAGGAGGACCTGCTCACCATTCGCGAAGCGCAGAACAAGGATAAGCTGCCGGTCGAGGAAATCCTGCTTAAAAAGCGTCTGGTGACCGAGCGGGACATCGCCGAGGCCTATTCCGAGTATCTCATGGTGCCCCTGTTCGAGCCGTCGGAGGACGAAGTCCGCGTCGACAAGGAACTCGCAAGGCTCCTGCCTGAAAAAATATGCCGCGACCACCTTCTCGCGCCGGTTGCCTTGCACGACGGCATGTTGGACGTGGCGTTTTTCACGGCCACCTCGCTGCACATCGTCGACGAGCTGCAATGGCTGACGGGCATGACGGTTTGCCCGCTGATCGCGCCCCTTTCGGTGGTCGAAGGCATCCTGGGAACCTTCTTCGAGGAAATGAACTGGCCGGGATCGGGTGGCGAATCGGGTGACTTCGAGGAAGTCGACGACGAGGACGACCAGGGATCGACCGAGGAGCTGGGCAACGAGGAAATCGTCCACCTCGACCAGCCGCCGCCGCCGGGACGCGACGGACGCATCATCCGATTCGTCAACCAGATCTTCGAACAGGCCTTCCGCATCGGCGCCAGCGACATCCACATCGAGCGATTCGAGGAACGCTGCAAGGTGCGGCTCCGCGCCGACGGCAAATTGATCGAAATCGCCCCCCCCAGCCTGTCGCTCTACCCGGCCGTCGTCGCACGCATCAAAGTCCTCTCAAAAATGGATATCGCCGAAAAACGCAAACCTCAGGACGGGGCTATCTCGCTCAAGACGGGCGACAAACGCATCGACTTGCGCGTCAACACCGTGCCCACCGTCCACGGCGAAAAAGTCGTCTTGCGAATCCTCGACCGCAGCGCCATTCCGCTGAAATTGACCGACCTCGGTTTCGACGAACGCCAAACCAACGACTTGTGCGAATCCATCGAAATGCCCCACGGGCTGATGCTCGTGACCGGACCGACGGGAAGCGGAAAAAGCACTACCCTCTACGCCTGCCTCTCCCGACTCAACAAACCCGACGTAAACATCTGCACGGTCGAGGACCCCGTGGAATACAAGTTCACGGGCATCAATCAGATTCAAGTGAAGGCACAGGTCGGACTGACGTTCGCCAGCGCGCTGCGGTCGTTTTTGCGGCAAGATCCCGACGTCATCATGGTCGGCGAGGTCCGAGACCAGGAAACGGCGGGCATCTGTTTGCGGGCGGCATTGACCGGCCACTTCGTCCTCTCGACGATTCACACGAACGACGCCCTGTCGGCCATCAATCGGTTGGAGGACATGGACATCGAGGCGTTTCTCCTGGCCTCGACCCTTCGCGTGCTGGTCGCCCAGCGATTGATCCGCAGATTGTGCCCGAGATGCCGCGAAGCATACCTGTGCGACGAGGAAACGGCCCATCGCGTCGGATTGACCACGGGCCAGAAAGTTTTCAAACCGGTTGGTTGCCGCGAATGCCGCGACTTGGGCTATCGCGGGCGCGTCGGCATCTTCGAGGTGATTCGCATCACCGATAAACTGGCCGACATGATCCAGTGCAAAAAACCCCTGCCCGAACTGCGCAAAGCGGCCACCGAACAGGGCATGAAACTGCTCTACGACAGCGCGCTGGCGAAAGTTTGCGACGGCATGACGAGCCTCGAAGAAGCCCTGAGCGTCACCGTGGCCGAGGAAGAATCGTAGGAAGGTATGATGACTGAGGTATAGCTGGTTTCGCGCGAGGGCTTCCGCCCGCGGCTATGAAAAAACGCCCATAACCCTGAAGAACGTTAACCAACCAAATCCCAAATCCCAAATCCCTAATCCCTAATAATGGCCCGCGGCAATTGGTTCATCGAACATGCTCGCGTTTCGAGCAAGAAGCACAAGAAAGTCACGCTTGACGACAAGGTGACGTTCTTCCAGCAGCTTTCGACGCTGGTGGCTTCGGGAACTCCGCTTTTGGAGGCGATCGAAACATGCGCCGAACAGAGCCAAAGCCTCCGCATGGGCGAGATTCTCAAGGAGGTTGCGGGCCGCGTGGCCGCGGGAGCCTCGCTCCACTCGGTCCTCAGAGAACATCGCAAGGTGTTCGAGGACCACTGGATTGAACTGGTGGGCATCGGCGAAGTGTCGGGTGAAATGTCGATGGTCCTTTTGGACTTGAACAAGCAAATCCTCGAATCGAGCGAAACGCGGCGCAAAGTCAAGGGCGCTTTGATGTATCCAGTCATCCTGCTCGTGGTCGCCGTGCTGTTGATCGTCGCCATGCTCTCGTTCGTCGTCCCCACCTTCGCCGACATGTTCAAGGAAATGGGCGCTGAACTGCCAGCCATCACCCAGTTCGTCATGGATATGTCGGACAACGTTTTGAAATACGGGCTTTACGTGGCCGGCGCCGTCGTCGCCATCGTGGTCGGATTCCGCCAGTACCTGAAAACCGAGGCGGGCCTGCGAACGGTGACCTCGGTCATGCTGGCCCTTCCGATCGTCGGCGAGCTGTCGGTGCAGTCGGCCATGTATCGGTTTTCCTCGAACCTGGCGCTGCTGCTCAAAAGCGGCGTGCCCATGCTCGAAACACTCAACACGCTGGCGAGCGTTTTTCGCCGCAGCCCACCCTATCTCGACGCGATTCGCCTGGCCCAAAACCGCGTGGCCGCCGGAAAACCACTGGCCGATTCGCTCGCAGAGACGGGCCTGTTCACCACGATGATGACCAACATGGTCCGCATCGGCGAACAGTCGGCCCAACTAGCTCAAGTCATGGAACAACTCGCGCCCTACTACAAGGAACGCATGCAAAGCTTTATCGCCAAAACCACCAAACTCATGGAACCCGTGATCATCCTCTTCATGGGCAGCACAATCGCGACGCTAATGCTGGCGATCTACATCCCCATGTTCGAGATGTCGGGCAAGGTGCATTAAGAGGGGATTAGGGATTAGGGGATTAGGGGATTGGGGGATTTGGGATTTGAGAGAGAAGTATGGATCAAGAACTTTAATAGCCGCAGGCGGAAGCCCGCGGAAAACGCCATGACCGCCATGCAACTATGAACCGACGGCGTCCACATCCCGCTGAGCCCCGCACGACGCGCCCCCGCGGCGCGGACGAATCCCCGCGCGCTTCCCGCGCTCAAACCATGAAACTCCGCCCGCGCCGGGGCTTCTCGTTGATCGAACTCATGGTGGCGGTGGCCATCTTGGGTGTGATCATCGCGTTTGCCGAGCCGAGTTTTCGCCGCACGATCGAACAATCGCGCGCCGACATCGCCGTGGCCAACCTCCGAGCAATCTGGACGGCCCAGCGATTGTATTGGCTGGAAAACCGCACTTATGCCGAGAGCCTTTCCGATCTCGAGTCGTTGGACTTGCTCGATGCGACACTGTTGACGGCGAGCGATCCTTATTCCTACCAAATTGGCGACGATGCGGATGAAACAACGTTCACAGCCACCGCAACCCGCGCCAGCGGCGGCGCGTGGTCTGGAGGTTTCACGATCAACCAGACGGGCGCCGTCACCGGGAGTGTCAGCGCCTCAGGCGTAACCATTGGACCCAGCTTCCAGGACTGAGGTGAACCAATGACATGGAAATTCTCGCGAAGTTTGCACCGGCCTGGTTTCTCTTTCTTGGAACTCCAAGTATCACTGCTCCTGTTGGGGATCGTGTTGGGAGCAATGGTGCCGCTGGTCGTGATGCAGTCAAAGCAATTGGCGTTTCTCGAATATCGCTGGGACCCGGATTCGGGTTGGCAGGCAAGCCTGGACTACTGGATTGACCCCTATCACGTGAGTCATGAAGGGCCCGTGTACGATCTCGTCACCGCCAACATCGTGGACTGCGCGCAGGCCAATCCCTGGGCGCGAAAGTTGGGCGCTCCGGCGCGGCTGGTGCCCCGGGCCACAACCGACCCCGCGGTTTCCAGCAGTGCAGGAGGCTGGAGTTGGCTTCCGGAAGAGGCTCACAATGCCGTGGAAATTGTGCCCCCGACCACCGAACGGAGTGTCTCGATCACAAGCGACACGGCCTCGGCCACGGTAACGGTGACGCCCGACGGCGATTAATGAGAAGAGGAAGAAGGAGGCGGCGAATAGCTGGTGATCCGATGAGTGGACGTCGAACCGGTAGACACGGTTTCACACTGACCGAAATGGCCATCGTCAGCGTCATGACAGGCATCCTTGCCATCGTGCTGGGCACTGCCTGGTCGGGGCTGGCGCAACCCTCAATCGACATCATGGTCCGCTGCCAAATGGAGCAGGAAGCCCAGCTTGCCGCCATGAGTCTAGCGACCGATTGTGGTGGATACCTGCCGGTTAAAACCTCGAATATTCAAGGTGGAATTACCGGGCTGGGCACGGCCGTCTTTTCTGGCGCAAGCATCAACAGTGATCAACTGCAACTCACTTTTACCGATGGAACGACCATTACCTACAAAGTCGACGACGACCATCGCCTGATTCGCGAGACGACGAACACAGCCACTTCGTCCGTGGTGATTGCGTCCAACGTCTACGGAATGACGCTGGAAGAGGACGGCAACTTCATCAAGGTGGCATTTCTGTTCCAATTTCGAGCAACAGGTTCGGACAAATATCGAATCCCCTACACCTACATTCTCTACGTCCCTACGGTGATTTCATGAATGCCAGGTCATCCCGCCGTGGCTATGCAATGGTGCTGATAATGGTGTTCATCGTCCTGGTGAACCTGTGCCTGGTGCTTAGCTATAAGCATTTCGACGCCGCGATCCGGGTACAGAGCGCTTATCGCGAGGCGAAGACCCGCGACGAAGGAGCGCTCCTTGCCCTGGCGGCTGGCATCGCCATGCTCGAAAAAAACACCCCCCTGCCGGATGAATTCGGTTTCCTTTGTTATGGCATTTCGTTCGATGCCTCGGGTGAACCTCAATATAAGATCACCTATGCCCAGCCTGATCCGGTGGGTGAACCGCTCAACTGGACAGTCACGGCCGAACGGCAAACATACCGCGACGATACGCTCCGGGACCTGAAAACACAGTACCCTAACCCCGAACCCGAACCGGAACCGGAACCCGAACCCTAACCCCCCCGCCGGTTAGGCGATTTGTCCGCTCTGGCATGGCGGATTGGCCTATCGAATGGGCCCAACAGGGTTATCTTCCGGGGGTGGAAAAACCGGCTCATGGGCCGAGCCGCAAGCTACACTTGCGGGGAGGTAGGCTCTGGGGGTCGGCTCTGAAATGGGCCGAACGCCCCCTTCCAAACCACCCCAAGCC
>JAFGAY010000021.1 GCA_016933425.1 Pirellulales bacterium
GCCCCGATGGATCTCATCTGCCGCTGTTTCGCGTTTTCGTCCTTTCGTGCTTTCGTGGTGAAAAACGATTCAACGTAGCGCTGTAGTGGGAATTGGAGAAAAGAAACAGCCTTTTTTGAATACTTTCCCCATTCCCCCTTTTTTCCTCCTTACACATTCCCGGCAGTCCGTTCCGTCAAACCGTAGGATTTCATTTCGAGCCCCCCCATGTCCGACGTTCCGTCTGTCCCAACCGACTTCATTCGCCAGATCATCAACGAAGACCTGAAGACCGGCAAGTTCGGCGGCCGTGTCCACACGCGGTTTCCGCCCGAGCCGAACGGCTACCTCCACATCGGCCACGCCAAGTCGATTTGCCTGAATTTCGGCATTGCCCAGCAGTATCCCGGCGGGTTGTGCAACCTGCGGTTCGACGATACCAACCCGTCGAAGGAAGAAGTCGAATACGTCGATTCGATCAAGGAAGACATCCACTGGCTCGGATTCGACTGGGAGGGGCGCGAGTTCTACGCCTCCGACTATTTCGACCAGCTTTACGACTGGGCCGTGCAGATGATCCGCGCGGGGCAGGCCTATGTCTGCGACTTGTCGGCCGAGGAAACTCGCGAGTATCGCGGCACGTTGACCGAGCCGGGCCGCAACAGCCCCTGGCGCGACCGGCCTGTCGAGGAAAACCTCGATTTGTTCGAGCGGATGCGGGCCGGCGAGTTTGCCGACGGCTCGCGGACCCTTCGGGCAAAGATCGACATGGCCTCGCCCAACTTGAACCTGCGTGATCCGGTCATGTACCGCATCCTCCGCGCGACGCATCATCGGACGGGCGATCGCTGGTGCATTTATCCGATGTACGATTTCACGCACGGCCAGAGCGATTCGATCGAGCGGATCACGCATTCGATTTGCACGCTCGAGTTCGAGAACCACCGGCCGCTGTACGACTGGTACGTCGAAGCGCTGGGCATTTATCATCCGCAGCAGATCGAATTCGCCAGGCTCAATCTGACCTATACCGTGATGAGCAAGCGAATGTTGTTGGAACTGGTCCGGGCGGGCCACGTCGTCGGGTGGAATGACCCGCGCATGCCCACCATTAGCGGCCTGCGCCGCCGCGGGTACACGCCCGAGGCGATTCGCAGTTTCTGCGCGAAGATCGGCGTGGCCAAGCAAGACAGCACGATCGACATCCAACTGCTGGAACACTGCCTGCGCGAGGATCTCAACCGGCGGGCGACCCGAGTCATGGCCGTGCTGCGTCCCTTGAAGGTGGTCATCGAAAATTATCCCGAGGACCGGGTCGAGGAAATGGACGCCGTGAACAATCCCGAGGATCCGGCGGCCGGCACGCGCAAGGTGCCTTTCTCGCGCGAACTGTGGATCGAGCGCGACGACTTCATGGAAAATCCGCCGAAAAAGTATTTCCGACTCTCGCCCGGGTCCGAGGTCCGGCTGCGCTACGGTTATTTCGTCACGTGCACCGGCGTGGTCAAGGATCCGAAGTCGGGCGAGGTGGTCGAACTGCGCTGCACCTACGACCCGGCGACGCGCGGCGGCGACAATCCACCCGACGGACGCAAGGTGAAAGGGACGATCCACTGGGTGTCGGCCGCGCACGCCGTGCGGGCCGAGGTTCGACTCTACGACCACCTGTTCACCAAGGAGGATCCGGGCGACGTGCCCAAAGGGGGCCATTTCACCGACCATCTGAATCCCAACTCGCTGGAAGTGCTGACCGACTGCCGTCTGGAACCGAGCCTGGCCGCGAGCAAGCTGGGTGATCTTCTGCAATTCGAGCGTCAAGGCTACTTCTGCGTCGATCCCGACTCCACGCCCGACCGGCCCGTGTTCAACCGCACGGTGACGCTTAAGGACTCGTGGGCGAAGATTCAGAAGAAGGGGTAGGCAGGAGTCAAGGACTAGGGCTCGGGGGCGACTACTGACCTTCGCGGAAGTAGTGACACTCGGACGTTGGAGCGCGTCCCTCCAAATCGGGTTCGATGCCCTAGGCTCAATACTTCCGCGAAGGTCAATACTAGCCGCGGGCGGCAGCCCGCGATTGACCGGCGGCCGTAATACCGGGTGCGACGTTCGTCCTCTTCTCAGAATCGGGACGGTGGCTATAATCAGGTGTCCGTCGGGTGGACCGAATCCCTCTCTCTCACTGAAAGCCGCTGGCGATGCCCATTTCATGGAATGAGATTCGGAGCCGGGCCATCACCTTTTCAAGGGAATGGACTGGTGTTGCCCGCGAACGCGCGGAAGCCCAAACTTTCTGGAATGAGTTTTTCAAGGTGTTCGGCTTGACTCGTCGCCACGTGGCCAGCTTCGAGGAGCCGGTGCGCGGATTGAGTGGGAGTTACGGTTTTATCGACCTTTTTTGGAAGGGCATTCTGCTCGCCGAGCACAAAAGCCGCGACAAGGATCTCGACAAGGCCCACTGCCAGGCGATGGACTACATCCAGGATCTCCAGCGTGAAAACCGCGCGGACGAGGTTCCCCGGTACGTGATTGTGTCGGATTTCGCCCAATTGGCCCTGCACGACCTGGAAGAGGACGTCACCGTCCAATTTCCGCTGGCCGAGTTCCATCGTCACATCAGCCATTTTGGGTTTATCCCGGGCTACAAGCAGCACAAAATCGAGGACGAAGACCCCATCAACATCCGCGCGGTACGGATCATGGGCGATCTGCATGACGCGCTGGAGGCCGGCGGTTACTCGGGCCACGAACTCGAACGGATGCTGGTTCGGGCGCTCTTTTGCCTGTTCGCCGACGACACGGGCATCTTCGAGCGCGACGCTTTCAAGCTCTTCATCGAGAATCACACGAAGGCGGACGGTTCGGACCTTGGCCCCCAACTGGCGCTGTTTTTCCAGGTGCTTAACACGCCAAAGGAGCGGCGGCAGAAAAACCTTCTCGAAGAGCTTGCCGAGTTGCCCTATGTCAACGGCGAATTGTTTGCCGAGTCGCTGAGGTTTGCCGCGTTCAACAGCGACATGCGCAACCGCCTTATCGCGTGTTCGCGTTTCGATTGGAGCCGCATATCGCCGGCCATTTTCGGCGCGCTATTTCAGGCGGTGATGGAGTCCAAGGAACGCCGTCAGATCGGAGCCCACTACACAAGCGAACGCGACATCTTGAAAGTGATCGGGCCGTTGTTTCTCGACGAACTGCGCGCGGAATTGGACAAGGCGAAGCACGATCGTCGCAAGCTTCGCGCGCTGCACGAGCGATTGGCCTCGATCCGGCTCCTGGATCCGGCCTGCGGCTGCGGCAATTTTCTGGTGGTTTCCTACCGCGAATTGCGCAAGCTGGAATTGGAAATTCTCAAGCGGCTCGAGCATGGTCGGGGCGACACGCAAAAGATGCTCGACGTCGGGGCGCTAGTGAAAATCGACGTCGACCAGATGTACGGCATCGAAATCGAGGAGTGGCCCGCCCGAATCGCCGAAGTGGCCATGTGGTTGATGGACCACCAGATGAATCTGCTTCTGAGCGAGACGTTCGGCCAGTACTTCGCTCGGCTGCCGCTTCTGAAGAGCCCCCATATCCACCACGGCAACGCCCTGCGGATCGACTGGAACGACCTGTTGCCGGCCGATCGATGTACGCACGTGCTGGGGAATCCGCCGTTTGTGGGCAAGCGATATCGAACAACCAGCCAATCGGCTGATCACACGGCACTATGGAGTAGTGTTCGTGGAAGTGCGAAATTGGACTACGTCACATGCTGGTATTTGAAAGCCTGCCAATACATCCAGAATACTAACATTACTTCTGCGTTCGTGTCGACGAACTCCATTACCCAGGGCGAGCAAGTGCCTATTCTTTGGCCAGAATTATTCGAGAAATATGGGTTAAAAATACACTTTGCACACCGCACGTTTCAATGGGAAAGTGAAGCACGAGGTCGTGCTCATGTTCATGTGGTGATAATCGGATTTGGAACTAGAGATGTGGCACAAAAGACAATTTACGAATATGAAAACGGTCGAGGTGATTCTACATCAGTGCCAGCATCGAATATCGCGCCATACTTGATTGACGGATCCGATTTGGTCGTCAAGGCTCGCGAAAAGACCATATGTGATGCACCTCAAATAGTGTATGGTAGTATGGCAAATGATGGTGGATACCTTGTTCTTGACGCCGAACAACGCCGAGAAATATTACGCCAAGCACCACAGGTTAAGCGTTATCTCCGTCCTTTCCTGGGCAGCGTGGAGTTTATTAACTCCATGCCTCGTTGGTGTCTTTGGCTAGTAGATGCGGATCCAACAACAATTCGTAAAATTCCAGCTTTGGTGACTCGTATTCGCAAAGTCAAAGCTCATAGATCAAACAGCACTCGTGACACAACACGGGAACTTGCTGCCACACCGACGGTGTTCGGAGAAATACGGCAACCAGACGTTAACTACCTGCTAATTCCGAAGAATCCTTCGCAACGGCGACGCTATCTGACAGTCGGATTCATGCCTCCGTCAGTTATTGCGAGTGATCAATGCTTGATTATACCTGGTGCCGGGCTTTATGAATTTGGCGTCATTAGCTCTGCGATGCATATCGCGTGGCTAGCCGCTATAGGTGGACGATTAAAGTCAGATTATCGATACTCTAATACCATTGTCTACAACAACTACCCCTGGCCGCAAGACGTTGCCGATGCCAAGCGTCGCGCCGTCGAGGAGGCGGCCCAGCGGGTGCTCGACGTGCGCGAGGCCCATCCCGACGCGAGTTTGGCCGATCTGTACGATCCGCTCTCGATGCCGGTCGATTTGGCCAAGGCCCATGCCAAGCTCGACCGCGCGGTGGACCGGTGCTACCGAGCGCAACCTTTCGCCAACGAGCGCAATCGGGTCGAATATCTCTTCCGGCTCTACGAGCAACTCACGTCGCCGCTGCTGCCGGCAAAACCGGCACGCAAGAAGAAACGTTAGCGTCCGAAATAGCTTCCGCGAATTTGAGAGGGTGTTTTGAAATGCACTTTGGCGACTCAAACCCCGCCGGGCTTGTCCCGGTGGAACAAGGTTTGGCAACTACCTGGCCGAATAGCCCCCAACTGTGTGCCCGTCGGCCAACGCTTCTCACGCATTTCCAAACACGATCTCACAACTCCTTGATTCGCAGATTGCGGAATTCGACGGGGCAGTTGTGGGCGCACAGGCAGAGGTGGCCGCGGAGATTGTGTAGTCCCTCGGCGTCGCGCCGGTGGATTTTTTTGGGGCCGACCGTACTGACGTCGCCTTCGGTGACGACGGTTCCATTGAGCGTCACGCGAATTTTGTGCCCCTCGGCGCGAATCTCCATGGTGTTCCACTCGCCGACGGGCTTCAAATGGCCGCGTTTGCAGGGAATCACGCCGTAAATCGACCCGTTGTATTGCGAAGGATCGATATGGGCGTATCTCTTGGCCGAGTCGTCCAGCAGTTGGATTTCCATGCCCGCGAATGTGGGCCGCTTTCCCAGGGGAACGCGAATGCCTATGCCGTTGTTCGAGCCGGGGTGGAGTTTATACTCGAATCGAAAGACGAAGTCGCCGTATGGTTCCTTGGTGTAGAGGAATCCTCCGCCGCGAGTCTTCGAGGCCAAAATGCCGTCTTTGATCTCGAAAGATTTGAGGGCGCCCTGCCAGCCGTCGAAATCGCGGCCGTTGAACAGGTGGACGAAGCCTGCCTCGTCGGCCGCCTGGCCGGAAACCGCCGACGCGGTTTTCACGACGGCCGGTCCATCGGCGATTGCCGAGAAAGGCGCGAAAAGCATCGACAACAGAGCGGTCAAGAACAACGGCCGTTTCATGGTGGATTCTCCCGTGATGATTTCCCAAAACATCCATTATACCCGAGAAAAACGGCGGGGGCGAGTCCCGGGTGCGGCCCTCCATTTCAGGGTGTGCGCATATGCGAATCTTGCACAGTCTGACCTACAAGAAACGAATGCCCTATGGTATTCTGGAACCATGATCAACCAAGCCCTGAAAGACCGGATCACCCGGCGCCTGGTCGCCGGCATTCAGACGCCGGGCCAATACGTCGGCGGCGAGTTGAACGCCGTCGCGCGCGACCATGCCACGGTTCGCGGGACGCTCTGCCTGGCGTTTCCCGACACGTATGCCATCGGCATGAGTTGTCATGGACTGCAAGTGCTTTATGCCGTGATGAACCGTCGGGGTGATTGGGCGTGCGAGCGGGTCTTCGCCCCGTGGCCCGACATGGAGGCCCTGCTGCGCCGCGAAGGGTTGCCGCTGGCCAGTTTGGAAACGTTCACGCCGCTGGCCGAGTTCGACGTGCTGGGTTTCACGCTCCAATATGAATTGTGCGGCACGAACGTGCTGACGATTCTCGACCTGGGCCGCATTCCGATCCTCGCCAAGGACCGCGACGAAAAACACCCGCTGGTGATCGCCGGCGGGCCGTGCGCCGCCAGCCCCGAACCGATGGCGCCGTTTGTCGACTTGTTTGCCGTCGGCGACGGCGAGGAGATGCTTCCCCGGATTTGCGAGGCGTGGATCGAACATAAATCACGGGGTTTTTCGCGCGAGCAGTCGCTGGCCGCGCTGGCCGCCGAGCTGCCCCACGTCTACGTGCCGCGATTTTACGAGTCGGCGCAACGCCACGGCCGGCCGCAACCCCTCCGGCCCGGCTTGCCCGAGCTGGTCGAGCCGGCCGTGGTCGAAAATCTCGACGCCGTCGGCTTGCCTTGCCGGCCGGTCGTGCCGAACGTCGAAACCGTGCATGATCGCATCGCGATCGAAATCATGCGGGGCTGCCCATGGCGGTGCCGATTTTGCCAAAGCTCGAAGCTCAAGCGGCCCGTCCGCGTCCGGCGCGTCGAAACGATCGTCGAGGCGGCGCTCGCGTCGTACCGTGCGACGGGCTACAACGAGGTTTCGCTCCTGTCGCTTTCGACAAGCGATTATCCGCACTTGAAGCGACTTTTCGCCGAACTCCGCGCCGTGTTCGCGCCGCTGGGTGTCAGCGTGGCCGTGCCGAGTCTTCGGGTCAACGAGCAATTGCAAGTGCTCAGCGAGCTGTTGACCACCGACCGCCGCGGCGGGTTGACGCTCGCTCCCGAGGCGGCCCGCGACCCCATGCGGCGGCGCATCGGCAAGACGATCACCAACGACGATCTGTATGAAGGCTGCCGGCGACTCTTTGCCGAGGGGTTTGATCGGGTGAAGCTCTATTTCATGTGCGGGCTGCCCGGCGAAACCGAGGACGATCTGGCGGGCATCGTCGAAATGGCCGAGACCATCTCGCGTTTGGGTCGCGAGACGTCGGGCCGGCTGGCCCAGGTCACCGTCAGCGTGTCGAACTTCGTTCCCAAGCCGCACACGCCGTTTCAATTCGCTCCGATGCAGTCGCGCGACTATTTCCGCAAGGCCCATCGGTTTATTATCCGCCAAAAGCGGTTGCGGAGCATCCAGATTAAATGCCACGACGTCGAGTGCAGTCTGTTGGAGGGCGTGCTCGGACGCGGCGACCGCCGGGTTGGCCGGGCGATCGAGTCCGTCTGGCGGGGCGGCGGGCGGTTCGACGCCTGGAGCGAACACCTCGACGTCGGCCGATGGTGGCAGGCCCTGGCCGACGCGGGCGTCGATCCCGACGACGTGCTCCACCGTCCCCGACCGACCGACGAGCCGCTTCCCTGGGACCACGTCGGCATCCGGCAGGGGCGTGCATATCTGGTCCAGCAACATGACGAGGCTTGTGAGTGTCCATGAAATACCGGATCCTCGCCATCGACATCGACGGCACCCTGGTCGACCGCAACGAGCGGCTCTCGCCGGCCATTCGGGCCGCGCTGCGCCGCGCCGTGGCGGCGGGCGTCCACGTCGTCCTGGCCACCGGCCGGCGCTACGGTCGGGTCCTCCATCTGGTCGAGCCGCTCTCGATCGAATTGCCGCTGATCACCGCGTGCGGCGGGCTGATCAAGGACCCGCGCGACCACCGAACCCTATTCCGCGCCGAATACGACGAGGCGGCCCTGAGCGCGTTGTTGGATTTTCTCTTCGCCGAGGGCCACTCGCCCATCCTCAGCGGCGACACCTATACCGAGGGATACGAATTCTGCTACCGTAAGCGGCACACCGACC
>JAFGAY010000158.1 GCA_016933425.1 Pirellulales bacterium
CCAAATCTCCAAATCCCTCACCTCACACCTGAATCACTCGAATCCGTTCGTCGACGTGTTCCTTGAGCGGTCCTTCGACCAGCAGCTTGAGTGTTTGGGCGGCCGCGTGGCAGCCGGCGCACGCGCCGGTGAACCGGCAGTAGACCAGCGCCCCCTTGATGTCGACGATTTCGACGTCGCCGCCGTCCTTGTGGAGCGTCGGCCGGGCGTAGTGCTCGATCACGCCCTCGACCTGTTTATTGAACTGATAGGGAGAAATGCCCGGCGGCAATTCGGCCGTTTCGGGCGCGCCGGGCACCTCGACGTCGGCCGGCATGGCGTTGTTGGTCAGGATGGGCAATCGCATCAGGTCCTTGCCCCAGACGTCGTCCAGCAAATCCTGCAATCCGCCGGGCGTGTGGTGGCACGACATGCAGGCCCCGCCCGCCTTCAATGCGCCGGTGATTTCGGGAATGGTCCGCAGATTGAGTTCCTCGATTTTGCGCCGCAGGTAGGGTTCGGTCAGCGAGAAGCATTTGCAGACGACGCGGCCCTCCTCCTGCTCGTCGGCGTGGATGTCGACGCCCAGCTCGCGCAGATCGACGCCGCGGCGTTGGGCCCAGTTGAACACGGCCGCTTCGAGCGCTTCGGCTCCCATTACCGAGCAATGAATCTTTTGCGAGGGAAGCCCTTCGAGAAAATCGACGATGTCCTGATTGGTGATTTTCAGGGCTTCGATCGGCGTGTAGTGGCCTTTTTCGATGATCGCGCAAAGGGCCTCCGAGGCCGCAATGGCCGACGTGCAGCCGAACGTCAGGTAGCGGGCGTCGGTGATGACGTCCTTGAGGGGATCGTTCGGGTCGCGCTCGACGCGAAACGTGAATCGCATCGCGTCGCCGCAGGCAATCGACCCATGCTCCCCGAGCCCGTCGGGATCCTCGATCTCGCCCAGGTGGGTGCCCGGCTTGCCGTGGACGGCGTCGATGAAGAGTTGTTTGGTTTTTTCGCTATACTCCCACGCCATGATCTTTTTTCATCTCCGAAACTTCGTCGAGCGCCGCACGACCGGCTTAAAATGGCTTCCTTGGGGATTGACCCATCAATGTAGGCCGGGTCGCGACCCGGCGAAAAAGATGTTGCCGAAAACTCCGGGCCAGGCCAACTCGCGGCCCGGCAACCCTTGTCCTGCCAAATTCTACCTCGGCAAACCCTTCAGCGACCACCCGAGCGACGGTGTCCAGCGGCGGGAACCCGGGAAAACAGGGGCAATTTATGACAGAAATACCTGTCAAAGACACTCCGGCTCGGCCTTTCCCGCGGCCCGGTCGACCCATCCCCGGCTGGGCGGAAACTCTTAGCATGACGAAGAACCTAGCGGTGGACAAGGGCCGTATGTCACATTCAGGCTTCGCAGAGCGGAGGAAAAAGTCCTCGGCTCACCCAATGGGGGAGGCTCAAGATTGAAATGGTTGCTGCAATTGAAAAGTGTGTCGGGTAGACTCAAGCAGAGATCCTCATCGCCGGCCGCTTGTGAGCGGTTTTTCTGCTTTCGCATGCCGGTGTAGCGAGGGTCCATAAATACGCCACCTCCAAATCTACCAACGACTTGCACTTTCTACCCACATGAAGCGATTTCTGCATCCACTCCTGTTGCTTTTGGCCCGGGCCACCGAGAAAGAACTCTTCCAAATGGTCGAGTATCTCAAGGCCGAGAACCGAATCCTCCGCCAGAAGCTTCCCAAACAAATCGAAGTCACGCCGGCGGAGCGAGCCAGGCTCATCAAGCTCGGTGCAAGGCTCGGTTCGAGGCTCAAGGACCGCCGAAGCAAAAAGCGAAATACTTCTTAAATCCACAAGTGCATTCGCCCGTCGAGCAGGTCGGGCAGGGCTTTTTGGATGTGGTGGCGGATCTGGCCCGAGTGGTAGCGGGTGCTGAAGTGCGAGGCGACGATCAATTCGTTGGCGAAGCGCTCGCGGCGCTCGACTACGTCGTCGAGGTGCATGTGGCCGAACTTGTGGATGCGGTCCTTGCGGTGGCGCGGGGCCACGAACGTCACTTCCATGATGAGCACCCGGGCCTGGTACATGGCCGGGCAGGCGTCGAGCCCTTCGGGCGTGCTATCGCCCAGATAGGCGACTTGGGGAAGCCGCGTTTCGTTGGTTACTTCCTCGCCGGCGAGCCGGCGGTCGCGGATTTGGTCGCCGGAAAGGCCGGCCAACTCGGGCTTGAGCTTACGGCGGCGCTCCCAGACGACGAAGCCGACCGACGGAACGCTGTGGCGCGTGGGACTGACGGTGACAACCAACTCGCGCGATAGTTCGATTTCGTCGCCCGGCGCGACGGGAACAAGCGTACAGGGGAGCCGTCCTCGGTCGAGCCGGCTCACCAGCCGCATGATGCGCTGCATGGGCTCGACGATGTGGCCGGGCAGATAGATCGTCGGCGGGTCCATTTTCATCATGCGCCGCCGCGCGACGTAGGTCGGCAGCGCCATGAGATGGTCCATGTGGGCGTGGGAGACAAACCAGTTGGGCGTGCCCATGAACGCCCAGGGTTGGGCCCCCAGGTCGAAACCGAGCTTCAATTCGGGAATTCGCCAGTACGTCTGCACGGCGGCCCGCGAAAAACCCTCGATGGTCAATTCGCCGTGGGAAAGACGATGGACGGGCAGGTCATGGATCATGATGCGTGATCGTAATTGTCGACGTCGGAAAGGTCCAGGGGTTGGGTCTGGTCGGTTCGGGGAAGAAGCCAGATTTCGCCGAAAAGCTCGTTTTGCTCGACGCGGAGAAACTTGTGGCTGACCAGCTCGAGAACGGCCAGGAGGATGCCGATCAGGGTCGACTTGTGCATGCCCGACTCGACCAACTCGGTCAGCGGCACATGGCCGCGCTCGAGAACCAGGGCGTGGATTTTCGCCATGTAGACGTGGATGGGCGTTTCGTCGTAAACGATGCTCGATGGTTTGGAGGCCTCGGTGTCGCGAATGATGAGACCGAAGGCGTTGACCAGGTCCCAAAGCTCGACTTCGTGGATCGGCTCCTCGGACAAATCGCGCGAACGCGGCGGCAGGTCGCTGCCCAGGCGGGGAAACCGCTGCTGCCAACCACGGCTCTGCTCGTCGAGAATGCTGGCGGCGTCGCGGAATCGCTTGTATTCCAGCAGGCGGCGGACCAGTTCCTCGCGAGGGTCGTCGATCGCGTCCTGGATCTCGTCGCCCTGGGGCAAAACCTGCTGCGATTTGATTTCGATCAGCGTGGCGGCGACCGCGAGAAACTCACCCACCGCGCCGATGTCCAACTGATCGAGCACCGTGAGATATTTGAGATACTGCTCGGTGATCAGGGCGATGGGAATGTCGGTGATGTCCAGCTCGTGCTTGCGCACCAGATAGAGCAGCAGGTCCAAGGGGCCTCGGAACGAATCCAGATCGACGCGAAAATCCATGACGGAATCGGAATCAGGCTCTCGCAACCATTGAAAAACGATTTTCAAAAAGCTGCCGGGATAGTATCACAAGTCTTGAGTTTAGCCCCTCGACGGGGCTGGGGCGAGCGGTCGGCATCGAGGAAATGGTCGTCAAAATCCGCAAAGTCGCCGTAAACCCTGGATTTAGTATTCGTCCGACGCCGCAAGCCAACTTGACAAGTAAGTCGGGCACCCCCCTGGTGGATGAAGTTTTGGGACTTTTGCAAAACGGGGGAGGCGTTGTTGCCGGACCGATTATTGCCGGTGTTTTGTCTGTTGAGGCAATGGAACAAGTACGCCCACCAGGAAATTGTTGCCGGTGACCAGTCATGCACGGCCACGACGGAGCGTGGCCCGCCATGTGGAGGGACTCGCTCCGTCGCGTCCGTCATGTCCGGCACAAACTTATTGGAAGGGGGGTCAGTTGTCTTTAGGTCCCCTTGCCCGAAGCCTCGCCAGTATTTAGACTTACAGCTTGGCGGCACGCCTTGCGACAACTCGCGGCCCTGCCCCCTAACATCGAGGAAGACGGATGTTGTAGAGTACAGAGGTAAACACCAAGAGCTTGCCGTTGGAGATTTCGGCCGTGGTTGACGATCCTCTTTGGGCGCCCTGGCGATTGGATTACATCGTGGGCGACAAGCAACAGGCCGGCGGCAGCGAGCTTGAAATGCTCGAGGGAGCCAATCCAGAGTGTTTTCTGTGTCAGGCCGCCGTCGATCCCGACACGGCGCGGCGCTACGTGGTCGAGCGGGGCGAGCACGCCGTTACCGTGTTGAATCTCTATCCCTATAACAACGGTCACCTGCTGGTCGCGCCTCGGGCCCACGTCGCCGGGCTCGACCGGTTGAACCCGGCGGCCGAAATCGAGGTGGCCGCGACCATCCGGCGCATGGTCGGGGCCGTCCAAAACGTGCTGCGGCCCGAGGGATTTAACATCGGGTTGAACCTGGGCGTGGCGGCGGGGGCGGGCGTGCCGGACCATCTCCACTGGCACATCGTGCCGCGTTGGAGCGCCGACACGAATTTTATGCCGGTCGTCGGCCGCACGAACGTCATCCCGCAGTCGCTCGAGGCATTTTGGACCTTATTGACCGAGGAGTTGCGGCGACAGGGTTAGAACGCAAGATGAGGAAACGCTAATTCTCGCTGATATTCACTTTCTAACCGTTTCTTTTATCCTTCTTGGAATGTGTTTGGAAATGCGTGACACGCTTTGGCTAACCGATACAAAGTTGGGAGTGGTTCGGCTAGGTAGTTGTCAAACCCTACTCCACCGGGGCGAGCCCGGCGGGGATTATGGTCACCAAAACGAATTTCAAAACACGTTTTCATAGCGCGAGTTTTATTCGACTCGATAATTGCGAAAGGCGTTATCCGGGGCTAATTCATATTTTTGGGGGAAATGATAATTCATGGCACTTTTCATTCTTCGCGTGATCTTCATCGTGATCGTGGCCAGCATCACGGTGTTGCTCATCCGGTTGGGCGTTATTCCGCCGGACGACATCACCTTGATTTGGGGCTCGCTGGTCGGAATGGTCGGGTTGGCCATTGTGGTCATTTCGTTCGACATGGCGATTCGCCGCAAGCGGCTCGACATTATTTCATCGGTCTATTTCGGATTGATCGTGGGATTGTTTCTTTCCTACGTGGTCAGCCTGGGCCTAACGCCGTTGATGCCGAAGGACCAGCCGGTCGAGAGCATCGTGAATCTCACGCTTGCGGCCGTGGTTTGTTATATCTGCATCAGCTTGCTGCTTCAAACGCGCAATGATTTTCGCTTCATCATCCCGTATGTCGAGTTCTCGAAGGAAACCAAGGGGCTCCGGCCCTACATCCTTGACACGAGCGTGGTGATCGACGGGCGGATCGCCGACGTGATCGACGCGAATTTGTTCGACAGCCAACTGGTGATGCCGCGGTTCGTGATCGGCGAATTGCAAGGAATCGCCGACAGCGACGACCGGCTCCGGCGCAGCCGAGGGCGGCGGGGGCTCGACGTGCTCAATCGGCTCCGGTCCAATCCCAACGTTGATTTGGAGATTTTCGATCGCGATTTGCCCGAGTTCGCCAATCAGTCGGTCGATCTGAAGCTGGTCACCCTGGCCAAGCACCTCGAGGGAAAACTGGTTACCAACGATTACAATCTCAACAAGGTCGCCCGGCTGCACGGCGTCGGGGTGATCAACTTGAACGACGTGGCCAACTCGCTGAAACCAATCTTTCTGCCGGGCGAGCACATTCAGGTCCGGTTGGTCAAGCCGGGTGAGGAGCCGGGCCAAGGCGTCGGCTACCTCGAGGACGGCACGATGGTCGTCGTCGAAGGCGGCCGCGACCACGTGCACCAACAGGTGCAAATCGCGGTGACCAGCGTCCTACAGACAAGCGCGGGCCGGATGATTTTCGGCCGCTTCGAGGCCGGCCCGGAAACGGGAACCAACACGCCGTCGCGCGAGGACTGAGGGAATATCGCGGGAAGGATGCGTGCTATGAACGTGTTTGGAAATGCGTGAGACGCTTTGGCCAACCGGCACAAGGTTGGGACGGTTCAGCCGGGTAGTTGCCAAACCTTGCTCCACTGGGATAAACCCGGCGGGGATTATGGTCGCCAAAACGTATTTCAAAACACGTTCTAACGCACATCCCATTGCTTGGTATGCGGCCATCTCGGCGATTCATCCAAGCGATCCCGGCTTGTCTTGACCATGCTTGTCCGACTCCAGGAACGCCGCCAGCATGATCTGGGCCGCCAGCATGTCGAGCCGGCGGCGACGCCGGCGCCGGGTCATGTCGGCGTCCAAGAGCAATTGCTCCGCCTCGACGCTCGTGTAGCGTTCGTCGAAAAAAACCACGTCGACGCCCGTGGTTTTGTGGAGCCACGCCCCGAACGTTCGGGCCTCTTGCGATTTGCGGCTCTCGCCGCCGTCGGAATGGACCGGCAGGCCTACGACGAATAGCTCGACGCCTTCCTCCTCAACCAGCCGGCAAAATCGCCGCGCGTCGGATTCTTCGCCGCGCCGCGTGTAGTTTTCGTGGGGACTGGCGATCGTGCGGTCTGGGTCGCTCAGCGCGATGCCGATCCGCACCGTGCCATAGTCGATTCCCGCCACTCGGCCGGGCCGTTGGGCAGAGGACGACTCTCGATGCGTCATAAAACGTCGTTCGCTTGTGAATACAAGGATGCTGCCATGAAAAAACGCAGGTCAGGCACGGGGGTGCCTGACAACAGGGAATGCTCATCATAAGCAGCCCTGGTGAATTGCCGTCGACCGTGGACGTTTGTCAGGCACGGGGGTGCCTGACCTACGGCGTTTATTCCTTCAACGCGGCGACCAGGTCGAGAATCGCTTTTTTCCCGTCGGCGAAAAACATCAGCGTGTTGTCGGCCGCGAATAGCGGATTGGGAATGCCCGCGAAGCCCGGGCTCAAGCTCCGTTTGACCACGACCACGGTGCGCGACTTGTCGACGTCGAGAATCGGCATTCCGGCGATGGGGCTCTTGGGATCGGTCCGGGCGACCGGATTGACCACGTCGTTGGCTCCCAGCACGAGCGTCACGTCGGCCTGGGCGAAGGTCGGGTTGATTTCGTCCATTTCCTTGAGCTGCTCGTAGGGAATCTCGGCCTCGGCCAGCAGCACGTTCATGTGGCCCGGCATTCGGCCGGCCACCGGATGGATGGCGAATTCGACTTGAACTCCCTTCGATTCCAGCACGTTGGTCAAATCGCGGACCGCGTGCTGCGCCTGGGCCACGGCCATGCCGTAGCCGGGAACGATCACCACGCGGCTGGCGCCGTCCATGAGCATGGCCACTTCCTCGGCCGTGGTCGCCTTGACGCGGCCGCCGTAGACTTCGTCGGCCGTGGCCGAACCCTCGGTGGGACCCAACACGCCGAACAGCACGTGGGCAAGCGAGCGGTTCATCGCCTTGCACATGATTTGCGTGAGGATCACGCCCGAGGCGCCGACCAGCGACCCGGCGATGATCAGAACCGAGTTTCCCAGCACGAACCCGGTCGCCGCGGCGGCCAGGCCCGAGTAGGAATTCAACAGGGCGATGACCACGGGCATGTCGGCCCCGCCGATCGGATTGACCAGCGTCACGCCGAGCACCGAAGCGACGACGACCAGCAAGAAGTAGGGCCAGACGGAGCCGGGACACATAATGCCCCAGACGATCAACCCCACCACCACGATGCCCAGCACGGCGTTGATTGCCTGTTTGGCCGGGTAATTGAACGGTTTTTTGAACGATTTGTATTCCTGCAGCTTGGCAAAGGCCACGAGGCTTCCCCAGAACGTGACCGCGCCGATGAGCCCGGCCAGCAGTCCGGCGACTATCGTTCCGTAGTCGGGCCGCGCGGCGGCATCCACGGCCACCGCCTCGCCGTAGGCATTGGCCTTGACGATTAGTTCAGCCCCGGCGACCAGCACCGAGGCTCCGCCGCCGAAGCCGTTAAGCAAGGCGACCATCTGGGGCATGCCGGTCATCTGGATTTTCAGCGCCAGCACCGCGCCGACCGCTGCGCCGACGACCAACCCTATGCCGATTAGCCAGAAGGCGGCGGCTCCCCAGTGGACCAGGGCCATGGTGGCGACGATCGCCACCAACATGCCCAGCGCCCCCAACAGGTTGCCGCGAACGGCCGTCTTTGGGTGCGTGAGCCCTTTCAGGCCGAAGATGAACAAGACGGCCGAAACCAAATAGGCCAGCGCGATAATCGTTTGTTTCGTATCCACGATTCTTATTATCCTTCAACCATCACTTTCGTCGAAACATCTCCAACATCCGGTTGGTCACCAGAAA
>JAFGAY010000159.1 GCA_016933425.1 Pirellulales bacterium
AGAATCATGGCTGGTGCTCCCTGCGCGGTGCAATGTCGGAAAATGTTGTTTTCTAGTGGCTACGCTTCTCCGTCTTATCGGTTTTTCACTTGATCCGCCACAGCAGATGGTCGTCGATGCCGAGGGCCTCCCGGCACGTGGCGATCTCTTGCATGAAACGTTTTGCATCGACCGGATAGCCGGCCGTTGGGCGGAGCCCTTTGACCCGGGCCGTCCAGAAGGCGTTGAACGCCCGCATGGCCAGCTCCCGAAGATACTTCGACGCCATCGAAGCGAGCGCGGCCGGCAGATAGGACTCGGCCTTCGCGGCAAACGTAATCTCCATGCGCCGCTCGGGCGGTCCGAGCCGGTAGGTGCTCCGATCTCGCGACTCGCCGTGGATCTCGATGAGCCAGTCGGGAAAATGCTCCGCGAGCAAATCGGCATAGCGGTCGCGTCCGCCGTGCTTGTCGCAAAGGATGCAGATCGGTTCGTCGCCGAGCCCGCCGACCGCCTCGGCCAGCAGCCCGAGCGTCGCGTGGGAGAGCACGAGCCCTTTCGATTCGTGGCGGTCGCACAGCGCGTTGAATTCGGCCGGAAAAAGAACCCGGCTCCGCACGGCGACCAACCGGACGCCCGAACGATCGAACGCTTCCCGCAGCGACGCGGCCAGCCGACGAATATCGTCGGGCCCGACCGCCAGCGGCAAGGAACACTGATAGTCGGCATACCAGGGCAATGCCCGCCGGGCCTCGCGCGATTGGCCGTCGAGCGCGGTCCAGGCCGATTCCCATGTTTCAACCGGGCGATCGATCGCCAAAAGCGCGGCCAGCAGCCCACGCTCGAGATGACGCAGGCCTTTGCCGGAGGTGTAAAGCACTTTCGAATCGGCCATGGCGACTGACGCGGCCGAGGCCAATCGAGGCGCCTGGACGATCGCCGGGGCCAGCCGATCGTGGAACCGCCGGGGATCGAGCGGTTCCGACGCATGCCAGACCGTCGCCGTGATGACCAGCGGACCGAGATTCGGCCCGTAGCCGGCTTCATCGGTTCCCAAGTAGTAGGGCATGACCGTCTCGCACGGGGGAGTTACGCGATGGGCTTGCAGCCGCCATCGTAGCCCGCCCTGGGCGAAAAAGCCAGAGCCTCGCTATTGGACCAATCCCTCGCGAGCCGCCAGTCGAACCAGTTCGACGACGCTGTGGACGCGGAGCTTCCGCATCAGCCGCGACTTGTGATTGTCGACCGTGCTTTCGGCCAGTTTCATCCGCTCGGCGCAACGCCGCACGGTGAGCCCATCGGCCAGGTGCAAAAGAACCTCCAGCTCGCGCGGAGTCAACTTGCCCAAGGGCGTCCCGGCCGCGGGTGGATCAAACCGAGGGCCCGACGGCGAGGGAACCATATACTGATCGGCCGCCGGGCAAAAAGCCGTCTGGCCACGGCCAATCTGGAGCACGGCGGCGAGGATCTGGTCGAAGGTCGCGTGCTTCGTCCAATAGCCCTGGGCCCCGACCCGCAGCGCCGAACGGATGTGGGCGTGATTCACGGCGTCGTCCAGAAAAAGAATCCGACACGGCGAGGACGACTCCAACAGCAATCGGGCCGTTTCAAATCCACGGTACGACGGCATCGCCGCGTCGAGCACGACGATATGGGGCTGAAAAAGTTTTGCGATGCGAACCGCCTGTTCCGACGTGGTGGCCACGGCCACGTCGGCAACCCGGCTCGTGGCGCGAAACATCATGGCCAGGCCAGCGCAGCAGAGAGCGTGATCGTCCACGATCATCAGACGTAGGCCATCGACCGGCGGGTCGGCGAACGCGATCGGCTCCATGGTGGGCAAATATAGACACACCGGGTGACAGCAACCTGTCACCCCAAAACCGCTTTGGCCGAGAATTCGGCCGAAAAAACGCTTCCGGTCGCGTCGCGGCAACCAAAGGGGAATCTGGAACAGCGAGTCACCCCCCATAAGCTTGGGCTTGGTGGCGGATGCCCCGCCGACCGGGTGAGACGATTGCTTGACACGCCCGAATCTGACGTTAGTCTAAAAGTATTCTGGGGTTAGTGTGGCTTTTGCAGTGGCGGCGCCGGATGCGGGACATGAGGGCGCCGGAGAAGAGGTTCTCACCCTACCTGCTCCGCTTCAGCCCCGATCCGACCGTCTTCTCTGCAAGCAACGTGGAGCCAGCCATGGCTGCAAAGCGTCCAGGTGATTGGACCCAAATCCTTATTTCTCAAGGCATTATCAGCCCGGAGCAATTGGCCGAGGCGCGCCAAATGGCGTCCGAGTCGGACGTCAAATTGCCCGATATGCTCTCCCGGCTCGGCTACGCGACCGGCGAGGAAATTACCCGCGCCATGGCCCAACAGCACGGCCTGGACTACGTCAACCTGTCGGAAGTGGTCATTCCCCCATCGGTCGTCGAGTTGGTTCCCGAATCGGTCGCGCGCGAAAACGCCATCTTGCCGCTGGCCGAAAACGACGGGGAACTGACGGTGATCGTCAGCGATCCGAACGATTTCGAGGTTTTCGAGAAACTCAGGTTCATTCTCAATAAAACCATCGAAATCGCCCTAGCCCCGCGGGAACACATTCTTGAGGCGGTCAACCGGTATTACGGGCAAACGGTGGGCGAAAGCGCCGACTCGATGCTCCAGGAATTCACCGACACGGCCATCGATTTCACGGAGACCGAGGACGAATCGGCCCGGGGCGAGGAGGAAATCGACGAAAGCAGCGCCCCAATCGTTCGGCTGGTCCACTTGATCATCACCGAGGCGGTGCAGTTGCGGGCCTCGGACATACACATCGAACCGTTCGAGGATCGTATTCGGGTGCGTTACCGGATCGACGGCCGATTGGTCGAGCGCGACAGCCCCCCCAGGCGGTTGCTCGGCGCCGTCCTTTCACGCATCAAGATTCTCTCGAAACTCGACATCGCCGAACGCCGCCGGACCCAAGACGGCCGCATTAAAGTCACCATTGGCGAGAAAGAACTCGACCTCCGGGTGAGTGTTATCCCGACGAACCATGGGCAGTCGGTCGTCATGCGGATCCTCGACAAGGACAGCATCCGCGTGGGCATCCGCCAGCTTGGATTCTCTGAAACGGACTTCCAGAAGTTTGAAGGCCTGATTCGTCGGCCCAACGGCATTATCCTCGTAACCGGCCCCACCGGATCCGGTAAGACGACCTCGCTTTATGCGGCCCTCAACTCACTGAACACACCGGACCGCAAGATTATTACGGCCGAAGATCCGGTCGAATACTACCTTCCAGGCATTAACCAGGTCGAGGTACGTCACGACATTGGTTTAGATTTTGCCAGGGTGATTCGAGCCATGTTGCGCCAGGCGCCCAACATTGTGTTGGTTGGCGAGATGCGTGACTTGGAGACTGCCCAAATGGGAATCCAGGCATCTTTGACTGGACACTTGGTTTTCAGTACACTACATACGAACGATGCGCCCGGTGCTATTACACGTCTGATAGACATGGGGGTTGCTGCATACCTCGTATCAAGCAGCATTGTCGCTATCATGGCTCAGCGATTGATCCGCGTGGTTTGCCAGAAATGTAAACAGCCATACACCCCTTCGGAGTCGTCGCTTCGAGCGGCCGGGGTTACTCCCGAGCAGGCCGCCAGCGCGACGTTTTGCAAGGGTCGGGGATGCGGAAGCTGTGGAGGCTCGGGCTACCGGGGACGATTGGCCATCTTCGAACTCATGTTGATGTCGAGCAAGATCCGCGAGCTGGCCTTTAACTGCGCACCCTCCTCCGCCATTCGCCAGACGGCCATTAGTGAAGGAATGACAACGCTTTACGAAGACGGCATCAGCAAAGCATGCCGGGGAATGACCACTATCGAAGAAATCATGCGCGTGGCCAAGCAGGACGTGGAATAGGGCGCTCCTGGAACCATTCCATCCAGACCGACAGACGACCTTCCAGCAGCTTTAGGCTACCTTCGATCGCTTGTGTCGGACAAATACATATAGAACAAGGAACCTTTCGGACGCCATCACGGACACGGCACGAAAGCATGCACTCCCTGGATATCCCAAAGCCTCCGGCAGGCAGGGGCCTCTTCGGGGGGGACGGATTGCGCATCGACGTTTCGTTTATTTGGTCGCGTTTGGCTTGAGACTCGAAAGGCCGACGCGAATAATTGAGGCGCAGCGGAGACAGGCTTCGGGCGGGCCAGGGTGCCCGGCCACTCCGCTCGGCTGGGGAGAGTGGGTGAATCCGGTTTCGGAGGTTCGGAGGCCAATCGGGGTCTCCCCCCTCTTGAAAACCGCGATCGTTACTGAACCAACAGCCGAGTGCGCCCGTGGTAATGTGTCTCCCTGTGAAGTGGATCTAAATGGGTACCATTCTTATCGATAAATTGCTCCATACGGTAGTTAGCCGTAAGGCGAGCGACTTGCATCTAGCGGTGGGAGCGCCTCCGGTCGTCCGCGTCGACGGGCGGCTCATGCGGCTAGAGACCAAGGAACTGGCCGCCGACGATACGGTCGCGCTGATGAAAAGCATCACGCCCGAGCGGTGCCAGCAGGAGCTTCAGGAGGTGGGCGGCACCGACTTTGGTTTCGCGTTTGGCGACGTCGCCCGATTCCGCGTTTCCGTGTTCAAGCAGCGCGGCTACGTCGGCATCGTGTTGCGGCAATTGCCCAACCGGCTCATGGACTTCAAGGAGATGGGCACGCCTCCGGTGCTGGAGCGGCTCATCATGCGGCCGCGAGGCCTGATTCTGGTGACGGGGCCGACGGGTTCGGGCAAGACGACCACGTTGGCCGCGGCGGTCGACTACATCAACCACAAGACCGACCGGCACATCATCACGATCGAAGACCCGATCGAATTCTTCCATCATCACGATAAGTGTTTGATCAATCAACGCGAGTTGAACGTCGACGTTCCGAGTTTCGCCGAGGCGATCCGCCGCGCGTTGCGGCAAGACCCGGACGTCATCATGGTCGGCGAAATGCGCGACTTGGAAACGATCGAGGCGGCGATTACCGCGGCCGAGACGGGCCACATTGTTTTCGGCACGTTGCACACGACCGGGGCCCAAGGCACGGTCAACCGAATCATCGACGTCTTTCCGACGAATCAGCAGGAGCAAATCCGCACGCAGTTGTCGGTGGCCATGATCGGCGTGCTTTCCCAGACGTTGTTGCCGCGGATCGGCGGCGGGCGCATCGCGGCTTACGAGATGCTCGTCATCACGCCCGCCATCGCCAACTTGATCCGCGAAAACAAGACGTTCCGCATCACCTCGGCGATTCAGACGGGGGCCAAGTTGGGAATGCAGTTGCTCGACGACCACATGTTCCAGATCTGGCAAAAAGGGGTCGTGACCAAGGAGGAAATTCTCGCCAAGGCCAACATGCCCGAGGCCCTGGCGGCCAAGATCGCCCGGGCCGAGCGCGGGCTTTTCGAGGACGAGGACGAGGCCAGCCGGCGGCTCAACAAGAGCGAGGACGGCGACGAGGCGGCCCGCGCGGCCGGGTAGCGTCGCGGGGGTGAGGATCGAGGGGCGGGAGTTTGGCGACCGTTGGTTTTTTTGAGGCGACAGCAAGAAGATGGCTATTCGGCGCATTGGTCAAGTTCTGGTGGATCTCGGCTTCATTGACGAGAATCAATTGCAGACGCTGTTGGACGAACAGCAGCAGCGTCCGGGCGAATTGCTCGGTCAAATCGCCATCGACATGCACTTGATTAACGACGATCAGTTGGCCCAGGCGCTGGCCGAGCAGATGGGTCTGCAGGTGGTCAATCTGGCCGACGTGGTGGTTCCGCCCGAGGTGCTCGCCCAGGTGACCGAGCCGATGGCCCAGCTCTACCGCATCGTGCCGATCAGCTTTCGCAACGACGTGCTGACGGTGGCGATGTGCGATCCGCAGAAGCTCTCGGTGCTCGACGAATTGCGGAGTTTCCTTGGTTACGAGATCCGCGCGGTGGTGGCCACCGAGAAGGACGTCGCCAAGGCGCTCGAACGCTATTACGCGGTCGGCGGCGAGAGCGTCGAATCGTTGATTTCCGACATGGAAAACGACGAGGAACTTAGCCGCGCGGCCAGGAGCATGGAGCGCGAGGGTCCCTTGGACCTGACGAGCGTCGAGGCCCTGGCCGACAGCGCGCCGGTCCGCAAGCTCTTGAACATGGTTTTTTTGCTGGCCATCAAGGACCACGCGAGCGACTTGCATTTCGAGCCGTTCGAGAACGAGTTCAAAATCCGCATCCGCGCCGACGGCGTGCTCTACGAGATGGTTCCGCCGCCGCGCCACCTGGCCGTGGCCATCACGACGCGCATCAAGGTCATGGCCGACCTGGACATCGCCGAGCGCCGGCTGCCGCAGGACGGTCGAATCCAGTTGAGCGTCGGCGGCCACCCGGTCGACATGCGCGTCAGCGTGCTGCCCACGATGTTCGGCGAGAGCGTCGTGCTGCGAATTCTCGACCGGTCGGTGGTCATGCTCGACCTGGACGTGGTCGGCATGGACCCAACGACCCTGGCGACGTTCCGCCGGTTGATCCGCAAGCCGAACGGCATCGTCCTGGTGACCGGCCCGACCGGCTGCGGCAAAACGACGACGCTTTACGGCGCGCTGAACGAATTGAACGAAATCACCGAGAAGCTGATCACGACCGAGGATCCGGTCGAGTACGATTTGGACGGCATCATCCAGATTCCGATCGACGAGGGGATCGGCAACACGTTCGCCCAGTGCCTGCGGAGCATATTGCGGCAGGATCCCGACAAGATTCTGGTGGGCGAGATCCGCGACCTGGAAACGGCCGAAATCGCGGTCCAGGCCTCGCTGACCGGCCACATGGTTTTTAGCACCCTGCACACGAACGACGCGCCGAGCACGGTGACGCGGCTTCGCGACATGGGCGTGCCGCCGTTTTTGTTGACGGCGACGCTCGAAGCCGTGCTAGCCCAGCGGCTGGTGCGCAAAATTTGCCAGTCGTGCCGCGAGGAAACCATGCCGCCGATGGAAAAACTGGCCGAACTGGCCCTCCGGCCCGACGACATTCTCGACAAAAGCATCTACCGCGGCACGGGCTGCGAGAGCTGCAACAACACGGGCTTTCGGGGACGCACCGCGCTGTTCGAACTCATGGAAGTCAACGACGCGATGCGCGACGTGATCAACGACGGAGGATCGACCCAAAAACTCCGCGCCTGCGCCCTGGCCGGCGGCATGGTGCCCCTGCGCGAGGCGGGACTCGATAAACTGTTCGCGGGCATCACCAATATCGACGAAGTCATCCGGGAAACAATTCTCGAGGAAGCATAGTCGTTCATGACGGAGACGCGCAGGCCACGAAAGCGGGACATAGCGCAGACCACGAAAGCGGGACATAGCGCAGACCACGGAAGCGGGACATCATAGCCGCGGGCGGAAGCCCGCGCGAAAGCACGGGGCGATTCACATTTCACGGTAACACACACTGGACGCTCGCGGGGAACCGGGAGGACCAAGCCATGCCTACTTTTCAATTCGAGGCCATGGACTCGACGGGCAACGAGATCAAGGACGTGATCGATGCCCCAACCGAGGAAGAAGCTCAAGCCACCATACGGCAGATGGGATACTTCGTCACGAAGATCTCCGTCAAGAAGAGCCGTAAGGCCGAGGCCGACAAACGCACGGCGAAGAAGAAGGGCAAATCCTTCGCCCTCGGCGGCGTTAAACTTAAAACGCTCACTACCTTCACCCGGCAGCTTTCCATCCTCCAGGACGCCGGTTTGCCGATTCTCCGCAGCCTGCGCATCCTCGAAACCCAGGCCAAGCCGGGCGCCTTGAAAAACAGCCTCATCGACGTCTGCGACGAAATCGAGGCCGGCTCGACTCTCTCGGAAGCCATGGCCAAATCGCCCAAAGCCTTCAATAGGCTCTACGTCAACATGATTAAGGCGGGCGAAGCCGGCGGTGCTCTCGAAATCATTCTCCGCCGACTGGCCGAGTTTCAGGAGCGGGCCGCCTCGCTGCGGCGCAAGGTCCGCGGGGCGCTAATCTACCCGATCAGCATTGTTGTCATCGCGACCCTCATTTTGACGTTCATCATGTTGTGGATCGTCCCGAAGTTCACGGTGATTTTCAAGGACTTCGGCGCCGACCTGCCCCCGATGACCGTAATGCTGATCTTCCTGTCGAATGCCATCGTCCACTACTGGTTCGCCATTCCCGGCATCCCGATCGGCATCTGGCTTCTGGTCAAGCTGATTCGCAAGTTCCAAGCCGGCCGGACCGGCTGGGACCTGTTCCTCCTGAAAATGCCCATCTTCGGCCAATTGGTCGAGAAAAACATCGTCGCCCGAACCACGCGAACCCTCGGCACGCTGGTTACCAGCGGCGTGCCCATTCTCGAAGCCCTCCACATCACCAAGGAGACGTCGGGCAACGCCATTTTCGAGAATCTGTATCAAAAAGTCTACGAGTCGATCCGCGAGGGCGACACCATCGCGCAGCCCCTCAAGGAATACAGCAAACCGCCCTTCGACGTGGTTGCCATGTTCTTCTGGATGTTCTTTGTCGGCGTTCCCATCGGCCTGTTGCTCTACGTCACGCGCATGAACAAACCAATCATCGACGACATGGTCGTCAACATGGTCGACGTGGGCGAGGAGACGGGCGAACTCGACACGATGCTCTACAAGGTGGCCGACACCTACGACGAGGAAGTGACCGTGCTGACCGACAGCCTCATGAAGATGATGGAACCCCTCTTGATGATCGTGCTGGGCGGCATGGTCGGGTTTATCGTCATTTCGCTGTTTCTCCCGCTCATCAAACTCATCGAGCACTTGTCGGGGTGAAAAAACACAAACACCCAACCCCACCGGGCTTGTCCCGGTGGAAAACGGTTTGGCAACTACAGCGGGCCGAATATAAAAATACTCCAAGGCAACACCCGGGCCAAAAAGGGCGTGAACCAACACCATCGGTCGCCGACGGCCGAGGAGGAACATGAGCCGTGAACCACAAGAATCGCAGGCAGACCTTCGGGAATAGGGACCGGGGACCGGGGACGCGCGACCAAACCGTCCCGCCGTGCCTCTCCGCGTCCTCCGTGGTGAAAAGAGCCGCCACCGCGGCGGCGCGCCTCCGCGGCGCGCCGAGCCGACGCGCCTTCACGCTGGTCGAGCTGTTGGCGGTGATCATCATCATCGGCATCCTGGCCGGTCTGATCACGGCCGCGGCCGTTCCGGCCATTCGCGCGGCCCGACAGGCGGTCATCATTGGCGAAATCAGCCAATTGGACATGGCCCTCGAACGCTACAAACAGGAGCATGTCGACTATCCGCCCGATTTTTGCGGAGTGGGCGAGGGCAACCCCGACGATATTAAGAACGCCGCCCGCGCCGCCGTCCTCAGCCATCTGCGCAAGGCGTTTCCGCGTTATCAGCCGGGCGTATCGGGAGGCGGGGGGGATGGCCCCTGGGAACGATTTTGCAACGACGTGCTCGAGGGCACCAACGACAAGCTCGACGTTAACAACATGACGCCCGCCGGCGCGTTGGTGTTCTGGTTGGGCGGCCTGCCCGCTCCCGACGGTTCGTCGACCCGGCTGATCCCTTTTAGTGCGAATCCGGCCAATCCGTTCGCGGAGAGCGGTTCGCGGTTGCAGCCGTTTTTCGAGTTCGACGAGACCCGGCTGGTCGAGGAAGGCGACGGGCGCTATGTTTATCGTCCGCCCCACGTCGAAGATCCCGACGGCGGACCGGACGCGCCGCCTTATGTTTATTTTCGGGCCAGGCACGACGAGTATGATCCGGCTGTCCAACAATTTCGTTGGCCGGCGGGCGCGTCGGACCCATCGGCCACGCTTTGCGTGCCCTACGGCAAGGACGCCGCCGGGGATCCCATCGCCGTCTCCGCATGGTTCAACCCGAAAACACATCAAATTGTGTGCAGTGGGTTGGACGGATGGTACGGAAAGGAAGGCGACCTGAACGCAACGCGCTATTTACAGCGCGAAGGCCAGCTCGGCGGCAACCTCACGCCGGAAGAAGACGACAATCTGACGAATTTCTCGAAGGGCGCGTTGGGCGACTGGAATGAGGAGAAATAACCATGGCCCGATTGCCACATATCGTGGGCCGTGGGCCGGGGGCTGCGAGGCTTTATAGCCGCGGGCGGGAGCCCGCGGTTCCTCCGTGCCGCGGTCTCACTCCGCGCGGCTCCGCGTCCTCCGTGGTGAAAAATCCCACCCCGGCGCCTCCGCGTCTCCGCGTCAGGAAGACCTCCCGCGGATTCACGCTCATCGACCTGTTGGTGGCCATCACGATCATCGGCACGCTGGCGGCGATTGTGTTGGGCGCGGTCGGCCTGACCCGCCACCAGGCCCGCGTCGAAAAAACCCGCGACCTGGTCACGAAACTCCACAACATCGTCATGGCCAAATACGATTCGTACCGCGCGCGGCGCGTGCCGATCGATTTGCGGGCGTATGTGTGGACCCACTCGCCGCTTAACCCCAGTTGTCCGCCTGGTGAAATATACTATCACGTGGAGTACGATCCGGCGAACCCGGATCCCACAAAATTGAAGTGGCCAGAAGAGATTGCTCGTGCCCGGGTCAACGCGATCCGCGACCTGATGCGGATGGAGATGCCCGACCGGTGGAGCGATGTGATTTGGGCGACCGAGCCCAGCAAGCCGGAACTCGTGCCGTTGATATTGCCGTCTCCTCCTTCACTGACCCAGCGCTACAATCGCATCTACAACAGTTCGCCAGCGGACGACGACACGAAGGACAAATGGGGAGCGGCCGAGTGTCTCTACATGATTGTCATGGCGATTCCCGAGGCGGCCGAGCAGTTTCACGAGAGCGAAATCGGCGACATCGACGGCGACGGCCTGCCCGAGTTCCACGACGCCTGGGGCCGGCCGATCCGGTTCCTCCGCTGGCCGGCCGGGTTCTATTGGGATCCCGACGACAACCACTACGGCGACAGCGACCTGCAATTCGGGCCCAATCCGTTGCCGGGCGGCGCCGCGAACCCCAAATATCAACCCGATCCGTTCGACCCACAACACACAATACCCGTGCAAGAGAGCTTCGCCGTTTTCCCGCTGCTTTACTCGGCTGGTTCCGACGGCGAATTCGACATCAACATTGGCAAGGACGGCAGCGGAAACACCAAGGCCTATGCTCTTGACGCCGAAGGGAACCTTGATCTCTTCGACGCGGGCAGCGCGGGCGAATATGTGGGCCAACCACTCAACAGCGATGGCGACCCGGCGGATCCACCAAGTTATTATCAAGATCTCCGCCACTTCGACAACATCCATAACCATAGGCAAGAGTGAAGAGTAAAGAGTGAAGAGTAAAGAGTAAAGAGTGAAGAGTGAAGGGCGATGGGCATGGGGCTTTGGGAGATGCGTGACGTGAGATGCAATAGGCAAACAGTAATGGACGGACGAGGAGCGTGCGTGCCGGCGCGCATGCACCCTCTGCCTCCGCGCGGCTCCGCGCCCTCCGTGGTAAAAAAAAGCGTCTCCGCGTCTCCGCGTCTCCGTGGTGAAAAAAGCGTCTCCGCGTCTCTGCGTCTCCGTGGTGAAAAAACCGTCTCGCCGGCGCCGTGTCTCCATGGTGGAAAAACGCCCCGCCGCGGGCTGACGCTCGTCGAGCTGTTGGTCGTCGTGACGATCATGATGATTCTCGTCGGTTTCGCACTGCCTCGGCTGCGGCCTGCCTCCGACCAGCGGCGAATCCGCGAGGCCGCACGAATGGTCAACGTCTTTTTGAATCGTGCCCGGGCCAGGGCCATCGAGACGGGCCGTCCCTGCGGCGTGCTGTTTCAGCCGATCGACAACCCGGTCAACGACTCAACCGCAGCCAGCGCCACGCTTTACCAGGTCGAGGTGCCACAGCCGTATATGGGCGGGTCGACCGACTCGCGAGTCACGAGATCCGGTTTGAGGCTCACGGCGACCGTGCCCAGCGATTTCATGATCCCCGATTTCATCCAACAGGGCGACCTTATCCAACTGAACCACCAGGGCCCTTGGTACGAAATCGCGTCGGTCAGCGGCGGCACGCTGTTCCTGAAAAACGACCCGCCGAAGACCAGCCGGATTCCGCCGTATCCGAGACCGGTGCCTTTCTCGATTCTTCGCCGGCCGTCGGCCACGATCGCCGCTCCGCTCCGCTTGCCCGAGGGAACGGTCGTCGACCTGAGCGCGTCGGGGCTGAACGATTTGAACCTGAACCCGATGACTCAGAAGACCACGGACCCCACGATTTGCGCGTTTTCCGATTCGTTAAGCGGCTCGGGCCAGGATCCAGTGACCATCCTGTTTTCGCCCAACGGGTCGGTCGAGCGGTGCTATTACCACGACACCAACGAATCTCCTTCCGGCCCGATGTATTTGTTGATCGGCCGTGAATCGCAGGTCGGCGTCGGAACGCCGACGTCGGAAGACGTATCCGATGAGAAGAAACCCAACTGGCAGTTGCCCGACAGTCTTTGGATCGCCCTATTGCCGCAGTCGGGTCTGGTGAGCGTCGCCGAGAGCGCGGTGCCGACGGATTGGTACGAGGCTCAAACGAAGCCGAAGAAGCCGGAACGCGAAGTCGGCATCGACGAAGCCCGATCGTTCGCCAAGCAATCGCAAAGCATGGGAGGGCGGTGAGCATGAAGGGATTAGGGATTAGGGATTGGGGATTAGGAAAGCGCGAGACACTCTTGGTTTCATTATTTTCACCCAAACCTCCGCGCAGCTCCGCGTCCTCCGCGGTAAAAAAACACGTCTCCGCGTCTCCGCGTCTCCGTGGTAAAAAAACGGCCCGCGGCGTTAGTCTGCTGGAGGTGCTTATCGCGTTGTTCGCCATAACGATCGGTCTGTTGGGCATCGCGGCGTTGATTCCCACCGGTCAGTTCGCCGTCGTCCAGTCGACGATGGCCGACCGCTCGTCGGCCTGCGGGCGGGCGGGCCTGGCCGCGGTCAAGGCCGATCAGATCGGCGTGGCCGGCGCCGCCGGTCAGATCGAACCCCGCGCGATGCTCGACCCCGCGGCATGGACCGCGTTTGCTCCTAGCGCGTCGGCGTGGCAGCCGTTCGGCCCGGCCGGCACGCCGCAAGTCGCCGCCGACGTGGGCTACGGCGACGCCTTTGTGATCGACCCGCTGTTCGTGGCGTGGAATTTGTCCAACCCCGACCTGCCGGTGGTCGATCAAGGGCGCCTGGCCGCGTTTCCTTACGGCGAGACCGATCCGGCGGCGCTTCCCTGGTCGCCGGCCTATCTGGATCGGCTGACGTTTCGCGACGTTGCCGATGCCAATCCACCCGTGCTGCCTCTTTCGGTCGCCGAGCGGATGTTTCGCTGGGCCGACGATCGGATTTTCGACATTGCCCGCGGCGACGCGGATCGGCGGACCCGATCAACGTATGTCTGGTCGGACAGCGACGCGACGGTGACGCCCTACCCGGTCCTTCCGGGCGAGACGGCGCCCTCGGGCGCGCCGTTGCGCCAGGCCAACGAGGGCAACTATTCGTGGTTGCTCACTGTTTCGCCCGCGCCGACCGAGGCGATTCCGGCCGGGGCCGAGGGCTTTCGCAATTATCGCGTGTCGGTCGTGGTTTTCTTCCGGCGCGTTCTCGACTATCTTCCGGCCACCTCATCGGAACCGGCGACCGCCGAGCGGACGCCGACCGAGCGCGTGGCCCGAGTCGTTTTGACCGGCGGCGGCTACGGGGGCGGCGATGCGGCGATCTATCTGCCGACGGACGCCGGCAGCTCGCATTTTGGCATGGGCGCCGACGACGAGGCGGCCTACGACGCCTATCTCAAGGTCAGGCCCGACCGGTGGATCTTGCTGGTCGGCATGTCGCCGGACCGGCGTGTGCCGACGGATCGGTTCGCGTCGAAATTCGGCGCGGCGATCGACTCCAACTGGCGCCGCGTGGCCCAGTGGTACCGCGTGGTGATGGCCGACGACGTCCAACGGCGCTCGGAAGTTCCGTGCGTCGAACTCGCCGGCGTGCCGGGTCTGGGCGACGCCTATTATCGTCGCGTCACGCTGGCCGGGCCCGACTGGGACCCCGGCGCATTGGACGCGACCGCGACGCCGCCAACGGCCGGCGCCGCGGCCGTGCTGGTCGACGGCGTAATCGGCGTCTACACCAAGGAAATCCGATTGGCGAAGTAACAAGGGCAAAGGGCCGGGCCTGGGCACGTGGCGATTGAATTGAGCAGAAAGAGTCGATCATGAAATCCGTAGGAACCATGGGCCGTGGGCCGGGAAGGTTGCGAGGCGGCAGTCATAATAGCCGTGGGCGGAAGCCCACGGTCGAACCACCATCGTTCCCCTTCACTCTATCTGACCTCCTCCCTCCGCGTTCCTCCGCGCCCTCCGTGGTAAAAAAACACGTCTCCGCGTCTCTGTGCCTCCGTGGTGAAAATCCGCCCCGTCGCGGCGCGGTGCTGTTGATCGTGCTGGCCGTTCTGGCGCTGTTCGCGCTGATTGGCGTGACGTTTGTCATCGTTTCGAGCCACCAGCAGCGCGCCGCCCAGACCCAGGCACGCGTCGATCAATACGCCGAAGCGCCCGACGAACTGCTGAACGAAGCCCTGATGCAAGTCCTCCGCGGATCGAACGTACAGACCTCGGTCTTGCGAAACCACGGGCTGTTGGAAGATCTTTACGGGATGAATTGGATTTTGTATGTCTATCACGATAACCCGCCGCTTCCCGATCAGCCCAACGCGCAGCTCGTCGAACTGCCGGCACTGACCATACCTCATTTTCCCTTGGTCGGCCGCGTGGTGACGATGCTCGACGGACCGGCCCGCGGACAGAGCACGCGAATCGTCGGCATCAATCCGACGACCGGCAACTTGCAGCTTCTGGCGTTTGAAAACGCGACGGCCGCCGATCTTGGCGACTACCTTGACTCGAACGACCTGCACTTCGTCATCAACGGCGCGCCGTTTGGCGGGACGGGCTTTGGTTACGATCCCGACGCGGCCCTGGCGACGCCGACCGATCCGCAATTGACGGCCGCCGACCCGAACACGTTCAACTTGCCGTTTGCCCTGTTGCCCAATCCGGCCGGCTTCACACCCAGCGGCAGTTACGTCGATCCGTCGGGCCCGGGCGAGGCCAACGAGGACTACGACGCGCCCGACTATCAGAACCTGCTCCCGGCCCTGCAAAACCC
>JAFGAY010000160.1 GCA_016933425.1 Pirellulales bacterium
AAAGCTGAAGTACGAGCATCAGTCGGCCCTCATGGTTCAAACGGCCAGCCACACGCCCCATTACGTCAACGGCATGTTCGCTGTTTTCATGATTGCCCGACCCGACACGTGGCAACAGGCTCAAGACGACGTCCTGGCCGAGGTATACCGGCTGCGCGACGAATTGGTCAGTCCCGAGGAACTGGCCAAAGCCAAGAAACAAAAGGCTTCGGAGTTGGTTTTCGGTCGCCAGACCGTCGAACAAATGGCCGAGAGCCTCGGCCGGTCCTACCTGACAGCCGACGATCCGGCGTTCGAGAAAAAATACGTCGATAACATTCAAAAGGTCACTCCCGAGCAAGTCCGCGACGTGGCCCGGCGCTATTTTCTGCCCGAGCGGCTCAACCGCGTGATCGTCGCTCCGCCCGGCGGTTCGCCGGCCAAGGCCGCGGCGGCCACGGCGGCCGAGCAATACAAAATCGTGGCCGTCCGGCTGGCCAACGGCGTCCGCGTGCTGGTCAAACGCGACACCCGGCTGCCGATGGTCAACGTTCGGGCGTTCGTGCTCGGCGGATCGCTGGTCGACTCGCCCGAAACGGCCGGCCGCTCAGCCCTAGTGGCCCAGATGCTCGAGCGCGGCACGGCCCAACACACGGCCCAGCAGATCGCCGCCTATTTCGATTCGATCGGCGGGCAGCTTTCGATGAGTTCAGGCCGCAACACGATTTATGGCAGCGCCACGGTGCTGACCGACGATTTTCCCGAGGCAACCGCCTTGCTGGCCGAGTGTTTCACGGCGTCGACCTTTCCCGAGGGCGAGTTCCAGAAGGCCCAGCGATTGGCGCTCGGCGCGATCGCCCGCCGGGCCAACAGCCCACAAGCGGAAATCATGGAACTGTTCTTCGACTCCCTGCCGGCCGACTCGCCCTATCACGTGATCGATGGAGGCACCCGCGCATCAGTCGAGCGGCTCACGGTCGACGATTTGCGGGCATACCACGCCAAATACTTCGCGGCGCAAAACATGCTCGTAACTATCTTCGGCAACGTCGAGGTCGACCAGGCCATCGACGCCGCGCGCCGTGGTTTTGAAGGCGTGAAGGCAAATCCCAATCTCCCGCCCATCGCGTTCAACCGGCCCAACACGATCGCTCAGAACGTCGTCCGCCATAAGCAAATCAACAAGATGACGGGCATGGTCATGCTAGGCTACGCCGGCGCGAGCATTCTCGACCCAAAGGACCACGCCGCACTGACCGTCCTCGACGCGATTACCTCGGGCTACAGCTATCCGGGCGGCTGGCTCCATGAGGAGTTGCGCGGCCAGGGGCTCGTCTACTTCGTCCACGCGGTCCAAATCACCGGCCCCGCGCCGGGCTACTTCGCCGTCGTCGCCCAGACCCGGCCCGACGCGGTCGACGAAGTGGTCGGACGAATCGAGAAAAATCTGGCCAAGGCCAAGGCAGGTCAAATCACCCAAGAGGAATTCGACCGCGCCGTCGAGATGATCGTCGCGCTCCACGCCCAAGAAAACACGACCATCGGCCAGCAGGCCATGCAAGCCGCGATCGACGACCTCTACGGACTGGGGTACGACTACGATAAATCGTTCGACGCACGCATCCGCGCCGTCACCCGCGACGACGTCGTCCGCGCGGCCAACCAATACCTCGGCAACCACGTCCTGGTGACCGCTTCACCGGCCGAGAAGTAACGGTTATAGTGCAAAACAACCTTCAACATCCCATTAACCATCCTCTGATATGCTAACGGGGTCGCGACCCGGCCCACGGATTGAACGTCATGTCTTCATTTTCCATGTTGCGCGCGGAAATCGCCGGCATTCCGGTCCTGGAATTGGCCCGGCGGTTCGGCACCCCGACTTTTGTTTACGATGCCTCGATGATTCGCCGTCGGGTCGATGACTTGCGGCGGTTTGACACGGTCCGCTACGCGGTCAAGGCCTGTTCCAACCTGGCCGTGCTGGCGCTGCTGCGCCGCGCCGGGGCGCTGGTCGACACGGTCAGCGCTTTCGAGATTCGCCGCGCGCTGGCCGCCGGCTACCAGCCCGCCGGCGACGTGCCGCCGATCGTCTACACGGCCGACATATTCGACCACGATTCGCTCGAACTGGTCGTCGAACGGGGTATTCACGTCAATTGCGGATCGCCCGACATGATCCATCAATACGGCGACCGAGCGCCCGGCCGGAATATCACGCTTCGGGTCAATCCGGGTTTCGGCCACGGCCACAGCCGCAAAACGAACACCGGCGGGCCCCAGTCAAAACACGGCATCTGGCACGAGCAACTGTGCGACTGCCTCGCCGCGGCCCAACGCCACGACCTCAACGTGACGGGGCTGCACATGCACATCGGCTCGGGCACCGACATGGAACACCTGGCCCAGGTGTGCGGCGCGATCGAAAAGGCGGCGCTCGAAGCCGGCCCGGAGATCCGCTCGATCAGCGTCGGCGGCGGGCTGCCGATCGCCTATCGCGAAACCGACACCACCGTCGACCTGGGCGCTTACTTCGGTCTGTGCGACGCCATGCGCAAGCGGCTCGAAGAGGCGCTCGGCCACGCCGTCGCGTTGGAAATCGAGCCCGGCCGATACCTGGTTGCCGAAAGCGGATTCCTCGTCGCCGAAATCCGCGCCGTCAAACACCAGGCCGACAACCTCTTCTACCTGGTCGACGCGGGCTTCAACAACCTGGCCCGACCGGTGCTCTACGGTTCCTATCACCCCATTTCGATCGCCCCGGCCGACGGCGACATGACGCGGCCCGAGGTCGAAGCGATCGTCGGCGGGCCGCTGTGCGAGTCGGGCGACATTTTCACGCAAGAGGAAGGGGGCATCGTGGCCAAACGACGGCTGCCCCGAGCGGCCGTCGGTGATCTACTGGTGATCGAGCGGACCGGAGCCTACGGAGCCGTCATGGGATCGAACTACAACTCGAAACCCTTGGCCGCGGAGATCCTCATCGACGGCGGCACGCCCCACCTCGTCCGCCGCCGCCAAACCTTCGAGGAACTCACCGCCGACGAATCAATTCCCGGTTGAACGGGAGCGAATCGTGTTTGGTGGCAAGCCATTTGGCTCTGCCGGCGTTGGAGGGCTACGCTCCGTCGTGGCCGGGACAAGCCGAATTTCACGGACGCGACGGAGCGCGTCCCTCCAAATCGCGTTCGTTGCCACAGGCTCACTACTTTTGCGAAGGTCAATAACTTGCCAGCGCCAGTACTTGCAAGTTTTCGCCCACGGTGTAGGTTGGGTGATAACCCGGCGAGAATCAGTCTGACCTACGGGAAACTCAAATGGTTATTCTTGGATGCTCACATGACCCTAGTGCTTTGTCATGTTTAGGATTATGGGCGCCATGCCCACGCTGGCGTGGGCATGTTCTTCGAGGTTTTCCGCATGTTCACGCAAGCGTGGACATGACACCCAATCTCAATATTTAATCATGACGCAGCACTGAGTTAGGAGAGCATGTGTGAGTACCGTGATCCGTTGGTGTCTGAGCCTTGCGTTGTGCGTGGGGATGGCAAGCGCGTCCGGTCTGGCCGGCGAGCGGTCGGTCGCGTCGACCGAGGGTTCCGAGCTGGCCTGGCCCGAGATTCGATCCGAGAACCGACCCGGCTGCTACTGGTGGTGGCCCGGCAGTGCGGTGGACAAGGTCAACCTCGCATGGAACCTCAAGACGCTGCACGAGGCGGGAGTCGGCGGCGTCCATGTCATTCCCATCTATGGCGTCAAGGGACAGGAGCAGCGGCACCTCGATTTCCTCAGCCCGGCTTGGATGAAGATGCTCGCCCACGCCGTTGCGGAAGCGGATCGTCTGGGCATGTGGGTGGACGTCACCACAGGCACCGGTTGGCCGTTCGGCGGACCCTGGGTCAGCGATGACGACGCCGACCTCATCGCCCGATATGCCGATGGCCGCGTCGTAACCAAAGTAGGCCGCCAGGTGAAGCGGCCGGCTCCCGGTGACGTGGGCAATTGCGTCAATCCCTACTCCAGCGACGCTCTCCGGCGTTATCTTGAACCTTTCGATCGCGCCTTGGCCGCATACCAGGGAAAAATGCCCCGAGCGCAATACCACGACTCTTTCGAGTACGCGGGAAACTGGAGCAACCAGTTGTTCGACGCCTTCAAGGCTCGCCGAGGCTACGACCTCCGCGACCATCTCGCGGAACTTTTCGGAGAGGGCGACTACGAAGTCGTCGCGCGAATCAAATCGGATTACCGAGAAACCCTCTCGGACCTCCACCTCGATTTCATCGAAACCTGGGCCAAATGGTCCAAGGACAAAGGCTGCCTCACGCGAAACCAGGCCCACGGGGCACCGGGCAATCTGCTCGATCTTTATGCCGCCGCCGATATTCCCGAAACCGAAACGTTCGGGGCTACGCCGTTTCCGATTCCCGGTTTGCGGCGCGATCGCTGGAACACCCGCGAAGGCGGCAACTCAGTGCCCATGGTGAACCGCTTCGCCTCGTCGGCGGCCCACGTGATGGGAAAACCACTGGTCTCCGCCGAAACGTGCACGTGGCTCCGCAATCACTTCACGACGTCGCTCGCCCAAATGAAGCCCGAGATCGACCAGCTTCTGGTGGTCGGCATCAACCACGTGCTCTACCATGGTTGCTGTTACAGCCCCCGCGAGGCGACGTGGCCGGGCTGGCTTTTCTATGCCTCGACCGAGTTCAATCCGCGAAATGCGTTTTGGCGCGACGTTCCCGCGCTAAACCACTACGTCGCCCGTTGCCAGTCGATCATGCAGTCCGGCGGCCCGGCAAACGACATTCTGCTCTATTGGCCGGTATACGACGTTTGGCACGATTCCCGGGGGCTCGAACGGATGTTCACGGTACATCTTCCCACGTGGATCATGAATCAGCCGTGCGGCCGCGTCGCCGCCACCCTGGTCAAACGCGGCTTCGCTTTCGATTTCGTTTCCGACAAGCAGCTTCGGGCCGTCCGCGCCGAACCCGGAAAACTCACGGCGCCGGGTGGAGAATATCGCGTGGTGTTGGTGCCCGAGTGCGGCCACATGCCGTCGTCGACGTGGAAACAACTGGTCGATCTTGCCGCGAAGGGCGCCACAGTCCTCGTCCACGAAGCATTGCCCGGCGACGTGCCCGGCCATGGCAATCTCGATGCGCGACGCAGTGAATTCCATGCCACGACCGCCCGCCTCGTCTTCAAGCAAATCGAGGATTCGCCGATCCAACGTGCCGAGATCGGCCGCGGGCAGGTGCTTCTGAGCGACGACCTCGAGGCGTTGCTCGAAGCCGCCCACGCGGAGCCGGAACCCGTGGCTCAACTAGGCATCGGTTTTGCCCGGCGTAAACACGCCGACGGTCGCCACTATTTTATGGCGAATCTGGGAAACAAAACCGTCGACCAATGGGTCCGCTTGGGCACGCCATGCCAATCGGTCGTCGTCATGGATCCTCGGTCGGACGCGACCGGCGTCGGCAAAATTCGCCGGCAAAACGGCCACGCGGAAGTCTATATGCAACTCGCGCCGGGCGAGTCTTGCGTTTTGCGCACTTTCGACCGAAAAGTCGACGGCCGCCCGTGGCCCTATTGGCAAGAAGCCGGCGCCCCGCTGGCGATCGAGGGGCCGTGGCGCGTGGAATTCATCGAGGGCGGCCCGGCCTTGCCAGCCCCTTTCACGACCAACCGTCTTGCCTCGTGGACCACGTTGGGAGACAATGAATCGCGGCGGTTTGCCGGAACCGCGCGCTACGCCGTCGAATTCGAACTGCCGCCCGGCGACCATGACGGCTGGATGCTCGACCTGGGCGACGTCCGGGAAAGCGCCGTGGTCCGACTCAACGAGCATCGCGTGGGAACCCTTTGGAGCATTCCCTTCCGCACCTCAGTGGGCGACTATCTGCGCGAAGGGAAAAACCTCCTCGAAATCGACGTGACCAATCTCTCGGCCAATCGCATCCGCGATCTCGACCGGCGCGGCGTTCCCTGGCGGATTTTCCACGATATCAATTTCGTGACGCACGACTATAAAAAATTCGATGCCTCGCGCTGGCCGCTGATGGACTCGGGATTGCTCGGCCCCGTCGTGCTGCGGCCCGTGGCTCGCCAGTAGCCCGATTCATACCATGCGAAATGGCTTCCCGCACCGGCGGCCGCCTCCCCGCATAGGGTTCACGGTGTGGCAAATCATTAAGAAGCCCGGTGAGTAATGGACCTTGGTGGCAATCCGTTCGCACGTCAAAATGTGCAAATCGGCGACTGCCCCTCATCCGTGGCTGGAAATGGGCTTGTGGGCCATGGTAGAATAATGGCAAAAAAGAAGGGGATAAGTCCAATTATTGAACTTATCCCCCATCGTAGTGTCGGGGCGAAAGGATTTGAACCTTCGACCTTCTGACCCCCAGTC
>JAFGAY010000161.1 GCA_016933425.1 Pirellulales bacterium
AAGAAAGCTACGCCGCTTCTTCGTCGGCGGCTTGTTGGTCGGCGCGGCGCAGGGCCGAGGGGAGGATTCGTCCGTCTTCGCTGACGTCCTCGAAGCTGACCGAGACCTGCTTGCTGATGCCCGACTCTTGCATCGTCACGCCGTAGATCGTATTGGCGCAGGACATCGTTTTCTTCGAGTGGGTGACGAGGATGAATTGGGTCCAGGTCAGGAAGTCCTGGAGCACCTGGGTAAACCGGTCAATATTGGCTTCGTCGAGCGCGGCGTCGACTTCGTCGAGCACGCAGAAGGGGCTCGGCCGGCTGCGGAAGATGGCCAGCAGCAGGGCCACGCACGTCAGCGTCTTCTCGCCGCCGGAAAGCAATGAAATGCTCCGCGGCTCCTTGCCCGGCGGCCGGGCGACGATCTCGATGCCGCTTTCCAGAATGTCGATTCCTTCCTCGAGCACGATATCGGCCTGGCCCCCGCCGAACAGATCGCGAAAAAGCTGTTGGAAATGGCCGCGGACCGTTTCGAGCGTGTCGGAAAAGAGCCGGCGGCTGTCCGCGTTGATCCGCTCGATGATCCGCATCAGCTCGTTCTTGGCCCCGGTCATATCGCGCAATTGGGTCGCCAGGTGCCCGTGCCGGCCTTCCATCTCGTCGAGTTCGGCGAGCGCCTCGAGGTTGACGTTGCCCAGGTTGTTGATCTTGCCGCGCAACTGGTCGATCTCCGCTTGGACCTCTTCGCGGCGGTGTTGCTCCTCCTCGCTCGGCGCGACTTCGAGTTCGGCCAGCTCGATCTGATAATCCTCGCGCAGCCGATCGGCCAGGGTGCTCCGCTCGTGGTGGATTTCACCGGCCGCGAGCTGCCGGGCGTGGCATGCTTCCTCGAGTTTATGGATTCTCGTCCGGGCCTTTTGCGCCTTGGCCGCCGCCTCGGCTTTTTGCGACCCGAGTTCGTTCCGCTGGTTGATCAGTTCGACCGTTCCGGCGGCGAGTTTTTCCTTGCGGAGATAGAGTTCGGCGATTTCCGATTCCGATTGGAGGATGGTCCAGGCCGACTGTTGGGCATGTTGGGTGGATTTGGCCAACTGCTGGCGGTTTTCGGCCACAACGCGGTCACGTTCCTGTTGGGTTTCCTCGAGTTGGCGCAGGCGGCCTTGCAGGTTGCACAATTGCTCCTCGCTCTTGGCCAGCTCCACCTTGATCTCCGTGGCCGATCGAGCCTGGGTCTGGCAGTCGGTCTCGAGCGATTCGATCGCCTGTTCGCTTCGAGCGAGTTGTTCCCCGGTCTTGGCCAGGTCCGCCTGGGCCTCGTGGCGGCGCGCCCGGACGTCGCCCAATTCCCGCTCGGCTTTTTCTTGTTCTTGTTGGGCGGCGGCGCATTCGGTCTGACGTACGCCGCACTGGTGGTTCAATTCCATCCGCCGCTCGTCGGTGGCCGAAAGCCGCTGGCGTTTCGCGCCGAGCTGTTCGAGGGTCTGACGCCGTTGCGATTCGATCCGCCGCAGGTCGTCTTTTTGCCGCTGCGCCTGCTGGCCCAGTTCATCGACCGTCTTTTGATTTTCGGCGATTTGGGCTTCGAGCGTCTTCTGTTGCGCGGCCAGCTCGCGCAGCTCGCTCCGCCGCGAGATGAGTCCGCCGGCCGCGTGGCTGGGCCCGACGGTGATCGAGCCGTCGGCGTCGACCAGTTCGCCGGCGAGCGTGACAAACCGGAGTCCCCGGGGCGCTGAAACGGACAGCCGCAGGGCGTCGATCAGGTTTTCGACCACCCAGGTGCGTCCCAAGAGCCGCGCGATCAGCGGCGCGTGGCGCGTCTCGGTTTCGACAAACTGATCAGCCCGGCCGACCACGCCCGGCTTGCTCTCGAGATCGACGTTTTCGGCCGGCGAGAGGGGCGCGAGCCGATCGAGCCCCAAGAGCCCCACCCGGCCCGCGAACCGGTGGGCGTTTTGCCGCAAATGCTCTACCATTTGGTCGCTTTGGGCCAGGACGACGTATTGGGCCGTTTCGCCCAGGGCCACCTCGATGATCGTGGCCGCCTCGACGTTGACCCGAACCAGATCGGCCACCAGGCCCAGCACGTGGCGGAAGGGTTCTTGGGCGCTGTTGGCGCGTGCCTCGGCCAGAAGTTGTTTCACGCCGGCGCTGAGTCCTTCGGCCCGGCGCTGGAGATCCTCGAGCACGCTGAGCCGTTGGGCGACGGCTCCGTGGCGCTGGCGCGCGGCGGCCAGTTCGTCTTGGGCCGCGCGCCACCGATGCTCGGTCGTTTCGAGCTTGGTTTGGGCCGAGTTCGACCGGCTCTCTTGATCTTGCGCGGCGCCGCTTAGTCGCGAGATTTCTTGTCGCAGCGTTTCTTGTTCGCGTTGGAGGGTGTTCAATTGGGTTTGAAGCTCGGCCAGCCGCTGTTCCGATTGGCGTCCGGAGAGCCGCGCCGCAGAGGCCTGGCTTTCCAGCGCGCTAGCGCGGCTGGCCCATTCCGACGCCGCGGTCATTTGGCGCAGATGGGCCGCTTCGTGTTCCTTGTGTTCCGCGCGCAATCGGTCGAGTTGGGCTAGCGATTCGGTCAGCCGGCGCTCGCCCTCGGCCACTCGTCGGGCGATTTCCCGGCGCCGCGTTTCGGCCGCCGCGCAGGCCTGGGTCGTTTCGGCGGCCTGTTGCTGAAGATCGCCCGCCCGAACGGTCATTTGCGCGACGCGATTGCGAAGCGTGGCGATTTCGCGCGCCAGATCGTGGCTCCGCCGCCGTTCGTGGGCCAGGGTCGATTCGCCCGCGGCGATTTGTTCGCGGTTGTCGGCGATTCGCGATTCGATCGACCGGATGGCCTGGGTCGCTTGTTCGATTCGCGTTTCGGCGTCGAGCACCTCGGTTTCGAGCCGGTGGTTCTCGGCTTCCTCGGCGAGGCGGTTTTCCTCGAGCCGGGCCAATTCTTCCTCGATCGCCGCAAGCCGTTCGCTCAGCCGGTGCCAATCGACCATGGCGACCTGGGTGCGCAGGTCCTGGAGCCGGTCGGTCAGTTCCTTGTAGCGCCGCGCCTTGCCCGCCTGAAGCCGGACGCTCCGCAGCCGCGATTCGACCTCATCGACGATGTCCGAAAGCCGCAACAGATTCTGTTCGACGCGTTCGAGCCGGCGCAGCGCCTCGAGCTTCTTGTTTTTGAACAGGCTGATGCCGGCCGCTTCCTCGAAGATAACCCGGCGGTCCCGGGCCGATGACTGGAGCAGCACGTCGACCTTGCCTTGCTCGATGACGCTATAGGCCTGGGTGCCCATGCCCGTGCCGCTGAGCAATTGACGGATGTCGCGCAGCCGGCTTGGTTGCCGATTGATGAGATATTCGCCCTCGCCGCCGCGATAGACGCGGCGGGTGATTTGGACCTCGGGCGTGTCGATGGGCAAGAGCCGGCTGGCGTTGTCGAAGGTGATGGTGATTTCGGCCGAGTTGGTCGCCCGCCGGTTGCTCGACCCGTTGAAGATAACGTCGGCCATCTCCTTGCCGCGGAGGCTTTTGACGCTCTGTTCGCCCAGAACCCACTTCAGCCCGTCGACGATGTTCGACTTGCCCGACCCGTTGGGGCCCACGATCACCGTGATGCCGGGTGGAAACTTGAAGAGGGTTTTCTCGGCGAAGCTCTTGAAGCCGACGATTTCAAGCGCTTTGAGCATGAGTGGCCCGTTTGCCGTCGAGCCTGCTCGACGTTATGTGGTGCGTGATGACCCCCGCGCCGCGCAGGCGCGGCGGCGAACCTTATTGATTTCCCGAGTCCGCGGATATTCCCTTTCCCGTTACTCGGGATCCTGACCCGTCATTTTAGCAAAGAAATCCCGCATCGGGTGGGGGTCTTTCGTCGAATCGGCCTCTTCCCGACTCTTTTCCATAGAAGTCGCCTCCGTAGCGGCTTCGTCTGGGGGTGCCTTATCCCTTGATCGAGTGAACCAAGCAAACGGCGAATTGACCGACGCGGTCTCGTCTTCCGCCTCGTCCGCATCGCCATCCTCGTCGGCTTTGGCCGTGCGGTGGTACGTGCGGCCGGCCTCGGGCAGAGCGTCGACCTCGAAGCGGCTCGCCAGCGCTCCCTTGGTCTTGGCTTGTTGCAGCGCCTGAACGACGTCGGGATACGTGCCGCCCAGTTCAGCGATCGCGCGGATGACGTCGTCGATGCGCGTCGAGACGATTCGCTTTTGGTCGGGCTGTCCGATGTCGAACCGACTGACGGAAATCTGGCCGTCGCTTTCACTCTTGATGCGGATGCGCGGCCCCGCCTCGATCAGCACGGGCGGCGAGAGCCGTTGATCCTCGCCGAACAGGACAACCTCGGCCCGGCGATTGCGCGTGACGTGGATCATTGGCGGCCCGGCCGTGGCCAAGACGTGATAGCTGAAATCGCCCGCCAGCTTCTCGCCCATCACGCGGCGGTCGGTCGGGTTCATGGTCCAAAGGGCTCGGAACGCTCCATAGCGCGTCTCGGCGCTGGGGCTTTCGAGCAACGTGCTGAGTTGTTCATAAGCGACCGGGTCGTTCATCGCGGCGAGCGCCGACAGGGCGAACACGCGGAAAGCCGGCTCGTCGCGCGCGATCTGTCCCAGCACTTCGGCCGCCTCGCTATGGTCGAGATAGGCCAAGGCCTCGGCCGATCGGAAGCGAACTTCCGTGTCGTCCGACGCAATGCCTTTCTTCAGCAAATCGACGCCCTGCCGGCCGATGGCTTCAAGCTGCAACGCCGCCCGGGCGCTGGTGATCGGGTCGAGCAGTTGTTTTTCGAGAAGCGACATGCGTTCGATGCGTTTGGCCGACGATTCGCGCAGCGCCACCGACCGGACGACCTGCATGTAGCGCGGAATGTTGTCCCGATAGCGTTCATGCACCGATAGTTCGATCCACTGGTCCGTATGGGCTTTGGCCATGCCTTCTTGGATTCCGCCGGGCGAGGTCGTGTAAAAACGCTTATTGACGGCGTTGGCCGCCTGGGTAGCGTAAAAGACGTTTTGGTATCCCTCCTGGAGCACTAATCCCAACGAACGGCCGCGAATGGCCGTGCCGCCGCCGAGAACCCGGCCGCGACACATGAGGATGGGATTGCTTTCAGCGTCGGCCGAGGGATCAACCAGGATTGGTCCCTTGGCGATTCCCCAGACCCGACCTTCGTGGACTTGCTGGTCGTCGAGAATCTGCATTTCCTTCATCCGCGTTTCGAGTAGGAATCCGCCGCGAAGACTCGTGGTCTCGCTTTGGCTGAGCACGCGGACTTCAATATCAAACGGATCGCCCTTTTGGATGCCCGGCGGCAGTAAAGCGCGAACCAGCACGAGCGCCGTGTTCTTGCTGGCCAGAATCTGGTTCGGATGATCGACGCCCCGGGCTTTCATGTCGGTGAGCAGCTCCGTCCGATGGGGCGACGGCGGCGGATCGCTGCCCGTGCCCGGCAGACACGAGACCATCCCGATTCCCTCGACGGTGACCGGAAACATGCCGTAAGGAACGGCCACGTCGCCGATGAGCGTGTTGGCGCCGTCTTCCAGCGGCAGCCCGTCGGGACTTTGAAACCGCTGATTAAATAAGTCCAACGACGAGCACCCCCAACATAGCGCCAACAAGCTGCTGCCTAGCACCAGACCCAACACTTGTTTTTGGGGGGAGTTCATCGTCATGGTCAGACAATCCTCCAGAAAGTTGCCGTTTTCGACGCGAGCGGGCGCGGCGCGCTGGCTCGGCCGGCGGTCTTCGGGCAATCGTGGGCGGCCGGTTCAGGTCTTCGCCCCCGCATGGAAAAGGTAGTCGTGGGCGGGACAATAGAGAATTTGGCGGATAGCGTCAAGGCGGATCGTAACCGCCGCGGCTCCACGGATGGCACCGGCAGATCCGCCACACACCCCGCAATGCCCCACGAAACACCCCATATTTACGAACCGCCAGAATAAAGTACTCACTACAGGTGGGTTGAAAGCGGCAGTGCTGGCCCAACATGGGGCTGATCAACGTCTGGTAGAAGCGGACCACGCCAATGAGAAACCGGCCCGGCAGGCTGGCCAGAAATGCCAGAAATGATCGGGCCCGGCCCATCAGCAGCTATCCCCCGACGCTATGCCGACATGGTTCGTCAAACGGTGCCGTATCATTCCTATCGCCCATTGGCAACACTTCAGGTGCTATCCTTCTTCGTTCGCACTTTTTTTGCCGCGAGTTGGGCCAGCCGTGGAAGTGATTCCTTCAGCCCGGTCAACTCGGGCACGGCACCGACGCGCGGAATGACGACAAGGTCCACGCCGAGGGGCAGTTTTGGCCGGGTTTTCCGAAACACCTCGCGCAGCAAACGCTTCCAGCGGTTGCGCGCGGGCGCGCTGCCCAGCTTCTTCGATACCGACAATCCCAGTCGGCAGTGGTCGATCTCGTTTTCGCAAGCCAGCACGACCAACCGCCGATCGGCCGCCGAACACCGCCGGTTGTAGACCCGGCGAAAGTCCTCGCCGCGACGCAGGCGAAACTTGGGCAAGAAACGTTCGTCGGTCGTGTTCATCACCACCGCAAACCGGTTCGAGGATTGGGTTGGCCGGCACGCTGGGCAATCTGCTCGATCATCCGACGGCTCTCATCGTCGAACTGCTTGGGCAACATAATTTGAATCTCGGCGATCAGGTCGCCGGCGCCCTCGTGCCGCGTCTCGACCCCGTGTCCCTTGATTCGCAGTTTCGCGCCGCTGGAGGTGGCCGGGGGAATCTGGAGCGTGACGGTTCCCTTGGGCGTTGGAACGTCGATCTTTGCCCCCAAGGCCGCCTCGGCCAGGGTCACGGGCACTTTCAAATGAAGATGTTTTCCGCGTTGTTGGAAGCAGGGATGCGTTGCCACGCGAACCGTCAGCAGGATGTCGCCCGCCGGCGAACCCGATGAACCCGGCTCTCCCTGGCCGCGAAGCCGAATCTTCTTGCCGTCCTCGATGCCGGCGGGAATCGTAATCGTGATCGTCTCGGTTTTGCCCGAGGCGCGGCGAACGGAAAGCTGGGCCTTGCCGCCGGTGACGGCCATGGTCAACGGCACGGTGATTTCATGCTGGATATCGCGTCCGCGGCGCGGTTGCCGCGTGCGGCCCCGAGACGTTTGGGGGCCGGCGCCTTGTTGGAACTGCCGGAAGAACTCAGCAAAACCGCCTCCAGCCCCGCCGGTCGCCTCGCCCGGCGAGGCGCCGTAGCGTTCGCCGAAAAATTGGTTGAAGTCGAACGGTTCCTCGGTGTATCGGGCATAGCCCCCGCCAGGACCACCCCCCCACCCGGCGTATCCTTGGCCCTGCGGACCGCCGGCGCCCATCGACTCGAACGAGCTCCCATATCGGTCGTACAGGTCCCGTTTCTTCTGATCGTTCAAAACGTCGTAAGCAGCCTGGATTTGTTGGAATTTCCGTTTGGCGTCCTCGTTGTCGGGATTGAGGTCCGGGTGGTATTTTCTCGCCAGATCTCTATAGGCGTTCTGGATTTCCGTCTGCGACGCATCGCGACGAACCCCCAGCGTCTTGTAGTAATCTTCAGCCATGTTCCCGCCGCCGATCCTGTCCAATGGGCCGTTTGCGATGCCGCCGCGTGGATTATTGTAGATTATTGTAGCGCCGAGCGTCGCGCGTCTCAAGGTGACCATAAGCACAACAAAAACGGGACGATATTCCACATTTGTCGGGAAACGGATGATTCCGCAACCGGGGTGACTCGCCTGTCGGGGGATTGCCGCGAGTCCAGGACGAGGATACACTCAAAATGAGGGGTGCATCACAATGCGAGTCTACCTGGACAACTGCTGTTTCAATCGTCCCTTCGATGACCAATCGCAGGCACGGATCCGCCTCGAAGCCGAGGCCAAGCTGGAGATACAGCAACGCATCAAGGACCGGAAAATCGAATTGGCATGGTCCTACGTATTGGATTATGAAGGAGAAGCGAATCCATTCGAGCAACGGCGCGAAGTAGTTGCCCGATGGAAAGCGTTGGCCGTCGTGGACGTGGAGGAAACGGATGCCGTTGTTCGACAAGCGCATGAGATTGCCGACCACGGCTTGCGCGCGAAAGACGCCCTGCACGTCGCCTGCGCCATGGCGGCCGGTTGCGACTATTTCTTGACAACCGATGACGTCGTGACCAAACGACTTCGAGAATCCGCCGGAATGAACATCATGAACCCCACGCAATTCATTGTCGAGGTGGAAGAATGATTTCGGATGCCGAGATTAAGACGGCGGGCTTGAGGGCATTAGTGGCCGCTCTGGGCGACGTGCAAGCCGAAAAGTTCATCGCGCTGATCCAACGCGAGTCCTTCGACTACACGCGATGGCAGCGAACACTCTGGCCGGACAAGAGCATCGAAGAAATAAGCCAAGCGGCCATGCAAATCCGGAAAGAGCGCCAAACCTAGCCACGGACCGTGCTGGACTTGCTAAATGCCCAAAATTTTGAAAGGCCATTCAGCCAATCTGCTATTCGCCGTGGCGGCGATGATCACCCCTTGGGTGGATTTTTCCCGGCCGGCAATCGCCGCCGGCAACGGTCAATTGGTTCTCACGGTCGTCGACCGTGATACCCATGAACCGATCGCCTGTCGCATGCACCTGCGCCGCGCCAACGGGCGGCCGTGGAAGGTCAAGGGATTGCCCTACTGGCACGATCACTTTGTTTTCGACGGCCGCGTCGCGCTTCGCCTTCCGAAAGGCGACTACACGTTTGAACTGGAGCACGGCCTGGAATACGTCACCCGATCCGGTCGATTCACGATCGAGCCATTCGCCGACGACGCCAAGGAGGTCGACATGCGGCGGTTTGTCGACATGTCCGAGCACGGTTGGTGGTCGGGCGACCTGGACGTGCGCCGCCCGGTGAGTCAGATCGAACTTTTGATGCTGGCCGACGACTTGCACGTGGCCGCGGTCGAGCGCGCCTCGAATCGCAAGGGAGCGGCCCGCGTCGATTTCTCAAGCAACAGCGCCGTGGTCCGGTTCGACGACAATCGGTTTTTCTCGACGGCCGCCGCCGTCCACGCGTGGCCCGGCGCGGTCGTTTCCTATTTCAACCTGTCCGAGCCCTTGTCGCTGCCGGCGCCGACGGCCGAGGTTCCCTCGCCACTGGTCCCGCTGGGGCAAGTTCGCGGCCAACGCGGCGCCTGGGTCGATCTGACGCGGGCGACCTGGTGGGACTTGCCGTTGCTGGTCGCCCTGGGGCAAATCGACTCGGTGCGCATCGCCAACGAGCAATGGTGTCGCGATCGCGTTCTGGACGATCCCCGAACGGCGCGGCCGCGCGACCGCAAACTGTTTCCCGATGCCCGCGGCGCCGCCGAATGGACCCAGGAGGTGTATTTTCGACTTCTGGAATGTGGTTTGCGCATTCCTCCCTCGGCCGGCAGCGGGAGCGGCGCGAGCCCCAACCCAGTCGGCTACAACCGCATGTACGTCCACGTCGACGGGCCGCTCGATTGGTCGAAGTGGTTCGACGCGGTTCGCGCCGGCCGCATCACGATCACCAACGGCCCCCTGCTGCGGCCAACCGCCGACGGCCAACTTCCCGGCCACGTCTTTGCCCTGCCCGACGGAGAGACGGCCGAATACGAAATCGGGCTGACCCTTTCGACTCGGGAGCCGATCAGCTATCTGGAAATCATCAAAAACGGCCGCATTTTCCGCACAGTTCGCCTCGACGAATACGCGAAGTCGGGCCGTTTGCCGCCCGTCCCGTTCGACGCCGGCGGCTGGTTCCTCGTCCGCGCGGTGACCGAAACGCCGGGCAACTACCGCGCGGCCATGACCGGGCCCTTTTACGTCGAGGCTCGCTACGAGCGACGCATTAGCCGCCAGGCAGTCCAATTCTTCCTCGACTGGGTGCACGAGCGTGCCCGGCAACTCACGAGCATCGACGATGTCCAGGCTCGCCGCGATCTTTTGGCCGAGCATCGCAAGGCCCGCGATTTCTGGCAAGATTTATTGTCGAAGGCCAATACCCCGTGACCGGCGGCGGCCTCTACAACCGCTCCCGGTCCCACGTTATACTGACCGGATGCCAACCAATGAGAATTCCCCCCCAACGGTCCCCGCATGGCGCAAGCTTTACCCCTTCGCGTCCCATTACCTCACGGTCCAGGGCCACCGCTACCATTATCTCGACGAGGGTCGCGGGCCCGTCGTGCTCATGGTCCACGGCAATCCTACCTGGTCGTTTTACTTTCGCGACCTGGTTCTGGCCTTGCGTGACCGCTATCGCGTGATCGTGCCCGACCACATCGGGCATGGACTTTCCGACAAGCCGGGGCTCGGCGAGTACTCGTTTCGGCTCGCCCAGCGGTGCAACGACCTGAGGGCGTTGATCGAGCATCTCGATCTGCGCGACGTCACCTTGGTCGGTCACGACTGGGGCGGCGCGATCGGCATGGGCACGGCCGTCGACGTGCCCGAGCGGTTCGGCCGTTTCGTATTGATGAACACGGCCGCGTTTCGTTCCGATCACGTTCCGTGGAAGATCAATCTGGCCCGCGTGCCGCTGCTGGGTCGCATGGCCGTGCAGGGATTGAATCTCTTCGTCCGCGCGGCGACGCGGCTAACCATGGTCCACCGCGAACGGATGACGCCCGTGGTGCGGGCCGGATATCTCGCGCCGTATGATTCATGGCGTCATCGTCTGGCGGTAATCCAGTTCGTTCTGGACATTCCCGTCACGCCGAGCCACCCGACCTACGCGACGCTCGAGAAAATCGAACGGGGACTGCCGCAATTCGCGTCGTCGCCCGTCTGCTTCATTTGGGGAATGCAGGATTGGTGTTTTGACGAGCGATTTCTGGGGCGTTTTTTGGAGTTCCTTCCGAATGCCGAGGTTCATCGTCTCGAAGACGCCGGTCATTACGTGGTGGAGGATGCTCACGAGCGCATCGTGCCGATTCTCGAAGAGTTCTTGGCGAGGTAGTTGCCCATGGAATCCTTCAGTGTACGCATTGCGAAAAGCGATCTGACTTTCAGCGCGGCCCATTTCATCACGCTCGACGCCCGGCATTGCGAGCATCTGCACGGCCACAACTACCGCGTCGGCGTCGAGATCGAGGGCCCGCTGGGCGACCAACAGGTCGTGGTCGATTTTCTGGCGGTCGATCGCGTGATTCGAGAGCTTCTCCGACCGCTGGACCATCGGGTCTTGCTGCCCACCGAGCACCCGACGATCCAGATCGTCGAATCGAACGTTCAGGTCGAAGTGGTTTGGGCCGAGCGTCGTTGGGTGTTTCCCCGGTCCGAGTGCGTCCTGTTGCCGCTGGCCAACACGACGGCCGAGTTGCTCGCCCGATATCTTGGCCGCCAGTTGGTCGACGCCCTGGCCGCCGTGCCCGACTTCATGCCGGCGAGCGTCCGCCTGGATCTCGAGGAAACCGAGGGACATTCGGCCGTGTTTGT
>JAFGAY010000162.1 GCA_016933425.1 Pirellulales bacterium
ATGCCGCCGTAGTAGCCGTGGCGCCGCACGTCTTGCACCAGCGCGTCGATCGAGGAAAAACGGCTCTGGTCGTTTTCGCTCCAAACCAGCTCGATCTGGTCCCACTGATAAAGGGTTACCTCGGCCCAAAGCTCGGGAACGACCACGGCGAGCGTTTTGCCGAAGTAGCCGTCCGACGGATTTCCGACGAGTCCGGCCCGGGCATAGGCCTTTTTCCGTATCAACCGCATGGCCGGTCCTCGCGCGGCGTGAAGTCGCCGGAATGCAATCGTTCGCGGACGTGCTCGCGGAGAGCCTCGCCATATTGCGGATCGGCTAGCGCGAAATCGACGAACGCCTGAAAGTAGCTTTCGAAATTGCCGACGTCGAATCGGGTTTGGCCGGGCGGCAACCGCACGCCCAGCACCCGGCGACCCTGCTGGATCAACATGCGGATTGCGTCGGTCAATTGGATCTCGCCCCGCGCGTCGGGCGGCGTGTTTTCAAGGCAGTCGAAGATCCTCGGGCTCAGCACGTATCGGGCCGCCACAGCCAGGGTGCTGGGAACCTGGCCGACGGCCGGCTTTTCGATCAGGTCGGCCAGCTCGAACACCTCGGCCGCGCTGTTTCGCGGAACCGCGATGCCGTAGCGAACCACGTCCTCGGGCAAAACCTCTTCCAAGGCCACCACGGCGTCGACGTCCGACTCCTCGAACTGGTCGATCATCACACGGACAATGCGGCTCTGGGCGTGCAGGCCGATGATCGAATCGCCCAACGCCACGACGAACGGCTGATGGCCGACGACCGCCTTGGCGCAAAGCACGGCGTGGCCCAGCCCAAGCTGGCGCCGCTGGCGAGTGTAAAAATACTCGAGGTCCTCGCGCTCGAAGGCCAATTCGGCCAACAGCTCTTCCTTGCCCGTCTCGCGCAGATGGGCGATCAACTCGCCGTCGATGTCGAAATGGTTTTCGATGGCCGTTTTGCCGGGGCCGGTCACGAAGAGCAGGCGGCCCAGCCCGCAGCGGGCCAACTCCTCGACTACGTATTGCACGGCCGGCTTGCGCCCGACCGGCAGCATTTCTTTCGGTTGGCTCTTGGCCACGGGCAGCAATCGGGTCCCGCGGCCGGCGACCGGAACCACAGCCAGATGGATTGCCATGATCAACTTTCTCCTCGATCCTCGCCATGTCGGAGCGGTCGGCCACGAGGAAGCAAGGCCGTCGCGCCGCCATGCCCCCTCATTCTAATGGTATTTGGCCACGGATCGAATAGGGTAATCTTTCCGCGTGATGACAAACGGGGTACCATGGGCGGACAATTGTAGCATGAACCGGAAGCCACCGCCATGAGGGGGTTGGCCGCCTTTTGTGGTGTTTCATGAGCGGGTAACCATGATGTCCGATCCAAACGATCCGCCGGTGTCCTGCCCGGGCCATTGGGGTCAACCGGCCGGCGAGCCCGCCGCTGGGCGGGAAAACTCGCTGCCCCTGCCCGACGATTTTCTGCTTTCGGTAATCATCCCGGTCTACAACGAACGCGAAACGATCGAGGAACTCGTTCGCCGGGTGCGTGCCGTGCCGTTGCCGCTGGAAATTGTTCTGGTCGACGACGGCAGCACCGACGGAACCAGCGACGTGATTGCCCGGATGGAGACAAACGACCGGCTCGTGATCTTGCGCCATGAGAAAAACCGCGGCAAGGGGGCGGCGCTGCGGACCGGATTCGCTCGGGCCGGTGGAACCGTCGTCGTTACCCAGGACGCCGACTTGGAATACGACGCGGCCCATTTTCCACAAGTGGTTCGCCCGATCATCGAAGGCACGGCCGACGTGGTCTACGGCACGCGTTTTTCGACCGGCGGCTCTCCCGAAGTGCAATATCGAATCCACTATCTGGCCAATCGCTTTTTAACGGCTCTGTCGAACCTATTCACTTCGTTGCATCTGACCGACATGGAAACCGGGTGCAAGATGTTTCGCCGCGAGGTAATCCGCGCGATCGGGCCGACGCTCAGGGAAAACGGTTTTGGCATCGAGCCCGAACTGACCGCCAAAGTCGCTCGGTGCGGCTATCGCGTTTGTGAGACGAGCGTCAGTTACCAAGGTCGCACGTACGCGGCCGGCAAGAAGATTGGCCTGGGCGATGCCCTTCGTGCCGTTTGGTGCATCGTGCGATACTGGAAATGGGATTAGACCGATGCCTAGCATTTTCCGGCCCGACCTTCGTCTTCATCGCGTCGAGCAGATCGACGTTGCATTGCTGCGGCGGTTGCACATTGACGCACTGCTGCTGGACGTCGATTGCACGCTGAAACCCTATCGGAGCCAGGCGCTTGCCCAAAGCGTCGTCGATTGGATCGGCCAGTTGCGCCGCGAGGGAATCGGGTTATGCTTGGTTTCCAACGGTCGGGGGACGCGCGTTCGGCCGATCGCCGAGCGGCTCGACCTGCCGTTGGTGGCGGCCGCCTTGAAGCCGCTTCCCCACGGCTGCCGCGCGGCGATTGCGCGGATGGAGTTCGATCCGCGGCGCACCGCGATGGTTGGGGACCAGCTTTTCACGGACGTTATGGCCGGGCGGCTGGCCGGGATTTTCACAATCCTCGTCGACCCGATCCGCCCCGAACAGGAACCCTGGTACACGCGGCTCAAGCGGCCGGTCGAACGTTTCCTCGTGCGCGGCGTCGCCCACCGGCCGCGCGGCGAAGAACCCTCAATATGAGGTCGAAGCGATGTCCATGCCAACGATTTTAGTCACCGGCGGCGCCGGGTTTATCGGCAGTTGTTTCGTGCGGCAAGAGTTGGCCCGGTCCGAGAGCCGCGTGGTAACGCTCGACAATCTGACCTATGCCGGCAATCTCGATTCGTTGGCCGGCGTGTTGGACGATCCTCGTCACACGTTCGTCGAGGGCGACATTGCCGACGCGACGTTGGTCGGCCGGCTGTTGGCCGAGCACCAGCCTTGGGCCGTGGTCAATTTCGCGGCCGAGACGCACGTCGACCGCTCGATCGATTCGCCCGAGCCGTTCATCGCCACGAACGTGGTCGGCGCGTTCCGCTTGTTGGAGGCCGCGCGGCGTCATTGGGCCGGATTGGCGCCGTCAGGCCGGGCCGCGTTCCGACTGCTGCACGTTTCGACCGACGAAGTTTTCGGCGCGCTGGGGGCCGGCGCGTCGGGATTCAGCGAAACCTCGCCCTACGCGCCGAATTCGCCCTACGCGGCCTCGAAAGCGGCAGCCGACCATTTTGCGCGGGCCTATTTTCGCACTTATGGGCTGCCCGTGCTGGTGACCAACTGCGCAAACAACTACGGCCCGCGGCAGTTTCCCGAAAAGCTGATTCCGCTGATGATCCAGTCGGCCCTGGGCGGGCATCCTTTGCCCGTCTATGGCGACGGCCGCCAGACGCGCGACTGGCTGTTTGTCGAGGACCACGCGCGGGCGGTGCGCCGGGTGCTCGAGGCGGGCACGCCAGGCGAGGTTTACAACGTCGGCGCGAATTGCCGGCGATCGAACCTCGACGTTGTGCGGGCCGTTTGCCGCACGGTCGACGAATTGTGCCCCGACCTGCCGCAACGGCCGTGCGAGTCGCTTATCCAGTTGGTCGAGGATCGGCCGGGCCACGACCGCGATTATTCGATCGACGCCGCGAAAATTAGCCGCGAGCTCGGCTGGTCGCCGCGCGAGGATTTCGAGTCGGGCCTGAGAAAAACGGTCCGGTGGTACCTCGACCACCAGGACTGGGTCGGCCGCGTGACTGACGGCACTTATCGGCTCCAGCGGCTCGGATTGGGGAAACTCCCATGAAAATCGCCGTCATCGGCGCCGGCGGCCAATTGGGAAACTGCCTGGTCGAGCAGTTTGGCTCCCGGGCGGTTGCCCTCGATCTGCCGGAATTCGATCTGACCGATCGGCCCTCGGTCGCCGACCGGCTCGGACGGTTGCGACCCGACGTGGTGGTCAACGCGGCGGCCTATACCCGGGTCGATCGGGCGGAAAACGAGCCCGAGGCGGCCCGGGCCGTCAACGTCGACGGCGTGGCCCACCTGGTCGAGTCGTGCCGCGCGCTCGATGCGGCGATTGTCCAGATCAGCACCGACTACGTATTCGGTGGCGACGCGGCGCGGACCACGCCCTATCGCGAGACCGATCGCCCGGCTCCGCTGAACGTCTACGGCCAAACCAAACTCGAAGCCGAGCGTCTCGCGGCCGGCTGGGAAAAGCACCTCGTGGTTCGGACCAGCGGGCTCCATGGTCCGCCGTCGCCGCGCGGCGGGGGCAACTTCGTCGAAACCATGCTCCGGCTGGCCGAC
>JAFGAY010000163.1 GCA_016933425.1 Pirellulales bacterium
AATCACGGCATCGACGTCGGCCAAATCGCGGATGCGCTGGGGCTGAGCGAGAAACAGGTCGCCTGGGTCTATCGCGACATCCACGCCAAACGCCGCGTGGCCCGCTACCTGCACGCCGGGCCGCTGCTGGTGGAAAATCTCGACGAGGAGATGCAATTGTGAAGCCGTCCAGCCAACCGACGATCGACGAGCCGGCCCAAACGCCAACCAAGACGCCCTCCGGCCCGGCGATCCGTCCGGCCGACGCGGCGGCCGATAGCGACGCCGTGCTAGCCCTGTGGAGCCGAAACCTGCCCGAGGGCACGGCCGACCGCTACCACTGGCTCTATGCCGAGGGGCCGGCGCGTCAATGGGTCGCTACGGCCCCGGGCAAGAGCGCCGTCGCCTCGATTGGGCTTCTCGAGCGGCGGATGCGGCTGTTCGGCGAAGAGCACCCGTGCGGCCAACCGATCGACCTGAACGTCGACCGGCCCTACCGGCTCGGTTGGTTGGCCTTGCGATTGCAGGGAACCATTGCCCAACAGGTCGACCAAGGCCGCTTGAGCCTGGCCTACGGACTGCCCAACGCCCAGAGCGAAGCCGTGGCCCGCCGGGCGGGCTACGCGGTGGTCGGCCCCTTGACCCGCTGGGCTAGACCGCTTCGGGCCTACGACTATCTACACGACCGGTTGCCGGGCCACGGGGTGGGCCGCGCGATGGCCGCCGCCGTCGACGCCGCCGTCACGCTCCGCTCGCCCGAGTCGCGCTACTACCGCCGTCGCGAGCATCGGGTCGAGGTGACCGACGTGTTCGACGAGCGTTTCGACCATCTGTGGCAACGGGCCGCTCGCCAGTTTCCGATCATCGGCCGCCGTACGGCCGACTACCTGAATTGGCGTTTCCGCGACGCGCCCCACACCGTCTATCGGACGCTGTGCCTCGGCGACCGCAACGACCGTCTGCTGGCCTACCTGGTCTATACGTGCCACGACGACGTGGCCTACATCGCCGATTTTCTGCACGCCGACGAATCGTTCGGCGACGCCGTCCTGGCCGAGTTCGTCAAGATGATGCGCGTCCAAAAGGCCAAGGCCATCGTGACCGTTTTCACCGGCGCCCCGTCGATCGTCCGCCGGCTGCGCCGCTTCGGTTTCAGTCGCCGCCCTTCCTCGTGGAAAATCATGCTCCACGTCGACGCCATCCGACTGGGCATCCCCCGCTACAAATTCCTCGACGTCACCAACTGGTTCCTGACCCGAGCCGACATCGACACGGAGTTCTAACTCCCGTAGGTCAGACACCCCCGTGCCTGACAATTTTTGGTGAACGTTGCGATCCGCGGACAACTGTCAGGCAAAGAATGCCTTACCTACGGTGCTGCGGGCGGTCATGTTCTCTGGGGGAGAAGGTGACGTAGGCAGTCACTCTTTTCGGCTCTGAGCAAATGCCATTGCATGCGCAATTAATGAAGCGGAAAACTTTGAGAAGCTCAACTCTTCCGAGGGTTCGCGAAAACGTCCACTGAGACCTCCTCGCGCGGTCGACAATAGCAAGCAGGTTCCGTCATAGAGTCGCTCGCGAAGCAGTTTGGTCAGAAGTATCTCATATCGCTTGGCATACGAAACGCCGTGAAACTCCTCAAAGACTCCGAAATGCGGTTGCTTTACCTGAACTGGGGTCAAGGATTTTGGGCACTCTTCCAATAAAAACAAGTAGCCAAGCCAAGGTCGTTGCGATGGTTTAAAGGCTCCTTCACGATAGGCCGCCCAGAGATCGGTTGCATTGCCGAGAGCTTCCTCCGTCCGGTTGTTGAAATTGTTTCCAAACGACGGTCCCACCTGCGCCTTGAACTCAACCACGGCCAACAACTGTCCATCGACCACTGCGAGCAAATCCCAGCTTTTCTCGGCCCGATAGTAACCGGGCAACTCAAGACGACTTCTCCAGAAAACGTCTGCTTCCGGAAGGCCGGCTTCGACTATCAATTCACGGCACAGAGAAATAAACCCGTCAAGATGCTTTCCGCCGGTTACCGCCGTGCGGAGCCCAGCGTCTCTTTGACCGGTATTCTTTCCTTGGTTCACTGCCTGTTTCTGTCGCACGGCCCAGAAGTGCTTGACCGCCTTGGCCACTCGCTTCTTTATGTCATTCATGGCAGCTTACCTCGGTTCGACTAAAAAAGTCGGAACTTTGTTCTTCGATGTTACGTTTGGCAAGCTGCAAATAGTGTGGATCGACCTCAACGCCGATGCTATTGCGCCCGCATCGCATTGCCGCGAGCGTGGTGGTGCCGGTCCCGAGAAACGGGTCGAACACCGTGTCGCCGACGAAGCTGAACATGCGGATAAGACGATTTGCCAATTCGAGGGGGTAAGGAGCTGGGTGTTTTCGGGTCGACGCACCCGTTAGGCCCGTCCATATCTGCTGGAACCAGTTCTGATGGTCCTTGGCCGAGATGACGCTCAGCACTCGGGTCGCCACGCTCGGATTGCGGTATCCGCCCGGTTTGCGTTCCATCAAGATGAATTCGATGTCGTTTTTGATAACCGAATTGGGTTCGTACGGTTTGCCAAGGAAGCTCGATCCGTTGTCGACTTCATAAACGGCATTGGTGATTTTGTGCCAGATAATCGGCGCAAGATTGTCATAGCCAATCTTTCGACAATGCACCTGGATAGACGCATGCAGCGGCACCACGGTATGCCGGCCCTTGTTCTTGCGCCGCGACAAGCAGACGTCTCCCACAACGCAAATAAGCCGTCCGCCAGGCACCAGCGCGTCGTAACATCGACGCCAGACTTTGTCCAACTCGTGGAGAAACGCGGCGTAGTCCTCGACATGGCCTAATTGGCCTTCCGTGTCGCGGTACTCTTTGAGAGTCCAATAAGGAGGCGACGTCAGAACCAAGTGCACCGATTCCGATGCGAGCCGTATCGTCCGGGAATCGGCCAAAAATAATTCATGCCACGTCGGAACGCTATGAACGGCTTCACTGATCGCGGTCAATTGTTTCTGGTTCTTCGCGATGGCCGGAATTGCCGTCTGGGGATCGTCAAGAGAACGCAACTCGGACGGCACGTAGTCTTCGGCCCGAAATGCAATCCTCTCTGCTGTCCTAGCGTACATGATAGACCTTGTGGGGAGCATAATGACCGTTAGGCCGGTCATTTTACCGGATTGGAGCCGCAATGAACAGCACCATGAGTCAGGCAAGG
>JAFGAY010000164.1 GCA_016933425.1 Pirellulales bacterium
ATGGTCGTCGTCGAAGGTCGGGATTTCCGGGGGCCGAGCAAAATCCTCGTGGCCGCCACCGGCGTGGTTCGCAACCAGGACGCGCGGCCCGCACGGCTCGAAAACAACCGGATCACGCTCGCCGACCGCTGGGGAAGCGAGCCCGTCCTGTGCGAGGGCGTGCCCGTCCGGGTCGAACTGTCCGCGACGGCCGATCGGGTGCGCTGCTTCGCGCTCGATTCGTCGGGCAATCGGCGCGAGCCGGTCGAGGTTGTTGCGCGCGGCGGCCGCGCGTGGGTCCAACTCGACCCGCGTTATCGGACGGTCTGGTACGAAATCGACGTGCGGTAGGGCGCCGCTGCCGGACAAACCGGCAGAGTTGCCCGTTTTCAGGCATGTTTTCGCCGCGCGGCCGCGGCCGCTCCCTGGCGGTCGCGGTTCGGTTTCTTGCGAGGTGTTATTGCCGGCTGCCGAAGATGCCGGTGGCGTACCAGATTCCGTTGCTGCCTCGCCGCATGTCGTAGCCGTAGCAGCGGTGGCGTCCGCGGACGGCCCGCCAATGGCCCGACGAAAGCCGCCAACAGCGCACGCACTCGATGGCCGCTCGGAGCAATCCTTCGCCCGGCCAGCTTTCGGCGCAGACCTCCGTGGCGACCAGTCCGTTGGAGAGTCGTCGATTGATGCGAAAGAAGCGGCTATTCCAGTTGTGGTGTCCCTGGAGCCGGATGCTTGCCTGGTGGATGGAATGACTCTCGGCTTCCTCGGCCAAGCTGGGTTCCAGACGGCCGTCGGTGCTGGCCGGGCGCTCGGGATGAATGCGCACCGCGTAGATCAGCGTCCGCTGGGTCAGCGTGCCGGGGGGAAGATCCAGAATGACGCGAACCTGCTGGGCCGTATAAGGCTGCCCACCGAGCATCGGAAAACAACTCACGACGGTTTCATAGTATTCGGCGCCGCGATGCGCGAAGTCGATGATAGCGATTCCTTGCCGTCCCTGCATTTCGGCGAAGGCCGGCTGGTCGATGAGCGTCACCCGCTCTTTGTTCTGCAAAATCGTGGCATCCAACGGCGCGCGCAAACGCGTGAACGACTTCAATCGATCGCGGACCTCGGGCTCGACGAGCGCGCCGTCCACGAGCGCATCGCACCGCGAGGCGTCGCCGGCCGCGCAAAAAAGAATAAAAAGCATCTTGCCGTCGCGCCGGGCCTCGGCGATTGCGTCGCGATATTGATCGTGCCAGCTCAACGCCGGCTCGGGATGGGCTTCGGTTTTTTTCTTCGTCTCGCTGGCGGCGTATGCCCAGACGGACGAGAAACCAAGAATCGCGACCAGAAGGACCACGGTGTACATTCTGGTAGTCAGCATCATGGTGGATACTCCTTAAAAGTGATGAACTGCGTCCAGGGTTCGGGATAGGCCGTGCCCGGGGGCGCGGCGACCGACGACCGGCGTGGGTTGATGCCCGGCAACCGTCCCGACCGGGGTCGGAAACGCATTCCCGAGCGCTGAGCGTGGCCCGGCCACGCTTGTGCCACCTTCCGTGGCAAGAACACCGTCCAAAACGTGAACCAATCCCGCTGGATCGGCCGTGTTGGAGGGGTGGGGCTCCTATGGCGACGTCGAGGGGGGGCTGTTCCGTGCCCGATCGTTGTGCCTACACTCTGCCAAGGAGTAGGCACGTCCCAGTGATCATGGCTCTTCCGACGCCGAAATGGGGGGTCCTGGAAACGAAGCCTCCGCGTTGATCCTTGGCCCGCGGGGGCTTCTTTGGGCCAATTTTGTATGTTTTCATTGCCAAATCGCGTCCGGTTCGCCGTGCAATCGCCAAAAAAGCGTTTTTCGACGTGAACCAAACTGTGCTTGGCAAAAACACATTTAACGGGTAGGTTGGTAAAAATCAACCGGTCGGGGCGAGTTTTCCAAATAAATGGATTACTGAATTTGCTGACTTTGGAATAGGGCAGCCGGCCGTATCGACGATCGGAGCGGTGGTTTCCGAAACTCCCCCTAATTGAGGATTGCTGTGATGAGGATGAGCCTTTTTCGCGTGACGGTTTCCCTGGGATGGATTTTGGGGGCTTGGTGCCTTGGGTCGGCCGTTGACATTTCGGCGGCCGAGCCGGCGGCGGTCCGCGCGGCGGCCGAAAAGGCGGCCGGCGAGTTCACCCCCTTGGGACAGACCCAACTCAGCCAGGCCAAGCAGCAAGTCGATCGGGCGGTCGAGAGCCTCGAGGCTCGACTGGCCCAGGATGGGGCCAACGGCGTCAATTGGAAAAAGTACCTGCGTCTGGACGCCCTCGACGCGGGACTGAAAGGACGCGCGGCAGTCAATCTGGAAAAGCTCGACGACGTTTACTCGCGGCTCAATCGCGACCATGAGGGGCTCGAACTCGTCTGGTTCGTCGACCTGAAACTCGCGCTGAAGCGTTATTTGAACATGGCGCGCGCGATGGACGATCCCGAAATCGAGGCCGCTTACAAAGCATTACTGACCAAGACGCTGCCCGAACAGCTCGACGCCTTCGAGGCGGCCCCTTCGCCGGCCGCGGCCCAAGAGATCGGCTACGCGCTCGGGTGGCTGGCCGACTTCGGCCAGGCGGACGACCTGATCCGCGCGGCGCGCGAAACCTACGCGCGGCCCAACCTGTTCATGGAAATATCGCAAGCGTGCTTGGCCTCGGCCGTCGGCGGGCCGATCGACGAAACAACGCCCATTTGCGACTGCATTCTCGGCACGACGATCCAGGGAACCGGAAAAACTCAAGGCCAGGTCGCCGTCGAACTGGTTCCGTCCGAGTCGAAAGGAATCATCAAAACCGTCTTGAAGGGCAAAACCGACTCGAAGACCACCGGCTACAACGGGCCGGTTTGCATTTTTTCGACCGGCGTAACCACGTTCGAGGGGAGCACGCGGTTGACCGTTACGCCCGAGGGCGTCGAAACCACGCCGGCCGCAAGTAAGGCGAACACGTCGACCACGGTCAATGGACTCTCTTCGCGGCGCGGATCGCAAATGGTCGAACGGATTGCGTGGCGCCGCGTCTACCAGCAGAAGTGCCAGGCCGAGGCGATCGCCTCGCGCCACGCCGAGTGGCGGCTCAAGGAGCGCATCGACCGCCAGGTCGGCGAGGCCGCGGACGACGCCAACCGCCGCTATCGCGACCGGCTCCGCAACCCGCTGGCCGAACGCAAGGTTTTTGCCGAGAACGTGGCGATCGGCACAACCGAGTCGGCGCTGCGCGTCGAGGCGCTTCGTGCCGGTTACGATCAATTGGCGGCCGCCGGGGCGCCGCCCGAATTGGCCGCGCCGGCCGACGTCGCGATTCGGGTGCACCAATCGCTGATCAACAACTCGGCGGCGACCCTCCTGGCCGGCCGCACGGTGACCGAGGAACAGTTTCTCAAAACGGTCGAGGACGTGCTAGGCGAGGTGCCCGAGAACCTGCGGCCCGAGGAGGGCAAGGCCGCGTGGACGATCCGTTTCGCCGACCGCGAGCCGTTTACGGTTACGTTTGGCGACGGGGGCTACACGATTTCGCTCCACGCCGCCGGCTATGTGCGCGAGGAAAAGGAATATCCCGGCATGAACGTCTCGGCCGCCTATAAAATCGAACAAAACGACGAAGGCTTCGCGGCCGTTCGCCAGGGAGAGATCGAGGTCTATCCGCCCGGATTCGTCAAAGGCCAACGCCAACTTTCAGGCAACGAGCAAACCATCCGCGAAATGCTCAAAAAGCGTTTCGACAAAGTGTTCGGCGAAAAGATCGTTCCCCAGGGCTATCTCGAACCGAAAGGCGAGCTGGCCAAAAAGCTCGGCCGGCTGCCGCTTTTGCAGTGGAACGCTCAGGACGGCTGGATGAACGTGGCCTGGAAGCTGGCGCCAAAAGAATAGCGGAATCCGTGGGCCGTGGGCCGTGGGCCGAGTGCCGTCGGCCGGGGGTTGTGAGCCGTGGGCCGTGGGTTGTGGGCCGGGTGTTAACGGTCGGCCGGATCATAGCGATTATACGCGACTCGGCGTGGCAAAATTTCAACGTTTCGCGTTGAAAAAAATCCCCATGTTGCCTGGAAGCGTGGTATCGTTTTCCAGTGAGTCGGCGCGCGCCGCCCTGCGCGGTGGCCACGCACGACGGACGAGGATTGCAATTAGGAGGCCGCGTCGAAAGCCTGGGAGCTGGGCCATGAGGCCGTTCGGAACAGGAAGCCGAATCACGATCGCCTGGACCTTGCTGTGTCTGGGCTTGCTGGCCGGATGCCGCTCAAGCGGCATTGATCCGTCGGGCGAGCACGTCTTTACCCAGCCCCCTTGGGCGAACATCCAGGGATCGTCGTCGCCTTATCACGAGTATCCGGGCGGACAGCTTCCCTGGGACAACGTCCGGTTGATCGTCAATCCCTCGCGATGCGCCGCGCCGGTCGGCAGCGACGTCGTCGTCATGGCGGGCGTGCTCGGACCCGACAACTATCTGCGAACCAACGAACGGGTCGAATGGTCCCTGTCGCCGGACAGCCAGGGCGAGTTCGTCGACTTCGACCACGGAACGTGGACCGACCTGGCGCTGGGCGATTTTACCTGGCCCCGAAAGAAGGACAGTCGCTGGGTTGTCACAAGCACATCGCGGCGCTATCTCCGGCTGAACCGCGAAACGCCCACCACGACCGACGACGTCTGCGTGGCCCGAGGACAGACCTGGGTCGCCGTGAGTTCCCCGGTCGAAGGCTTGAGCCACGTGACGGCCTACGCCCCGAGCGTCTACGGTTGGGACGTCAAAAAACAGACGGCCACGATCCTTTGGTTCGATGCCCTGTGTCAATTTCCCTCGCCGGTTATCACGGCGGCCGGCGGCCGAGCCATGCTGACCACGACCGTGAGCAAACAAACCGACCGCTCGCCCCGGGCCGGATGGCGGGTGCGCTATGAAATCGCCGGCGGTCCGCCGGCCGGTTTCGCGCCCGACGGAGCCGCGGTTGCGACGGTGGTGACCAACGAAGCCGGTCAGGCAAGCGTCGAAATTGCCCAGGCCCAACCGGCCGCCGGCGTCAACGCGATCAACATCCAGGTAATTCGGCCCAGCGCGATCGACGGCGGCGAGTCGTTGGTCGTCCGCAGCGGCGGCACGACGGCCAGTTGGAGCGCGCCCCAATTGACGGTGCGCAAGACGGGCCCGGCCGTCGGCTCGATCGGCGCAACGTTGAGTTATCGAATCGCCGTGGTCAACTCGGGCGATCTGCCGGCCGACGACGTGGCGGTGGTCGACGAAATTCCCGA
>JAFGAY010000165.1 GCA_016933425.1 Pirellulales bacterium
GCCAAGCCGCCGAGCAAGGCGGGCAGCATGGAACGCAGGGTGGGGCGATGGCCGCGTCCCAGCACGAGCCAGGCCAGGCCGGCGGCGACGACCGCCCAACCGCCGACCAACACGTGGATCATCGCCGCGCCGCCGAAAAGAAGCCAGGCCCGGCGCCATGAGTCGCCCACGAGGGCCTCGATCCCTAGCAAGACGAAGACGTAGGCAAATCCCTTGGCCTCGATCCCGCCGACAAACCATTCGCCGGCCATGGCAAAATGGTCCATGAGCCAGAGGGTCGCGGCGGCCGTGGCAATCGACCACCACCGGCGGCCCAAGGTGGTCCAATTGAGCCGTCGCCATGCCCAGGCCAAGAGCCACCAGGTAGCGACGCGTCCCACCCAAACCAACAAGACCGGAGAGAGCCACCGCGAAAGCCAGCCGAACGCGAAGCAGAAGACCAGGTGGGGATCCTTGGAATTCAAGAAAAAATCGTCGCCCCCCCAATCCGGATTCCAGAAGTGGATTGCCTTGCCCAAGTAGTGGGCTTCGTTTGAGTCGGGAACCGGCCTCGCTCCATAAAGAAACAAGACCCCAAAGATGGCCATGATCTCGAGCAAGGCCAAAAAGCGGGGATGGCGAAATAGGCGGATCAATGGTGGCATTCCAGAGCGGCTTTCAAAACCGAGTAGATTTCAGACCTTGCTCGACCAGGACGGGCCCGGTGGGGGTTTGGGTTGCCAAACCGATTTCAAAACGGGTTTTCAGAGGAAACTAATGCGGGGCAATGCAGCAGACAGTGATAAATGCACGAGGATTGGCAAGAGGGGTAATTCGGGCGCGTGGGATAAAGGGCCCTTCGTCGGGTTTATTGGTGTGTAAACATTCTAGTATAACGTTTCTTCAAGGTGAGTCGTCAGTCGCCGGTGATTGAAATTGCGTTATTCGTGGCGGCATATTGGGCAAGACGGGCGGTCCGCGGTTGCGGGATGCTAACCGGCGAACTCATGAACTCATGAACTTGGAAAACGGTGGTCAATCTTGACGGTGGCGCGTGGGGCGCGTTACATTGTTTGATGATTACTGGACGGCTTTTTGGGCCGGGCGACGGCAGTCGAAGGCCGGCAATTGCCCAACGAAAATGGATGCCGGGAGAGCGGGATGCTCAAGACGCTTGGAATCATTCAAACCTGTCGTGGGTCGGAAGGCGCGGCCGATGCGTCGGCACGGAAGCTCGGCAGCAAGTCGGTGGTCGAATGGGTAGTGCGCCGGGTGACCGATTGTCAGCGGATCGACGGCGTGATTGTGTTGGCCGACAGCGAGGCATCGAGTAGGATTCTGGCCACGCTCGTTCCGCCGGACGTCCCCATTTTGACCATCGAGGCCAAGGACCCCCTGCGGCAATTCGCCGAGGCCACCGAGCAATATCGCTGCGAGGCGGTGGTTCGCGTGCGGTCCGATCGTCCGTTCGTCGATCCGAGTCTGATCGACTATCTGGTCACCACGGCCGACGCGCACGAGGCATGCGATTATGTGAGCTACAGCTCGCGCGATGGGCGGCCGGCCATTCTCTCGCCGGTGGGCGTTTATGCCGAATGGATACGCACCGAGGCCCTGCGGCGCGCCGACCGCAAGGCGACGTTGCCGGCGGACCGCCGCGAAGTCACGCGATTCATCTACGGTCACCCGGAACAATTCACCTTGCGGCTGATACCCGCCCCGACGCGTGTGGACCGCGACGATTTCCGGCTGACCATCGACATCGAGGAAGACTGGGAGCATCTTTTGACGATTGTCGACGCCTTGGGATCGGACGAGCTCGATTGGCAAAGGATTGCGGATTTGTTGGATCACCAACCGGCCCTGCGCGACCGCATGGCGGCGTTGAATCGCGAGTTGGCCCAGGGCCACGCGTGAATTGCGCCGGCGTCGAGCACGGGGGGCCACGCTTTCACGGATGGAACCGTTGAGCACGCGTGTTGAAACCATTCCCGCTCGCGCCACCCCCTTGCACCGAGTCGTCGGCCCGGTGACCGGCTGGCGCCGCGCGGCGAGCGATTGGCTCGTGGTCGGTGGAACGACCGTTTTTTGCCACGTGCTGGGCGCGGCAACCAGTCTCTTGCTGCGGATTCTTCTTGATCCAGCGCAGATGGGCGTATGGCAAACCGTCAGGCTCTTGCTGAGCTATGGCAACTACGCCAATCTGGGCATCAGCAAGGGGGCGGTGCGCGAATTGACCATTGCCCGGGGACGCGGCGAAGAGGCCCACGCCCGGCGGGGACTTAATCTGGCGTTTACCGTCAACACGCTCACCAGCGCGGCCTACGCGGGCGTGCTGGTTTTTATCGGTGCCCGGATCGCCTGGGGCGAGGGGACGCCGGCCGGGACGTGGCCGATGGCGTGGATCGTCGCGGGGTTGCTGGCCGTCCTTTCCCGGTACGTCACGTTTCACGTCACGATACTCCGCGGGCAGCAATCGTTCGGCGCGACCTCGCGTCTGGCCGTGGTCGAAGCCGTTGGAACGCTTGCCGTCGGGGGTTTGTGTACGTGGATTTGGGGACTGCCGGGATTGTATCTGGGCACGCTGATCGTGATGCTCGCCGCGCTGGCCTTCGTTTGGCGACATCGCGGTGCGACGCTCGACTGGGCGTGGGATTGGGCTGAAATCAGGCGGCTCGTGGCCATTGGCGGCCCGATTTTGCTGGCCACGACGCTTTTCACCCTGTTTCGCTCGATCGACAAGCTCATGATCCTCGCCTGGTTGAGCGACCGCGAATATCAATTGGGCTGTTATTCGCTTGCCCTGATGGTCGGCGCGCAGCTTTATGGGCTGGGCAGCATCACGAGCCTGATCATGAGCCCCCGGTATGGCGAGAAATTTGGAGTCTCGGCCGATCGGGCGGACGTGGCGCGGTTGGCCGCGCGGACCGGCGAGGTACAGGCGGTTGTCATGGCGCTGGTCGGCGGGCTGTCGCTCGTTCTGGCGGGGCCGTTGCTCGGTTGGCTGCTGCCGCGCTATCGGCCGGGTCTGGTGCCAATGGTTTGGTTGATTCCCGGCGCGATTCTACTGACCATTGCCGCGCCGGCCAACCAATTTTTAATCGCCGTCAATCGGCAGCGCCGGGCCGTGGCCGTGGCGGCGGCGGTCGTCGTGCTGGCGGCGGCGGCCAACTATTTTGCGCTCGCGGCCGGCTGGGGGTTGGCCGGCGTGGCCATGGCGACCACGGCCTCGTATGCGTGCTACTTCGTGCTGGTCGTGGGTGCGTCGCTTTGGATTGAGCTGCCCGGCGGCGAGCGGCTGCGCTGGCTGGCGACGGTCGGCGTCGCGCTGTTGCCGACGCTGCTGGTCGCGTTGCCCTTTGTCGACGTCGAGCCGGCGGCCGGCGTTGATTGGATTTCCTTGGTCTATCGTGCGGGACTAGTCGTGGTTGTCTGGTTGGGTTGCGCGGCCGTGGTCTGGCGGCTCGGCGACTGGCGACGCCAACTTGCACGGTGAATATCATGAGGAGTAACCACAGATAGACTCAGATGGACACAGACTGAAAACTACTTTCTAATCCGTGTTCATCCGTGGTTCCAATAGATGAAACGAATCAACCTCAACGACCTTGAACGTCTGTGTCAGAAGCCCGATCATCGCCGGGTCGGCAACTGGATGGCTCGGCGGGTGACCCGGCCGATGGCGCTTCGGGTTACGTGGGTAGTCGCTCCCTGGGGCATGTCGGCCAATCTGGCAACGCTGACGGCCTGGGGATTCGGCATTGGCGCGGCGTTGGCGTTGGCCTGGGGAAGCCTGGGCGGTTTACTTTTGGGTGTCGGGTTGATGCAAGTCTGGTATCTATTGGATCACGTCGACGGCCAATTGGCCCGGCTCCGCGAGACGGCATCGCTGGACGGGGTGCAGCTTGATTATCTGATGCACCACACGATGAATCTGGCCGTGCCGTTGGGATTGGGCCATGGGGTTTCTGTCGCGTCGGGCGAGCCCGGTTGGCTTTGGGCCGGCGTGGTTTGGGGCTTTGCCTCGCTGCTTTTGACGCTGCATCACGACGCCCGATACAAGTCGTTTATCCAGCGGCTCAAACGGGTGCGCGGCCGGCTCGAAGTCGACGGGGGCGGCGGAGATCAACCGCGGCCACAGCCCTCCATTCCACGGCATCCTCGGCGGTTGGCCGCCTGGACAGCCCGAAAATTGTGTGAAATGCACGTCGTGATGAACTTCCTGACGCTGTTGGGCGTCGTGGCCTGGCTGGCCGGAGACCATCCCTTGTGGCTGGGCCGCGTCTATCTGGCGGGCATGTGCCTGGCGTCCGTCGCCGTGGCGGTGGCGACTCTCGTCCGTTCGCAACACGATCAGGCGGCCGAACGGGAATTTGCCGCCTGGTTTCGTCCGATGTCGGGCGATGAGCTGATTTACCGTGCGGGATGGTGGGTGGTGGAACCCGAAGAGCATAAGGATATCGCAAAACATGCGTAAGATCAGCAAAATAGACAAGCCTAGGTCGAGTAGCCATATTGACCCGAAGTGCCTGTAAAGCATATCCTTAGGAGCTTGGCTGAGTTTTTTCGACGTACAGTGTCCGCACATCGAGCGACCCATGTTGGTCCACCTGCTCATATTGAACTATAACGGCCGGTCGTTGTTGGCCGAGTGTCTGCCGACGGTGGTGCGTGCGGCGGGCGCGTCGCGTCATCGGTGCGACGTCGCGGTGATCGACAATGCTTCGACGGACGACTCCATCGCCTGGTTGGCCCGCGAATATCCGCAGGTCCGCGTGATTCGGCGGCCGAACCGTGGGCTATCGAGCTACAACGACGTGGTGGCGACGTTGCCGGGCCGGATTGCCGTGTTGTTGAACAACGACGTGAAGCTCGACGAGCAATGCGTGGACCGACTTGTCCGGCCGTTGGTGGCCGAGCGTTCCGATTGTTACATGACGGCGCCCAAGTGTTATCAATTCGACGCGACGAGTTACGAAGGGTTTCGCACGGCCATTTTGTGGCGATGGGGGCTGGTTCAGGCGACAGCTTTGTTTCCCGGCCATGCACAGGCGATCGACCAGCCCGGTCCCACCGCCTCGGCGGGCGCCGTGATGGCGGTGGATTGTCGCAAGTTTCTTGAGTTGGGGGGATTTGACCCGCTTTATCTGCCCGGTCGGCTGGAAGATCTCGATTTGTCGTTCCGTGCGTACCTTCGGGGTTACTACGCCTGTTACGTGCCCGAGGCGTTGTCGTGGCACCGGGGCATGGCCACTTTCGGCGCGTGCTTTGGCCGCGAGGGTTGCGACCGGTTGGCGTTGCGCAACACGCTATTGTTTCAATGGAAAAATCTTCGTCATCCGGGGCACGTGGTTCGGGCGTTGCTCGGCTTGGCGTTGCGTGGGTCGTGGGAAATCGCCGTGAGTCCTTGGCGTTCGCCGGGCAGGCGATGGACGCTCTGCGGTGCGATGGCCGAGGCGATCCGGCGCTGGTGGGCCGTTCGTTCCGCGGGGAGCGACGGCGTTGACGGCGGAGACTCGTCGGGCGATCCGTTTTCTCGTCCGGCCGGCCGCGTGCGCCGGGAATGGGAGTTTTTCACGCGTTTTTCGCCCGAAAAGATGTCGCTCCCCTCGACCCAGCCCGCGGGAAACGATTTGGGCCATGAAGCCTTGACGCGAGTCGTTCCACGCCCGGCTCCACCGGAGTTCGCGTTTCATAAGTGACCAAGGAAGGTCGGACAAGCGCGGTGAAACTCGATTTCGACCAAAAAACCGTCGACCCGGCGCAGCCGTGCATGCGCGGGTGGCCGGGCCGAAGCGAAGCTTTGGCGCCGGTGGACTCTTTACGGGGCCGGTGCTGCGCCATGGGCCGGTCGCCACGTCAATCGGATCGGGCGTCGATCGAGAAGGCGTCGGCCGCGCGTCATCCGATATCGCGAAGGTACATCGTGCCGGCGGCCGAGCGCGTCGCGCGGCGGCTCGCGACGTCTTGGGTGCGTCCGGTTCACCTGACACTTGCCGGTCTGGCGGCAGCCGGCGGGGCGGTCGCCGTGTTGTTGTTTTGGCCGGCAGCCGGGGTTTGGGCCGCGGCGCTGGTCGCCGCAAGCTGGTTTTTCGATCGGGCCGATGGAATGCTCGCCCGGCGTCAGGGAAGCGCGTCGGCCTGGGGCGCGTGGCTCGACGCCAACGTGGACGAGCTGGTCGACGTCGCTTTGCACGCGGGCACGGCCTCGGCGGCCTCGCGGCTGAGCGGATCGCCGTTGCCGTGGCTCCTCTTGGCCGCGTTTTTGGGCGGCAAGTATTTATTCTTTCATGGGTTGAAGGATCAAGACGCGGCCGCCGCCGCGACAATCGCGCCGGACGCACCCGGCGAAGTTAGCGGCTTTTGGCGGCGATGCTACCATTTGCCGGGCAACGCC
>JAFGAY010000166.1 GCA_016933425.1 Pirellulales bacterium
GATCCATCGCCAACTTTCGTGCTTTCGCCCTTTCGTGTTTTCGTGATGAAAAAACCGATCACGAAACACCGAAAGTTCGAAAGCACGAAATGGTTTTTGGGGCGTCATCCACGAGCCGGGAGGACGACTCCCTCGCGATTTATCCGTTCTGTTTCGCGAATTCGGTCATGAATTCGGCCAGTCGTTCGACGCCTTCCATCGGCATGGCGTTGTAGATCGACGCGCGGAAGCCGCCGACCGAGCGGTGGCCCTTGAGCGAGTGCAAATCGCGCTTCGCGGCGCCGTCGACGAACTTCTTTTCCATCTCCGGGTCGGGCAGGCGGAACGTGACGTTCATCAGCGAGCGGCTCGCTGGTTCGGCGTGGCCGTCGTAGAATCCGCTGGAGCCGTCGATCACGTCGTACAGAAGATTGGCCTTTTGCTTGTTGATGGCGTGCATCTTGTCGAGTCCGCCGATGTCGTTCAGCAGCCAATCGGTGACCAGCTTGACCATGTAAATGCCGAACGTCGGGGCCGTGTTATAAAGCGATTTGCCTTCGGCCATCACCTTGTAGTTGAGCATGGGCGAAAGCTCCTCGGGCGACTGGGCAACCAGGTCGTCGCGGATCACGACGACGGTCACTCCGGCCGGCCCCAGGTTCTTCTGGGCACAGGCGTAGATAATGCCGTACTTATCGACCGGCAGCGGCCGGTGCAGGAAATCGGACGAGGAGTCGCACACCAGCGGCACGTTGCCTACCGCCGGCTCGGTCTGAAACTGCACGCCCTGGATCGTCTCGTTCGACGTGATGTGGACGTAGGCCGCGTCCTTGTCGAGGTCCAGTTCCGAGTCCTTGGGCACGCGGCTGAAATTGGTCGCCTTGCCGTCCCATGCGACGCGCGCCTTGCCTTCGCGTTGTGCCTCGGGCAGGGCCTTTTTGCCCCAGGTGCCGGTCACCACGAAGTCGGCCGACTTGCCCTTGCCGCGCAGCAGGTTCATGGGAACCATGGCGAACTGGAGATGGGCGCCGCCTTGGAGGAAGAGCACCTGGTAGCCCTCGGGAATATTCAGCAGTTTTCGCAGGTTGGCTTCCGTTTTCTCGATGATCTCGGTGAAGGTCGCCGACCGGTGGCTGATTTCAAGGATCGAGATGCCGACCCCGGGCATGGCCACCAGATTGCGTTGAGCCTCTTGAAGGGCGGAGACGGGAAGGACGGCGGGACCGGGCGAAAAGTCGAATACGCGTTTTTCCATTTCTGAGTTCCTCTTGACAACGTAACTAGTCGTAAAATGTCGCGGTGGCAATCTTTACAAACCAAACCATGAAACCCCCCCTTGCACGCCCAGCAGTGTACTGGAAAAGCGTGGCCTGTCCAGGGGGTGGCCACGGGGAGCCTTTGCCACGGGTCCCGACACAGTGCCCACCAGCCGTCGGGCAACCAAGCCTCCACCCCCTATCGAGGCATAAGGAATCACCCTAACAACGCCCGGCGAGGTTAAAATGAGCAAAAGGCGGTCGCCTCGCGGCGCGGTGCCATTCGCCTCGGTCCGCGTTGTCCGGCGGTTTGTCCGTTTTTGCGTGAAATAACGTCGTCCGGCGCGCGTCTTAACCGTGGAATAAGGACCGAGGCCTCCTGATGACCCGCATCAGCCAGGAACTCCTTGCGAAACTACTGGACGAGCAGGCTCCAGCGTTGGTCCTCTATGCGCGCCAATGGTGCGATATGCCGGAGGACGTGGTTCAGGAGGCTTTTATCAGTCTGTTGAGGCAATCCCGAAAGGTTGACAATCCGGTCGGTTGGCTCTATCGCGTCGTGCGCAACGGTGCGATCAACGCGTCGCGCAAGGCATCGCGGCGCTCGCGCCACGAGCGGTCGGCGGCCCATCAGGGCGAGCCATGGTTCGAATCGCGCAACGGCCAGCGGCTCGACGCCGAGCGGCTGGTCGTTGCGCTCGACGAATTGCCGATCGACCAGCGCGAAACGGTCGTCGCCCGGCTGTGGGGCAATCTGGCATGGGAGGAAATCGCCCAACTGACCGAAACGTCGTCGACCACGGCCTATCGACGATTCCAAACGGCATTGGCGTTTTTACGTGAGAGGTTTTCAACGTCATGACGGAAAAAGACCCCCTCACCTCGTTCGAGAAGTCGTTGGCCTCGCTGCGGCCGCGCCGTCCGCGGCTCGATCGCGATCGGCTGATGTTCCTTGCCGGCCAGACATCGGTTGACTACCGTCCAGCATATCGTTTGAGCGTGTTTCGGCCCGCGGTTGTCAGCGCCTTGGTGGCGGCCGTGGTCACGCTGGGGGTAATTACGGCCACAAAGTTGGCCACGCGCATCTCCAATTCGCTCACCGCGACCGCCGCGCCCGGTGAATCACGCGACGTGCAGCCCGCGACCGTCGCCGGCAACCCGGTCCAGCGCCATCCGGACACCGGCAATGCGCTCGGCTGGATCGCCTCGTTGCTGGCCGGCGGCGAGACCAAAGACGCCAACGCCGAGCGCCCCGAGCCGAACCTGGTCCAATTGCGGGAACAACTGCTCGAGGAAAACGCCGGCTACGAGAAAAGCCAGTCGGAAGAACCCTGAAGAGAGAAGTAACCCCATGCCCATTGCGGACGATTCCCTTGATCTGCGCATCAATCGGCTCGATACGGCCGCGCACGACTATGCTACCCGAGCGATCGACGAAATCCTTGCCTGGGGACAAGCCGAGGGAGCCAGCGACATCCACTTTCAGCCGACGGCCGAGGGCATGGAGCTGAAATATCGCATCGACGGCGTGTTGCGATGTTTCCGGCGGTTTCCCTCGCGTTTGGGGATCAATCTGGTTTGCCGGCTCAAGGTCATGGCCGAGCTGCTGACCTACCAGACCGAATCGCCCCAGGAAGGCCGGCTTCGCAATTCGCCGCTGGGCGCGTCGGGCGGGGGCAACGGCTCGCCAGGCCCGACGATCGACCCAAACACTCTCGAAATGCGGCTCAGCACCTTTCCGACGCTTTACGGCGAACGGGCCGTGGTTCGCGTGTTCAGCGGACCGGGGCGTTATCGACGTCTCGACAACCTCGGTTTTCCCGACGACGTCGCCGCGCCGTTGGGGCAACTGCTCGGCGCCACGAGCGGCGCGATTCTGGTCAGCGGCCCGGCCGGCAGCGGCAAAACGACCACGGTCTACGCCTGCCTGCGCGAAATCGCCGCCGCGGCCGGCGGCGCGCGGAGCCTCGTTTCGCTCGAGGATCCCATCGAGGTGGCCGTCGAGGGGGTGGCCCAATCGCAAATCAACCCGCGGATCGGATTCGATCTGTCCACGGGCCTGCGTTTTCTCATGCGGCAAGATCCCGAAGTGATCATGGTCGGCGAAATTCGTGACCGCGCCACGGCCGAGGCGGCCTTCGAGGCGTCGTTGACCGGCCATTTGCTCCTGAGCACGTTTCACGCCGGCGTCGTGGCCGAGGCGCTCGGCCGGCTGGCCGACATGGGCATCGAGCCCTACGTCATCCGCAGCGGCCTTTTGGCCGTGGTGTCGCAGCGACTGGTCCGGCGGCTCTGCTCGTGCGCCCCGTGGAGCGACCGGCCCGAAGACCGGCTCGGTTTCGACGCCCCTCGCGTCCGCGTGCCCGTCGGCTGTCCGGAGTGCCTTGGGACCGGCTATCGCGAGCGGATCCCGCTGGTCGAGATGGTCGCCACGCGCAGGGCGGAGCTGAGCGAGGCTATTCTCCAGCGAGCCGACGCGGCAGCGCTGCGGCGCGCGGCCGTCGCCGCCGGCATGATCCCCCAGCGCCAGCGCGCCGGCGAACTGATCGCCGCCGGCGCCACCAGCCCGGCCGAAATCCGCCGGGTCCTGGGCCTCGGCCACGACGATCCATCATCCGAATAACTTTAATTAAGCGAGATCCGACCCGTGTCGCGCACCAATAAATCCGCGTCCCTGTCGCTCGACGACCTGATTATTTTGAACGACGAGATCGCCGCGTTGGTCCGCGCCGGGGTCCCCTTGGACCGAGGGCTGCTGGCCACCGGGCGCGATCTGCCCGGCGCGCTGGGCCGGCTCACCACGTCGGTGGCCGTCGAGCTGGGCCGCGGGGCCACACTCCGCGAGGCGATCGAATCCGACCGCACCCCTCTGCCCGAGGTCTATCGGGCCGTGGTCGATGCGGGCCTGCGCGGCGGGCGGCTCGACGCGGCGCTCGAATCGGTCGCCGGCTTCTTGCGCCGGCTGGCCGAAAACCGCCGCGAAATCTCCGCCTCGCTCATCTATCCCGTCATCGTCGTGGCGCTGGCCTGGGGCGTGGGTTACGGCCTGTTCGCCTGGGTCATGCCCCTGTTGCACGAGTTGATCCGCGACACGACGTCGGGTCGTTCGCCGATGACCCAGTGGCTGCCGGTCGTCGCCCAGGCGTGGTACTGGGCCGGTGCGATTCCGATTGTCCTGATCATTCTCACCGCGTGGATCTGGTATGGGGCGGGCCGCGCAACCCTTTCGCAGAATCCGCTGCCCGCCGCTCTGTTGGGATGGATGCCGTGGATGGGCCGCATGATTCGCACGAGCCGCGTCGCCGTGTTCACCGATGTGTTGGCCTTGCTGGTCGAAAGCGAGGTTCCCTTGGACCAGAGCGTCGTCCTGGCCGCCGAGACGACCGGCCAGCCGCGCATGATACGCTCGGCCCGGCGACTAGCCCAACGACTCGCCGCCGGCCAGCCGCTCGACCGCGAGGGACTCCGCGAGCTGGCCATTCCGCCGATGCTGGGCTGGATGATCGCCTCGGGCCTGCGCCACGGCGCGTTGCTTTCGGCGCTGCGCCACGCGGCCAAGACCTACCATCGCCGCGCCGAGCACGCCGCCGACCTGGCCCGAATCTTTCTACCGGTCCTCTTCACCATGGTGATCGGAGGCCTGGCCGTGGCCATCGCCGCCCTCGGCTTGTTCATTCCCTACGTCTCGATGATGCACGAATTGACCC
>JAFGAY010000167.1 GCA_016933425.1 Pirellulales bacterium
ATCAGTGGGGATTAGCGAGAATCAGTGTTCTTTTTTCTTTCTGACAACCAAGACCGCGGGCTTCCGCCCGCGGCTATTAACAAAACTTTTTTCGTTGGATTTTTTCTTCGTTCATTTCCCTTTTGTGTTTGTATTTTCCATGAAAGCTTTCACACAGCACACCGGCCTAGTTCTTCCGATGGATCGGTCGAACGTCGACACGGACCAAATCATTCCGAAGCAGTTTCTGAAGCGGATCGAGCGGACCGGCTTCGGGCAGTTCTTGTTTTTCGACTGGCGATTTCTCGAAGACGGCTCGGACAATCCCGACTTCGAACTGAATCGGCCCGAGTATGCCGGCGCGACCATTTTGCTCGCACGGCGCAACTTTGGCTGCGGATCGAGCCGCGAACACGCCCCCTGGGCGCTGGCCGACCATGGCTTCCGCGCAATCCTCGCCCCCAGCTTCGCCGACATCTTTTTCAACAACTGCTTCAAGAACGGCCTGCTGCCGATCGTGTTCGACGAACCGACGATCGACGATCTGTTCGCGCGCTGCGCCGGCTATCCGGGCTATGAACTGACCATCGATCTGGAAAACCGCATGGTCTGCGACGCCCACGGTCTGTTGCTTTCGCTGCAAGTCGACGACTATCGGCGTCACTGCCTGCTGAACGGACTGGACGACATCGCACTGACGCTCGCGCACGAACCCGACATCGCCGCCTACGAACGGTCGCGAGGGATCGTCCATTCTTGAAAATCGTCTCCGCACCCTCGGCGGCTTCATGGCGAAACGGCCCTTCAAACCTCCCGGGCAATCGGCGGCACGTTGTCGAAATCGAAAACCGTTTCGCACCATTGGGCGATGGCCAACAGACGCCGGTCGTCGTGGTAACGGCCGACGATCTGGACGGCGGCCGGCAACCCGTCGGCGGCCAGCCCACTGGGAATCGACGCCACCGGCGCGCCCGCCGCGCTCCACGGGGCCTGGAATTCACTCGTGCCGGTCAACGTTTCGAGCGTCGGCGGGGCCGTCGTGTGGGTCGAGGGGACGATCAGCGCATCGACCGAATCGAACAGCCGCGCGACCCGGCGCCGATAGCCGCGCAGTTCGGCCAGCGCCGCCGCGTAGTCGACCGCCGAACAGGCCAGGCCTTCGTCCAGAAGCCGGCGAATCAGCGGCCCAAACGCCTCGGGCCGACGCCGATAGTCTTCACAGTGGACCGTTGCCGCCTCGACGCCCATGATCCGCCGGTGCATCGGTTGGATCCGTGAAAAGTTGACGTCGGTTTCCACCGGCACGATCGCCGCGCCAGCCGCCGTGAGCCGCTCGATCGCCGCGTGGGTCGCCTGACGGATGTTGTCGTCGGCCGTTTCTTCCCAAAAGCCCCCGAGCGTACCCAATCGGGGCGGCCGAATCGCCTGACGGCGAAAATCAAGCTCGCCCGACGGCGCGGCCGCGGCGCCGCGCGGTCCAAAATCGTCGTCGGCCGGCAGACACCGCATCATGAGTTCCAGATCGGCGATCCGGCGGGCGATGGGCCCGACGTGGTCGAAGTGATAGCTCACCGGCACCACGCCGACACGGCTCACGACGGCGTACGTCGGCTTGCAGGTCGCCACGCCGCAGTAGGTCGAGGGCCGCACGAGCGATCCACCGGTCTGCGTTCCCAACGCCCCCAGACACATGCCGGCGGCCGCCGCCACCGCCGACCCGCTGCTGCTCCCGCCGGGCGTGTGGCGGGGGGCGTCGTTGATCGCCGGGTCCCAAGGATTGCGACTCGGCGACGGATCGAAACAAGCAAACTCGACCGTGACCGTTTTGCCGAGAATGACGGCCCCGGCGCGGCGAAGACCGGCCACGACCGGCGCGTCGGCCGCGGCAACATGGTTTTCCCGGAGCGGCGAGCCGGCCCGAGTCGGCAGACCGGCCACATCGATAATGTCCTTCACGCCGATCGGCACGCCGTGAAGCGGACCACGGAACTCGCCGCGCACCGCTTCGATGGCAAGCTGCTGGGCCGCGCGCCGCGCGGCCTCGCGGTCAACCACGACCCAGGCCCGAAGCCGGCCGTCGAGCCGATCAATGCGATCGAGACACCGATCGAGAAGTTCCACCGGGGAAAGCGTTTGGGCACGAATCCGGTCGGCGGCTTCGGCCAGCGTGGGCAGTTCGGACATGATGGTGTTGTATGGCTTGAGGAGGTTCGAGGGAAAACAAGCCGACCCTCGCGCCCAGGCGATCACGGAACATGCAGGGCTTATTGATGTTTGCTTGGATAATAATCCGTTCTGCCAACGTATCTGGCCCACTTACCGGCCTCACGTTGGTCGGCCTCGGTTCGTTGGCCGTGCAAAAGCCAATAATCAATCCCAAAACCGTCAATGCTAATCAAAGAAACACGGACCGGCAACCTGGCGGAAATCCAGGGCACGATAACCGATTGAGATTGCCGTCCCACCAGGGCTCGGTCAACCGAATCAGCGACAACACGCGATCGCGCCAAGCAAAAGCACGAAGGGAGCCGCCATCCGGCATGGCGGCGGCTGGCGAGCCACGTCTTCCCCAAAATCCTCGCCGGCAATTTCGTGTTGAACGTCGTGGGCCGTACCGTGCTCGGCGTCGACGATGAATTGGCGACGCATTTCGGTCAGCCACCCCAAATAACCAAATTTACGTAGGCATCCAAAACAACGGCAATAACAGGCAGGTGTAATCGTTGCGAGCCGGAGTGGTGGGGATGGTCCATGGTGATTCTCGGTCGGCAAGATCACCAGCCGGCTTGCCATGGTGAAAAAAATGGATGGGTTGAATTATTCGTGCGATAGCCCATCGGCAGAAAAGATTTACGTCGGAAAATCAAGAACCCAGACAATACATGGATTTCTGGCGTGTCCATCAGGCAGCACCCGGGAATGGCTGAAACCTAACGGTTTTCTCCGAATTCCCCAGATTCCCGTCAATTGAAGAATTGCAAATGCGTTGTCGAACCATTGAACACGGCGCCGGCATAACTCCATTCACCCGTGAAACCGCGCCGCGGAGAGAACCGTTCTGGGACGGTGATCGTATCGCTTGTCTCATGCATCGCCAAAACCTGCGAATTATCCGGCCAACTCACCAAGAAGAAAGGTAAGATGCTTGACATTTGGCGCGATCAAATGAATACTATTGATCGTTGCATTAAAAATGATCGGCGGGGCAACGCTAAATGCCCTGAAAACCGGGCTCCCGTTGGTCGCCCTGCGTTCATTAGCTATGCAGGGGTCAATAGGGCGTTAGGCTGTGATGAGACGGCTGCAAGAAAGGGAACAGGTGCGTTGGGCACGAAGCACGCACCCGTTCTTTTGGGCGTAATGCACCTGTTCCCTTATTCCATCCGTGCTGACAGCCCTCCTCGCAGGGGCGACCTTGTCGGCCGATACGGTATCGCAAGTATAGGGAGGAGCCATACTGTGCCCAAGTCCGTGTTGGAAGCGATCAAGCTGGGGTTCTGGGAATTCGAACCGCCCGAGATCGAGGGCGACTATTATCCCGCGACCGGAGCCATGCCAGGCACCAAGGACAAATTGAAGGTCATGGCCGATCGGGTGCGCGACGGGCTCCCGCTGTGGCATCCGCTGGATCGGGACGACGTGGAATCGCCCGCCCCGCCCGAGTTTCCTCGGTCCCGCTGACGGGAACCCCACAGAGGCGTTCCGGCCCGTCCTCGCTTCGGTCTGTCGCGACACCGCGAATCACGGTTCCGAGTTCGGCCGATTCGCCTCATCGAGCGTCCCGGCCAATTGACGAAAAAGCCAGCGGACCTCAATGGCCGAAACAAGCTGATCGATGCGCTGTTGCTGATCGGGTTTGGCGCGGTCGCGCCAAACGGCGATTTGCCGGCGCAGCAGCATTTCCATCTCACCCCAATCTCCATCGCCTTGGCCGGACGGAGGACTGAGCGCATCGAGCCCTTTCCAGACCGTCAGCGTGTCGATCGCGCGGTCGAGAAAGGCCATTCGGTCCGATGTCTCGCATTCGTGGTAGCGTCGGACCTTGTCCAAAAACCACGGTTCCAGAATCAGGGGAACGTTTTTCCAGAGCTGGGCCCGATGCCGGGGAGTGAGCTGATCGTTGACGGCTTTCCAATCCATCTCGCCGGAAAATCCTTCATCGAGCCGCTTGGCCAAGAGGCAACGGGTCTGCGGCGAGACTTCCTCGAGGTCGTATGTGACGAGCCACTCGAGAAGCTCGTCATGGCCCAGCGCGGCCGGGTCGAAACATCGTCGCTGATAACACCAAATGGCCCCCACCATCAGCCCGACCACGAGAGTCGTGGCCAACAGGGTCGTCACTCGGACCAGGGCATGGTTGAACGGCATGGGACGGGACAGCTCCGACGACGAGGAGGCATTATTGACTTTTTTACACGGCCGATGAACCGAGGCCGACCAACGAGAGGCCGGTAAATAGGCCAGATACGTTGGCGGAACGGGGCATTATCCAAGCAAACATCAATAATAGTTCCGGCAGGAGGGTAATTGAACCGGCGGGACTCGCCATTATACCTTAATTCTGGAAAAAAGCAGGACGAACGACTGAAGTAAAATGGAAAGAAAGAGGACCCCGCCACCGATTGACGAAAACCGTCCGGCATGTCACGCTAAAGCATCTTGTCGGCGTCAAAACGCTCGGCAGGCCGGCGAGAAATACTTCCGGGAAACCAACCCCCCTGTCCTTCTTTCCGGCAGCCCCTCCAAATGGCTCCCCTCGCCCCGTAGCGCTCCGCATGAGGTGATTCGATGAAATTTGCTCCTGTTTTCCTTGTGCTTCTACTAAACGCTCCAGCGGCGGGCGACGTTCCGCCCCAGGAAATCACGGACCGCGTAACGCCGGACCAACCCTGGGTCGAAATTGGCAACCTACCCGAGAAACCGACGGGCGACGGCGAGAAGCAACAGGATTTTTTGCCCCCGCAGGTGGTGGCCCGGGCATTGGAGCCGCTGAAAGAAACCCCGCTGGCCGGCCACTCCTTGTCGTTGCTGGCGGCCGTGTCGGCCGCGCGCGATACGGCCGGCCAGGTCGCCGTGGTCCACGTTTATTGGGACGCGGTCGGCATGGCGGCGCAGTACAACCTGCGGCGGCGCGAGCGGGCCGTTTTGGAACGTCTTGAGCCGCGGCCGGGCGACGAGCTTATGGTGCGCATGGCGCGGGCGTCGTCGGACGCGGCGGTGGTCGAGGCCCAGATCGCGGCAGTCGCCTCGCAACACGCGCTGGCCGAGCGAACGCTCGCTCCCCTGGCGTCGGCGAGTCTGCCCCTGCCGAACGACCGGCCTTGCGCAGCGCCGTATGAAACACGATTCGAGCAACTCTTCGCGAGCCGGCCGGCGCCCGCCCAAGCATGGCTGATCCATCGGACGTTGCCGTTGAAATGGCAGGCGATTGAAAAACGCGCCAACGCGATCGCAACGGCCGAAAAGGCTCTGACCGTCAGCCGTGAGGCCTATCGCCGCGGCGAGGTCGATTTGGAAAACGTGCTGGCCGCGTTGGCCGCGTGGAGTCGTCAAGAAGACGCCCTGATGCGCAACGTGTGCGACTACAACCACGACATCGCCGATTACGCCGCGGCGGTGGCCGTCGGACCGGCCGACGGCGCCACGCTCGTGTCGATGTTGATCGGGCCCTCGATGGAACCGGTGCCCGAACCGGCCAGCGGCCCGGTCGGAATCACACGGATCGGAGAACCGATTCCCCTCGAACCGTCGCCCTGGACACGCCCCAGGCCGACACTAGCCCCGGCCGAAGGGACCATTCAGCCGGCAGGCCACCTGGAACCGCTGTTGGACCCGGCCTCGTCCGCGGGCTCGCCCGAGGGCAAATCGCCGTCGCCGCGACGAGCGCCCGTCGATGGCACTCCCAATCTATTTCCGCTCGACGAAGGCAGGCTGGTGCCTCTGACGCCCAACGGTAAGGCCGCGTCATCCAACGACCAGCGGCCCGGCGAACCCTCGGACGACGAGGCCGAGGCGCCGAAAATGCGCGTGATTCCGGTCGAGTCGGCCGGGTAGCCGCGTCAGGGATAGGTTAGAACGGCTGGGTGGCACTGTTGAAGTG